>DATFWO010000337.1:0-18511 GCA_035259205.1 Burkholderiales bacterium | reverse complement strand
CCTATGACTGGAGCGCTGCGCGCGCCCGCCGCTGCAGTTCCCGGTAGGAGCGTTCCCACTCGCCGTTGCGGGGCGTCGTTGTTGCGAGTTGCCGCACCAATGACGCAAAACGCTCGACCTGCGCGCGGGTGCGCTCGGTTGCCGCCACCGCCTCTTCGTAGTCGGCTGCATCAACCAGGTCGACGCGCCGGTCCTCGCAGACACCGATGCACGGCTGCGCCCCCTCGAGGCGCCCGCATCCGATGCACTGCCAGGCTTTCAGATATTCGGCCACGCTTGCAGGCTCAACGTCAGTTAAGCGTCCGGGGCTCGGCGACTGGCTGCAGCCGCAGCAGAACCCGTACCTTCGATCTGTTTGCCGTCAAGGATTCCAGCGTGTAGCGGTCGAGCACGCGGTAGAAGCTTTCCACCGCCTCATGCAGCGCGCGCTGCAGACGGCACGCACTGCTGATGCGGCAAGTATTGCGGGCCCGGTCGAAGCACTCGGCCGGCATGTCTTCCCCCTCCGTGAAGCGCATCACGCGGCCGACGTTGATCTCGGAGGCGGGAAGGGCAAGCTCCACGCCGCCGCCTTTGCCCCGGGTATTCTTCAGGAAGCCCGCTTTGCCGAGCAGATGGACGACCTTCACCATGTGATGCTCGGAAACGCCGTAGGCCCGGGCCACCTCCGCGATCGTCGCCCGCTGGTGGGGCGCCGCCGCCAGGTAGATCAGCATCCTCATGCTGTAGTCACTGAACGTTGTGAGTCTCATGATCGTTTGTGCCTTTTAAGGTGCAAATGATATGCACCTTAAGAAGGGGTCTTGTTGATGTAGATCAACCCGGGTGCACGGAGGGTCGATCATGATCTTCACCCATGAAAATGGAATCGCTGCGCCCCGCCGGCGGGATGCTCATAGACCCGGATCTCATCCGTAAGCACGACGTCAACGGGCCGCGCTACACCTCGTATCCGACTGCGGACCGATTCACCCCGGGCTACGGCGAGACGGCCCTGCGGCGCTGGCTGGAGCGCAGAGGCGCCGGAGGCAAGGCGCAGCCGTGGTCGATCTACATGCACCTGCCGTTTTGCGACACGCTCTGCTTCTACTGCGCCTGCAACAAGATCGTCACGAGAGACCACGGCAAGTCGGCACAGTACGTCCGCTACCTCGAGCGCGAGCTTGCGCTGATCGAGCCGATGCTCGGCGAGCGGCGCGCGTGCCAGCTTCATTGGGGAGGCGGCACGCCCACCTTCCTCGCGCGCGACGAAATGAGTCGGCTGGTTCGAGCGGTCCATGCGCGGTTCGAGCGCTCGACAGACTTCGAGTGTTCGATCGAGATCGATCCGCGGCGCCTCGCCCCGGGCATGCTGGGCTTCCTGGCGGAGCTGGGATTCAACCGCGTCTCGATCGGCGTGCAGGACTTCGATCCGCAGGTACAGCGGGCCGTGCACCGCCTGCAGAGCGAGGAAGTCACGCGCGCGGCCGTGCACGACGCGCGCGCAGCCGGTTTTCGATCGGTCAATCTCGACCTAATCTACGGCCTGCCGAAGCAGACGCTCGACGGATTCGCTTCCACCCTGGACAAGGTGATCGACCTCGCGCCCGACCGCATTGCGCTATACAGCTACGCGCACCTGCCGGCAGTCTTCAAGCCGCAGCGCCGCATCGCCGAGACCGATGTGCCGACCGCGGACGACAAGCTCGGGATACTGACGCTCGCGATAGGCCGATTGACGGGCGCCGGCTATGTGTACATAGGCATGGATCATTTTGCGCGGCCGGACGATGCACTTGCGATCGCCCAGGTCGAGGGGAGGCTGCAACGCAACTTCCAGGGATATTCGACGCATCCCGAATGCGACATGCTTGGGCTGGGCGTCTCCGCCATCGGCAAGGTCGGGCCCACCTACTACCAAAACGTGAAGGACCTGCAGGGGTACTACGGACACCTCGAGGCGGGACACCTGCCGGTCGCCCGGGGTCTGGAGCTCAACGCGGACGATATGGTGCGACGTGCCGTGATCCAGGGCCTTGCCTGCAACTTCCGCCTGCAGATCGAGGCGATAGCGCTCGCCTACGGTGTCGAATTCGAACAATACTTCGCGCCGGAGCTGGCGGACCTGCGCAGACTGGCGCGCGATGGTCTGGTCGACATTACGTCGCGTGAGATCGTGGTGACTCCCCGGGGTCGGCTCCTGGTCAGATCGATCTGCATGGTGTTCGATCGCTATCTTCGCGAAAGGCGCAAAGGCGCGACCTATTCGAAAGTCGTCTAATTGGATTGCTTTAGCGCCTTCAACCGATCTTCGGCTTCCTTGAGGCCCGCTTTGGCGGCGCTCTCATAGAGAGCAGTGGCCTTCGCCGGGTCGCGCGGGACACCCAATCCTTTCTCGTAGATCACCCCAAGACCGTACTCCGCGAACACTTGCCCGAGCTCGGCTGCGATCGTCAGGAGCTCCCGGCTCCGGGCAAAATCCTGCGGCGTGCCGCGCCCCAGGAGGCAGGCCAACCCCACCTGACCGATACCCTCGGGTATCCCTGCCTCCGCCGCCCGCGAGAAATACTCGAATGCCCGTTTTTCATCCTTCTCGACGCCCGCTCCATTCCCGTAAACCAGGCCCATGTAGTAGTCGGATATTCCGGGCCTCTGGTCTGCCGCAGCTTTCAGGAGAGTGAAGGCGCGTTGCGCATCCTTGGGCACCCCCTTGCCCGTCATGAACAAGATCCCCAGCGATTCCTGAGCCAACGGATACTTCTGCTCGCTCAAATATTCCGCCAGCTGGACGGCAGAGGGGATTTTTCCGTCCTTGTAGCGTTGCATGGCGATCTCCATCAACAGCAGGCTCAGAGACGGGCGCTCCATTACAGCTCGAACGGAGAGCGTACGCTTGTTGCGCAGGATGCTCGCCTGAACGAGCTCACCGGGAGACAACGTCCAGTTGAGGCTTTCGAACCGTTCCTGACTGGACATCGGCGCGCCGTTCACGTCCAGGATGATGTCGCCGGCGCGAAGTCCGGTCCGCTCCGCTATGCCCCCCTTGTCTACGGAGATGACCATCGGCGCCCAGCGCTTCAATCCGTGGTACGCCGCTTCCCTTTCACCCATTGGACGATAGCTGAAGCCGGCATAAACCGTTCGCTTCGTGAGCGTCGGGATATCTGCGTCATCTATTTGCGGAGCGCCGATCCGCCGCAACACCTCGTTGAACCTGGAGAGCGCCGCCGGGCCCTCGCTCGAGCCGGGGAAGCGGCGCAGGAAATCGACCAGTTCGAAAACGTTTCCGCGGTCGTTTATCTCCTGCCAGGCGAGTCTGGAGGACGTAACCTCCGCGCTCGTGGGCGTGGGCGGAAGCTTGCTTGCGGGCGCGAGGTAGTAGTCCAGGGTAAGAGATGAGCTGTCCCATGGAACCTGTTGCTTGTTGCTCTCCTGTATCACTGCGATCCGGACATTCTTGAATACCCGTTCGATGGGAATGCCCGGAGCCCCGAGGTTTCTCAGCAAATGCTTGGTGTACATCCCATGATCGTCGTTGCCGTCGGCAGCCACCGAGCCCGGCCGCGTGGCGAATGCTATGTAGGTGCCTATGGGCGCATCGACCTCGGCCAGCCCCTGGCCGATCGATGCCGATGCGGATGCGAACGGATTGTTTCTGCAGGCATCAAGGACCACGATGTTGATCGATGTGCTGGCGCTCTCGATTCTGTCGAAAACGTTGTTGAGGTCGATACCTTCGAGGGGAATGTCGTCGGCGCTCTGAGTATTGGCGTCCGTCGGCATCAGGTAGTTGCGTCCGCGGTATTGGACGCCGTGACCGGCAAAGTAGATGAAGCCTACTGCCTTCTGTTCCTTCAGCTTTCTTCCAAAATCCCGAAGTGTCGAAGCGAATCCGGCGCGGTTGAGGTTCTCGCCGTAAATAACGTCGAACCCGAGCGCCCCCAATGCATCGGCCACGGCCTTGGCGTCGTTTACGGGATTCCTGAGCGGATCAGCTCGATAGGCGGCGTTGCCGATTACCAGGGCCACTCTGCGTTCGGCTATGGCAGAAGGATCTTGCGCGGCTCCAGCCGGCCAGGCAGCCGGTGTGCCGGCCAACTGGAGGGCGAATAGAAAGGCGAGATACCGAATCATCTTCCGGATGGCGCGTCAACCCGGTCGACGGACGACCGCTATTTGCTGTCCTTCTTTTCCGACCAGCTGCGCAGCGCAGCGAGCATTCGTTCCACGTGACGGGCGGGGTTCAGGCTCACGTAGTGGTAGACGATGGAGCCGTTGGGCGCGATCACGTAGGAGATGCGGTTCGCGTATTCCGGCCGCGTCTTGAGTACGGCATCGTATGACTTGATGACTGCCTGCGCCTGATCCGAGGCCACCGGGAACCTGCTCTGACAGGCCTGGACCGAGAATTTCGAGAGCGTCTCGACGTCGTCCGCGGACACGCCGACGACGGTTGCGCCCAGCGCGGCGAATTGAGGGGTGGCTTCCGCAAACTCGCGGGCTTCGATGGAGCATCCTTCGGAAAAAGCGGCGGGGAAGAAGTAGAGGACCACGGGACCCTTCTTCAGCGCCTCGCCCAGGGAAAACTGGTAGACTTTCCCGCCCAGAGCTGCGGGCGTCGTAAAGTCCGGCGCGGGGTCTCCGATATCCAGGGCGGCGCCGGCGGGCCCGGGCACGCAGAACAAGAGCAACGCAAACGCGAGGCATCGTTGCATGCCGACCTCCGTTGATATCGAAGCACGCATTCTATCCCGAGCGAGCCGCTGGCGGTGGTTGCGGCATGCGGGGCCAGTCGCGCTCGCGCTTCTGGGCGCCCTGCTGGCGGGCTGCGGCACGCTGCCGCAGCAGGTCGTGCGTTCTCCTTCGTCGGCAATCGCGCCCGCGCCCGACAGTCCGCTCGTACAGATCACGCAGACTTCCATCCCGGCCCCGGAGCTCTCCGGGTTCCGGCTGATGCCCCATGGCCTTTACTCGCTGGACTCGCGACTGCAGCTCGCGCGCCGCGCGCGCTACTCGCTCGACGTCCAGTACTACCACATCCACAACGATCCCAGCGGGCGCCTGATACTGCGCAATCTGCGCGAAGCCGCACTGCGCGGCGTGCGCGTGCGCCTCCTCGTCGACGATCTCTATACGACCGGCGCCGACGAGCTGTTTCGCGGGCTCGCGGCGTTTCCGAACGTCGAGGTGCGCCTCTTCAACCCGTTTTGCTGCGGCCGCGGCAGCGTGATAGGCAAGTACGCCGCTTCGTTGGGCGACATCGGACGGCTCAACCGCCGCATGCACAACAAGCTCTTCATCGCGGACGGCACGATGGTCATCGCGGGAGGGCGCAACATCGGCGACGAGTACTTCCTGCGCAGCGCAATGGACAACTTCGTGGACATCGATGCGTTTATCGTGGGCGCAGTGGTGCCGAAGCTCGCCGCCATCTTCGACGCGTACTGGAACAGCCCGCAGGTCTATCCGGTCGAGGCGATCGTCAAGACGGACCTCGGTCGCGAGGAACTGCAGCGCAGGTTCGATCAACTCGTCGATGAAGGCGAACAGATGGTGCCGCTCGCGCTGCCTCCGATCGATATCCTCGGCTACGGTCCGATCGCGGAGGATCTCGAGGCGGGGCGTGTCGGACTGGTCTGGGGCGAGGCGGCGGCGTTTGCCGACTCCCCAGAGAAAGTCACCGCGAAATCTGCCGACGAGGCGCAGTCGATGAGCGTCTCGATGAGCGTGATGGACCTCGTCGCGAAGTCCGACAACGAGGTCGTCATCGTGTCGCCCTATTTCGTTCCAGGGCACGAGGGCGTGCGGGCATTCGGCGACTTGACGAAACGCAACGTCAAAGTCACGGTCCTCACCAACTCGCTCGGGTCCAACGATGCACCGATCGTTCATACCGGCTACTCGCGCTACCGCGTCGACCTGCTGAAGGCGGGGGTCGACCTCTACGAGTTGAGCCCGACGCGCATCCAGAAGAACGAGCGGCTGATGCTGCCCGGCATGTCGCTCGGCCGGCTGCACGCCAAGACCGCCGTCATCGATCGCTCGACGGTCTTTATCGGGTCGCTGAACCTCGACCCGCGATCCGCGAGCAAGAATACGGAGCTCGGGATCTTCGTCAAAAGCCCCGAGCTGGCGAAGGAAATGCTGCGCGTCATCCACATCAGCAAGCTGCAGAGCGCATACCGGCTGCGATTGGGGCCGGACGGCGTCGGCATCGAGTGGCTTACGATGGACGGGACCGGCGAAATCGTGCTCAACGAGGAGCCGGATTCGAGCTTGTTCTTGCGGCTGAGAACCTGGCTGTTGGGCCCGTTCGTGCCGGAAAACCAGCTGTAGACGGAATGGGCCTCCGGCTCCGGTAGCCCGCTGAGACAGCCCTGCGCGCCCAGCACGAGCTTCAGCGACCGATGAAATATCGCGCGGACAAACCAGGGCCGATCCAGCGCGCGCCGTGCATGATGATTGCCGCAGCGCTGGTGGTGGCGTGCGTCGCCTGCACGCCGGCGCAGAGCCTCCTCTTCAGCCTGGTGCCCGACGGCACGATACCGGTCCTGCTCAGCCACTTCCAGAGCGTGAGCGACGTCAACCGCCGGCGCATCGCCGAATTCGAGCAGCGCCGGGACTGGGACGGGCTCGCCAAATTCGCCGAGGAAAACCTCAAGCAGGACAAATCTAACAGCGAGTGGTGGCTGATCGCCGGTTATGCGTACTCGCAGGCGGACCAGCGCAAGCGTGCGATCGAGTGTTATGCCGAAGTAGTGCGCCTCGCCCCGGAGGACATGCTCGGATGGAACCTGCTTGCCCAATCCTATCGCCTGACCGGTCAGGCGGACCGCTCATTGCAGGTACTGAACCGCGCCCTCGCCGTGAGACGGGACGTCCCCGAGACATGGTTCCTGCTGGGTGAGACCTACAGCGAGCTGGGCCGTCTCGAGCCTGCGGTGAGCGCTTACCGCGAAGCGCTCCAGCTCGACGACCAGTTTGCATATGCATGGCTTGGCTTGGGCAAGGTCTACGTGCATCTTGGGCGGGACTCCGAAGTGAGACGGGTCGCGCAGGTCCTCGACAAGCTCAATCCGGCGTTGGCGAAAGAGCTTGCCGCCTTCAAGGTGAAGTAGGCAGGAACGGCGGCCATCCCACCGCCCGCGTCAACCGCCAATCAATGCCGGTGTCAGGTGCGGCGAAATCGCCCGCAGCAGGTCGACGAAGACTTTGGGATTCCCTGCTACCACGTTGCCCGTCTTGAGGTATTGGTTTTCCCCCCGCAGGTCGCCTACCAATCCGCCGGCCTCGGTGATCAGCAGCGCGCCGGCGGCGATGTCCCAGGGACTGAGACCGAATTCCCAGAACGCATCGAGCCTGCCGGCCGCAACGTACGCAAGATCGAGCGCGGCGGAGCCCGCGCGCCGCACGCCGGCTGAATTCTTCATGACGTCGCGCAGAATCGCGAGATGGGCTTCGATGTGCTCGAGCTGGCGAAACGGGAAGCCCGTGCCGATCAGTCCGCTCTTGAGATTGGGGCGCTTGCTCACGCGCATGCGCTGCTCGTTGAGGAACGCGCCGCGCCCACGCGTTGCGGTGAAAAGATCGTTGCGACCCGGATCGTAGACCACCGCCTGGGTGACGAGCTCCCTGTGCATGAGAGCGATCGCCACGGAGTACTGGGGAAAGCCATGCAGGTAATTGGTCGTGCCATCGAGCGGGTCGATGATCCACCGGTATTCGGAGCTGCCGGAAGCGCCGCTCTCTTCTGCTAGAATCGAATGGTCGGGGTAGGCGTCGCGCAGCGTCCTGATGATCGCCTGCTCCGCTTCGTGGTCCACTTCCGAGACGAAATCATTCGCCGCCTTCTCCCTGACGGACACGATGTCAAGATTGCGCGTGGCGCGGTTGATGATCGATCCGGCGCGCCGGGCGGCCTTGACCGCGATGTTCAACATCGGATGCATTGTCGGCAATCGGCGGCGACGGAAATCCCAGTGTAGGGTAGACGGGCTGGGCGATCGAACACTGTATTCTAAGGGAACGCCGCCGATAATTTAAAAATCATGGTGATCGCCGCCGATCCGCTCAAGAACATCCGCGTCATCCTTTGCGAGACCGCGCATCCGGGCAACATCGGCGCGGCGGCGCGCGCGTTGAAAACCATGGGGCTTGCACGACTGGTACTCGTAGCGCCCAGGCGTTATCCCGATCCGCAGGCGGAATGGCTGGCTGTCGACGCGGGCGACGTCCTGAAGAATGCCCGCGTTTGCGCGACTCTGGACGAGGCGCTCATCGGATCGGCGTACACCGTGGCTTGTTCCGCGCGCGTCCGCGAAATTGCGGCGCCGATGGTTACGGCGCGCGAGGCGGCGGCGCGTGTCGTCCCGATAGCACGCAAGCAGCAGGCCGCGCTGGTATTCGGCAACGAGATGTATGGCCTGACCGGCGGACAGGTCGAAAAGTGCCAGTTGCTGGCGAGAATACCCGCAAATCCGGAGTATTCCTCGCTCAACGTTGCTGCGGCGGTTCAGGTATTGGCGTACGAACTGCGCATGGCGGCGTACGGTGAGGATGTTGCGCGCGAGCCGTCGAACGTTCTCGCGAGCCACGAGGAATTGGAGCATTTTTACGCGCACCTTGAACGCACGATGCTCGAAACCGGGTTCCTGAATCCCGCCTATAACAAGAAGCTGATGCCGCGATTGCGCCGGCTGTTTGGCCGCGTTCAACTCGAGAAAGACGAGGTCAGCATCCTTCGCGGGCTGCTGAAGTCGCTGGTTCATCCCAAGAACCGGAAGAAGAACAGTAGGCGCGGTGAGTGATACCTAACGCTCTGTTGTCATGGTCTTTTTCCGGGCTCCTTTCACAGTGCGCCGTTTCCTGAAATAAAGTTGACTAATTTACTAGGGCATCGTAAGCTGCGTGCCCCATCTTCTTGGATTTCAAAACAAATGTTCGACCGTCTTCGAGAGGAAATCGCGGTCGTTTTTGAGCGGGATCCCGCCGCCCGCACGCGCTGGGAGGTCGTCACCTGCTATCCCGGATTTCACGCGCTGTTGTTTCACCGCCTCGCACACTGCTTATGGGGCGCCCGGTTCAAGTGGCTGGCACGGTTCGTGTCCCACATTTCACGCTGGCTCACCGGGATAGAGATACATCCGGGAGCCACGATAGGCCGGCGCTTCTTCATCGACCACGGCATGGGTGTAGTGATCGGAGAGACCGCCGAGATTGGCGACGATTGCACGCTCTACCACGGGGTCACGCTCGGCGGCACTTCCTGGAACAAGGGGAAGCGCCATCCGACGCTGGGGAACGGCGTAGTCGTCGGAGCCGGCGCGAAAATACTGGGGCCCATCGTCGTCGGTGCCGGGGCGAGAGTAGGTTCGAACGCGGTAGTGGTAAAGGAAGTGCCCGCGGGTGCAACCGCCATTGGAATACCGGCGCGCATCGTGGAGACGCACGACGCTGCCGCGGCGGGCCGGTTTGCCGCCTACGCGGTGGTCAGGGATCTCAACGACCCCCTGGGAAAGGCGATCAACGAGCTGATCGAGCAGAGCGCCGGCAACGAGCGGCGTATCGAGCAAATCCTCGCCGAGTTGAAGCGCCTGGGCGTAAAAATCGATGGCCGGGAAGTCGCCGACTTCGATCGAACTAATTGAGTGGAATTGTTGACTAAATTACTCGGGAAAGCTATAGTTGACCACGCTAGTAGTGTATTGAGCTGTCAAATCAAATTGTTGATTGTGAAACATTTTTTAGGAATTACCGTATGAGGCTGACGACCAAAGGACGTTTCGCGGTGACCGCGATGATAGATCTTGCGTTGCATCATGGCAGTGGACCGGTGACGCTGGCCGAGATCAGTAGCCGCCAAAAAATTTCCCTCTCGTATCTGGAACAGCTGTTCGGCAAGTTGCGCCGGCACCAGCTGGTCGAAAGCGTTCGTGGCCCCGGCGGGGGCTATTGCCTCGCCAAGGAGCTCGGCTCGGTGTCGGTCTCGGAAATCATCCTCGCGGTGGACGAGCCGATCGACGCCACGCAATGCGGGGGCAAGGAGAACTGCCGCGACGAGCAGAAGTGCCTGACCCATGATCTGTGGGCGGCGTTGAACGAGCGCATCTTCGATTACCTTGGTTCGGTGAGCTTGCGGCAGCTGGTCGAGGAGCAGAAGGCCAAAGAGGCGGCGCAGGGCACCGGTGTCGCGCAAGTGCATGACATGCGGGAGCCCAGGAAACGCGGCTCTACCGTGCCCGCCTGAACGACACGGCGCGTATGACGCAACACGTTTACTTCGATAACAACGCCACGACGCCGGTCGATGACCGCGTGTTCGAGGCGATGGTGCCGTTCCTGCGCGGAAGCTATGGCAACGCATCGAGCCGACACGAGTTCGGCACGCTCGCGCGCCGGGCGGTGGAGGTGGCGCGCGAGCAGGTCGCGGCGCTGGTCGGCGTACAACCGTCGCAGGTGATCTTCGTCTCGGGCGGTACAGAGGCGAACAACATGTTCATCAAGGGAGCGGCATCCCGTCTCAAGCCGACGCAGGTAGCGGTAAGCGCGATCGAGCACCCGTGCGTGGCGAAGCCGGCGCAGGAATTGGCGCGTAGCGGATGGAAGGTGCGCAGGCTCGCGGTCGACAGCGCGGGTGAGCTCGATATCGCCGACCTGGATGCGGCGCTCGCTGAGCCCACCGGCGTGGTGTCGGTCATGCTTGCCAACAACGAAACCGGAGTCATTCAGGACGTCGCGGCGGCGGGCGAGCGGGCGCGCCGCGTCAAGGCGTGGATGCACACGGATGCCGTGCAGGCGCTGGGCAAGATCCCGGTGGGCTTTGCCGCGCTTAACGTGCATGCCATGACGCTTTCCGCACACAAGATCTACGGTCCCAAGGGCGCGGGCGCCCTGGTCATCGACAAGCGCCTCGAGGTTCGTCCGTTGATCCACGGCGGCGGCCACGAGCAGGGGTTGCGCTCCGGCACCGAAAACGTGCCGGCCATCGTCGGGTTCGGGGCGGCATGCGAGCTGGCGGCGAGCCGCATGACAGAGCTCGCGCCGCGCCTGGAAGCTCTGCGCGCGCGCCTGGAGCGCGGGCTGCAAGGGCTGGGCGCGGTCGTTTTCGGAGCGGGCGCGCGACGGATCCCCAATACCTCTTATTTCGCTTTGGAGGGAATTGCCGGGGAGACTCTGGTAATCGAGCTCGACAAGGCCGGCTACGCGGTCGCGCCCGGCGCTGCGTGCTCGAGCGCGAACCCGGAGCCTTCCGCGACCTTGCTTGCGATGGGGGTGGAACCCGAGTTGGCGCGCGGCGCCGTGCGCTTCTCGCTCGGCGCGGCAAACACGGCGCAGCAGGTGGATGAATTCTTGCAGGCGCTGGGACGCGTGGTGACGAGGTTGAAGAGCCTTACCGCGATGGTGGCCTGATGTAGTAGTGACGACTGACAGTAACAGGTGGAGATATGGCGATACGATTGACGGAAAGTGCTGCGAAACAGATACGAACCCAGCTCGCGAGGCGAGGCCGTGGCATCGGCTTGCGTGTGGGAGTAAAGGAAGTGGGTTGCTCGGGATTTGCCTATACCTACGATTACGCAGATGAAGTGCACGCTGGCGACAGCGTGTTCGGCGCGCAAGATGCGAAAGTGGTAATCGACGCCGAGAGCCTGACGTTCATCGACGGCTCGACCCTCGACTACGTCAAGCAAGGGCTCAGCCAGTCCTTCAAGTTCGAAAATCCGAACGTGGACGCGACGTGCGGCTGCGGCGAATCCTTCAGCGTTAGGGAGAAACAGTAAGCGGCGCGCGGTAGGCAGCGAGCAGGCGTCCCGCCGCTCCCGCCTGCTGCTTGTCCGTCAGGAAAATTGGAATGAGCTCGGTACTCGAAAACTTGGTCAATCAGCCGTACCGGCACGGGTTCGTGACCGACATCGAGTCGGACACCGTGGCGAAGGGCTTGAGCGAGGACACGATCCGCTTCATTTCTGCGAAGAAAAACGAACCGGAGTGGCTGCTCGAGTTCCGCCTCAAGGCCTACCGCCACTGGCTCACGATGGCCGAGCCGGCGTGGCCGAACGTGAAGTACCCGAAAATCGACTTCCAGGACATCATCTACTACTCGGCACCCAAGCCGAAAAAGCTCGCCAGCATGGACGAGGTCGATCCGGAGCTCCTGCGCACCTTCGAGAAGCTCGGCGTGCCGATGAACGAGCGGGCCAAGCTCGCCGGCGTCGCGGTGGACGTCATCTTCGACTCCGTTTCGGTGGCGACCACCTACAAGCAGAAACTCGCGGAGGTCGGCATCATATTCTGCTCTATATCGGAGGCCGTGCAGAACCATCCGGAGCTGGTACGCCAGTACCTCGGATCGGTGGTGCCGCCCGCCGACAACTACTACGCCGCTCTCAATTCTGCCGTGTTTACGGACGGCTCGTTCTGCTTCATACCCAAGGGCGTCAAATGCCCGATGGAGCTTTCGACCTATTTCCGCATCAACACCGAGTCCTCCGGGCAGTTCGAGAGGACCCTCATCGTCGCCGAGGAGAGGTCCCACGTGTCCTACCTCGAAGGTTGCACGGCGCCCAAGTTCGACACCAACCAGCTGCATGCGGCAGTGGTGGAGCTCGTCGCGCTCGACGACGCGGAGATCAAATACTCCACCGTGCAGAACTGGTACGCCGGCGACGAAAACGGCGTCGGCGGCATCTACAACTTCGTCACCAAGCGCGGGCTGTGCAAGGGCGTCAACTCCAAGATTTCCTGGACCCAGGTCGAGACCGGCTCCGCGATCACGTGGAAGTACCCGTCCTGCGTCCTGCTCGGCGACAACTCGATCGGCGAATTCTATTCGGTCGCGCTCACCAACCATCACCAGCAGGCCGATACCGGAACCAAGATGGTGCATATAGGCCGGAACACCCGCAGCCGGATCGTGAGCAAAGGTATCTCGGCCGGCCGCTCGAACAACAGCTACCGCGGGCTCGTGAAAGTCGGGCCGCGCGCGGCGAACGCGCGCAACTACTCGCAGTGCGATTCGATGCTGATCGGGACGAAATGCGGCGCCAACACGTTCCCCTACATCCAGGTGCAGAACGCAAGCGCCAAGGTCGAGCACGAGGCGACTACCTCGAAGATCGGGGAAGACCAGCTCTTCTATTTCGCGCAGCGGGGCATCGGCGCGGAGGCGGCGATCTCGATGATCATCAACGGCTTCTGCCGCGACGTATTCCAGCAGCTGCCGATGGAATTCGCGGTCGAGGCGACGAAGCTCCTCGGCCTCAAGCTCGAAGGCAGCGTCGGATGATACGCGCAGGAGCCAAAACGCTGCTCGAAGTCCGGGGGCTCCGCGCGCGGGTCGGCGGCGTCGAGATCCTCAAGGGGATCGATCTCACCGTCGCGGCGGGCGAAGTTCATGCGGTGATGGGACCCAACGGTTCCGGCAAGAGCACGCTCGCGAAAGCGCTGGCGGGGCATCCTGCCTACGAGGTAACCGGAGGCACGGCGACTTTCGAAGGCAGGACTATCTTCGAGATGGCGCCGGAAGAGCGCGCGCGGGCCGGGCTCTTCCTGGGCTTCCAGTATCCCGTCGAGATCCCCGGCGTTTCAAACAGCGCGTTCCTGCGGCTCGCCTATAACACGGTGCAGGCCGGGCGCGGGCGCGACGAGCTCGACCCGCTCGAGTTCGACGACTACGTGCGGGAGAAGATGAAAATCCTCGACATCGACGCGAGCTTTCTCGACCGCTCGGTCAACGAGGGCTTCTCCGGCGGCGAGAAGAAGCGCAACGAGATCCTGCAGATGGCCCTCCTCGAGCCGCGCCTCGCGATCCTCGACGAGACGGATTCGGGTCTCGACATCGACGCGCTGCGAGTGGTGTCGAACGGGATCAACCGGTTGAGTAACGCCGACAACGGAATCGTCCTCGTGACCCACTATCAGCGCATGCTGAACTACGTCGTGCCCGACTACGTGCACGTGATGGAGGGCGGGCGCATCATCAAGACCGGCGGCAAGGAGCTTGCTCTCGAGCTCGAGAATCGCGGCTACGAGTGGGTGAGGGCAGCGGCATGAGCGGCGGAGCAGGGGCCCCTCTGGGGATGCGACCCGCGAAGGACGCATGCTGCCGACGCGATGGTAGCGGCCGCTCGGGATGTGAACCGGAGGCAGCAGCATGAGCACGGTAGTCGCCGCCAGGCACCCGTACATCCAGGCGCTGCTGAGCGATATCGAATCGCCACGCGGCGGCGCGTCATGGCTCAACGAGCGGCGCTCGCGGGCGCTCGAGCGCGCCAACGCGCTCACGGTCCCGACGACGCGAGATGAGGAATGGCGCTTCACCGACGTCGCCCCGCTCACGCGTCTGCGCCTGCGCCGGGCGAGCGCGATTCCCGGCCTCACGCGCAACGAGATCGCGTCTTTCCTCGCGCCCGAGGCGACGACGCAGCTCGTGTTCGTGGACGGCGTGTACGTTCCGGAGCTTTCGGTAACCGCGGGGCTGCCATACGGCGTTGTGGTCGGCAACCTCGCGGGCGCTCTCGCGACCCATGGGGCAGTGCTCGAGGCACATCTTGCGCGTCACGCCGGCTTCGACCGCGATGTGTTTGCAGCGGTTAACACGAGCCACCTGCGCGATGGCGCATTCGTGTGGATCGCCAGGCAACAGAAGTGCCCCACGCCGGTCGAGCTGCTGTTCGTCGCGACGCAGGAAGCCGTGACCTACCCGCGCTGTCTCGTGGTCGCGGAGGCGGGCGCCGAATGCACCGTGATCGAGCAGTACGCGACCCGCGCCGATGCCGGCTACTTCACGAATGCCGTCACCGAGATCGTCGTGGGGGAGGAAGCGCGCGTGCGGCACGTGAAGCTGCAGCAGGAAGCGAAGAGCGCCTTCCACATTGCGAGCTGTGCCGTCGCCGTCGAGCGCGACGCTACGTACGCGTCGCACACGGTGACGCTGGGCGCCCGCCTGTCGCGCCAGAACCTGGACGTCCTCCAGCGCGGCGAGGGCGTGCAGGTCGGGCTGGACGGGCTGACCTTGGCCGCCGGCCGGCAGCTCGCCGACACCCATACGCTGATGGACCATGGCCGGCCGAACGGCCGCTGCCGACAGCTCCACAAGTGCATCGTCGGAGGCGCCGCGCACGCCGTGTTCAACGGCAAGATCGTCGTGCGACCCGGCGCCCAGCTCACCAATTCCGCGCAGGAAAGCCGCAACCTCCTGCTCTCCGAGAAGGCGCACGTGGACACCAAGCCGCAGCTCGAGATCTTCGCCGACGACGTCCGCTGCACGCACGGCGCGACTGTCGGCCAGCTCGACGCCGAGCAGCTCTTCTATCTCAGGAGCCGGGGGCTCGTCGAGGAGAGCGCACGCAGCCTGCTGATCTATGCGTTCGGCGCCGAGCTGATCGACCGCATCCCGGTGCAGTCGCTCGTCGAGCAGCTGGAAAACATCGTGATGATGCAGACACAGTCTGCGGGAAACTCATGAACGCACCGCATACCGCATTGAAGCAGCGCGAGGCGGGGTTCGACGTCGAGCGCTATCGCGCCGACTTTCCGATCCTGCGCTCCAGGGTGAACGGCAAGCCGCTGGTATTCCTCGACAACGCGGCGTCGAGCCAGATGCCACAACCCGTTCTCGACCGCTGGATCCGCTATCAAACGACTCAGCACGCCAACATCCACCGCGCGGTGCACCACCTCTCGGAGGTTGCTACCGCCGAGTACGAGGGCGCCCGGCGCAAGATCCAGGCGTTCATCAACGCGCCCGAGGAACGCGAGGTCATATTTACCAGCGGCACGACCGACGCGATCAATCTGGTCGCGCATGGCTACGGGCGGAAGTTCATCGGTCCTGGCGACGAGATCGTGCTCACGACCCTCGAGCACCACTCGAACATCGTGCCCTGGCAGATGGTGGCCGAGGAGAAGGGCGCGCGGATTCGCGTCGTGCCGATCAACGACCGCGGCGAGCTCGCGATCGACGAGTATGAGCGGCTGCTGGGCCCGCGCGTGAAGCTCGTCGGGCTTCCGCATGTTTCGAATGCGCTCGGCACGATCAACCCGGTCCGGGAGATGATCGCGGCCGCACACCGTCACGGCATCCCGGTGCTGGTGGACGGCGCCCAGGCCGTTCCGCACCTGCCGGTCGACGTGCGGGCGCTCGACTGCGACTTCTACTGCTTTTCGGGGCACAAGATCTACGGTCCCACCGGGATCGGCATCCTCTACGGCAAGGCTGCCCTGCTCGAGAAGATGCAGCCCTTCAAGGGCGGCGGCGACATGATCCTGTCGGTCACGTTTGAGAAGACCACCTACAACGTGATTCCGCACAAGTTCGAGGCCGGCACTCCGCCGATCGCGGCGGCGGTCACCCTCGGCGCGGCCGTGGACTATCTGTCGGAAGTCGGCATCGAGCGCGCGGCGGCGCACGAGACCGACCTGCTCGACTGTGCGACCGAGCAGGTGAACCGGCTGCCCGGCGTGCGCATCGTCGGCACCGCGGAGCACAAGGCGGCGGTGCTGTCCTTCATCGTGGACGGGGTGCATCCGCATGACGTCGGAACGTTGCTCAACGAAGAGGGCGTCGCAATCCGCACCGGTCACCACTGCGCGCAACCCGTGATGAAGCGTTACGGGATCCCGGCTACATCACGGGCCTCCTTTGCCCTCTACAACACAATGGCCGAGGTGGACGCGCTCGTCGCGGGCATCAAGAAAGTGCAGAAGGTGTTCAGGTAAGCAGCGATGAGCGACAGCAAACAGCTCTACCAGGAAGTGATCCTCGATCACAACCGCAAGCCGCGCAACTGGGGCGCGCTCGCCGGCGCGACGCACCGGGCGGAGGGGCATAACCCGCTGTGCGGCGATCACCTCAGCGTCACCTTGGAAATGCAGGACGACGCAGTGAATGCGATCAACTTTCAGGGCGAGTCGTGCGCGATCTGCAAGGCATCGGCCTCGATGATGACGACCGCGGTCAAGGGTCGCAGCCGCAGGGATGCCGAGGAGTTGATCCGGGAATTCCGCGACATGGCGACCGGCCAGCTGGACGTTGCGCAGCCGAACCATCTCGGGCGATTGACGGTCTTCGCCGGGGTGCGCGATCTGCCGACCCGCGTGAAGTGCGCCATACTGCCGTGGCACACGCTGCACGCGGCGTTCAACTCGATCGCCACAACCACGACTGAGGCCGAAGAGGACCCGATGCACGCGCCGATCGGCGGCAGCGCCTAAGGTGAACAGTGAGCAGTCAACAGTCAACAGTTTGCTGCACCGCTTTCCACGACGGCAGCGATCCCGGTCACCGTTTACGGCTTACGGTTCACAGAATTTGATGCCGAAAATTGCCGAAATCGAACCGACGCCGAATCCCAACGCGATGAAGTTCGTCCTGCGGGATCCGCTGACGTGGGGCATATCGCGCTCGTATGCGAGCGCCGCGGACGCGAAGGACGATCCGCTCGCGGCAGCCTTGTTCGATATCGAGCACGTGTCCAACGTGTTCTACGTCGACCACTGGATCACCGTCACCCAGGATGGGAAAGCCGACTGGCAGGAGCTCCTGCGGAAGCTGGCTGTGCCGATACGCGAAGCGCCGGCTGCCGACGCGCAATCGGCGCAGCTCGCCCAGCAGTCGGAAACCATGGTGAACGCCGACGCGCTCTCGGAAGCGGACAGGGAGCGCCTCGAGAAGATCAACGCGATACTCGACGAGCAGGTGCGGCCCTATCTGCAGGGCGATGGCGGGGACCTCTACGTGATGGGACTGGATGGCAACCGGCTCATGGTCCACTACCAGGGCGCGTGCGGCAGCTGTCCCAGCTCGATCTCCGGCACGCTCGCGGGGATCGAGGGCTTGGTGCGGCAGATCGAGCCCGACATCGAAGTCGTCGCCGTCTGACTGTGACAGTCTCGGTGATGGGTAATATCGAAAGCACCCATCGCTCATAACCCATCACATCGCGGTTCAAATGTCCGATTGGGTCTCCGTAGCGAAGGAGGGCGAGCTGGCGCCCGGGCAATGGCGCAAGGTGGATGCGGACGGCGCGCAGATCGTGGTATTCAATCTCGGGGGCCACTACTACGCCATCGAAGACGTCTGCACGCACGACGGCGGGCAGCTGACAGGCGGTACCATCGAGGGCGCCGAGATCGTTTGTCCCCGTCACGGCGCGCGCTTTTGCATCAAGACCGGCGCCGCGCTCACTGCGCCGGCCTACGAGCCCACTGCGACCTTTCCCGTGCGCGTCGAGGCGGGGGAGATACAGGTCAGGGACAACCGCTGGGATTAATGAGCGTCGTGAAAATGCCTGACGCCGCTCATCCCTCACCCCCGTACCCCTCTCCCGAGCGGAGAGGGGAGATTCCGGGTGCAAATGCCTTGTCAGGCATTTGCACGAGACTCGATAGAGCCCGCTTCGCTCCCGGGGCAACGGACTCATGCGACTCTAGCCGGCGACAGAGGCAACGCGCGCCTTCCCGTCTACGGTATCGTCGGCGCTGGCTACCCGGTTACGCCCGGCGGACTTCGCCGCGTAGAGCGCCGTGTCCG
>DATFWO010000336.1:0-20415 GCA_035259205.1 Burkholderiales bacterium | reverse complement strand
GAGCTCCCCCGCCGCGTACAGGCCGGGAATCGGGTTGCCGCCGGTATCCTGCACTTCGCCTTCGGTCGTGATCTTGAGGCCGCCGAAGCTGAAGGTGACGCCGCAGGTGACGCCGTACGCCTCGAACGGCGGATCCTCGATGGTATTGGCCCAGTTCGACTTGTTGATGTTCAGGCCGGTGGTGCAGCGGCCGTCCTTGACCGCCATGTTGAATGGGACGTCCTTGCGTACCGCCTTGTTGTATTCGCGGATCTCGCGGAGGCACGCGTCGGCGTTCACACCCTCCATTTTCTTCACCAACTCTTCGAGTGTGTCCGCCCTCACCTTGGTGACTTGCTTGATGCGATACTCGTCGCGCAGCATCGGGATGATCTTCGAGTCGAATACCTGCCAGGCCATCATGCCAGGTTGCTCGAGCACGACACGGCCGTACTTGGCGTAGGTGTAGTTGCGAAAGTCGGCGCCTTCGTCCACGAAACGCACGCCGTTCGCGTTGATCATGATGCCCCAGGGGTAACTGTGCTTCTGGAACTGGTCGCCGACGTTCACGTCTCCGAAAGGAGGCGCGTTCAGGTCCCAGCCCACGGCGTGGCACCCGGACCAGTGGCCGTAGGGCATCGCGCCCACTTCGAGCGCCATCTTGATGCCGAGCCCGGTGTTGTAGCGGGTGCCGCGCACTTTTGCGAGGTCCCAGCCGGGGCCGAGGTAGCGCGCGCGCATCTCGGCGTCGGACTCGAAGCCCCCGCATGCCAGTACCACCGCCTTCGCGCGAATCTCGACGTTCCTGCCCTTGTGCTTGGCCCGCACGCCGAGCACGACGCCGTCGTCGTTGGTGATGAGACCCACGGCCGGCGTTTCGTAGAAGATCTTGATGCCTTCGCGCTCGCACGCCTTGTGTTCGTTTTCGATCAGGCCTGCGCCGCCGCCCCACGTCTCGGCCGCGAGCCCGCCCCAGAACTTGTAGCGCTTGCCGTCGTCGATCTTGTACGACTGGCGGCCATAGCTCGCCTGAAACTTGACGCCTTTCTTGCGCAGCCACACCAGCGTTTCGAAGCTGCGCGAGATCAGGATCTCGCACAGATCGGGATCAGTGCGGTACTGGGTTATGCGGCCCATGTCGTCGTAATAGTGCTCGGCGGTGTACGAGCCGAAGTCGTGGGTCTTTTTCTCTTCCTCGGTCAGGTCGGGAATGATCTGGGCCAGGTCTTCGACGCCGTTGTAAACGACGCGCATCAGCCCGCCGGTGTAGCGGCTGTTGCCGCCGCAGTCGTCGATCGGGGCGGCTTCCAGGATGATGACCGAGGCTCCGCCCTCGCGCGCGGCGTAGGCCGCGCAGCAGGCGGCATTTCCGGCACCGACGACGATTACATCGGGCTTGCCAAAATCGGTGTTGCTCATTGATCCTCCGAGTGTGTAGTGTCGAGTGTCAAGCGTTGGGTGATGACCCGGTCGGGTCCACACAACACTCAAAACTCACGTCAGTGCAGTGTCTTGGGCGGCGCCGCCGCACGCCGCGGTTCCGGATCGCTCGCCGTGGTCGCCGGCGCCGGAGACGCGTGATGCGCGACCATACGCCAGCCGCGCTCGGTCCGCAGGAAGATGTTGGTTGCGATGACGGGGGTGCGGGAGCGCTGCTCGCCCGAGACGGCGATGTGCTCATAGACGCTGTGCACCGAAATCATCATTCCCTGCACGTATTGCTGGTCCCGCAACTTGAACGACAAACGCTGGCCGCTCGCGAAAATCTGCCGCCACGATTCCCGGATCTGGTCCACGCCGGTGACGCGCGCGCCGTTCGGATGCACGCAGTAGACCTCATCGTCGTCGGCCCACACCTCCATCATGGCTTCGAGATCGTTCTTGGTCAGGGCATCGTAGAACGCCGCCTCGGCATCCTGCGGAGTCGGGAACAGCGCTTTCTTGAGGCTCTGGCTTTCGGGCACGGGGGATCTTGCCCGACCTAGGCCCGGCAAACTCCTGAGGGAAGATGAAGCGCAAGAATAGAGCAGCAGGGCATGACCACGCCGACAGGGAACGCTACGGTGACCGGATTCTAGTGCCGTTTCGGCTTTTTATCCAGAATTCGCTCGCCTCCGCCGGCGCGGATCGGCTCCCGTCATAATCTGGAATTGGCGGCGGCAACCGCATCCGCAGACTCGATCGCGGCGAGGACATGCTCGGGGGTGAGTTCGACCATGCACTTGAAATGGCCCAGGGGACATACCCGCTGGAAGCAGGGGCTGCACGGCAGATCGAGCTTGAGGATGCGGGCGCCTGGCGACAGAGGCGGCGTATAGGCCGGGCTGCTCGAGCCGTAGAGCGCGATAAGCGGCTTGCCAAGGGCCGCCGCGACGTGCATCAGTCCTGAATCGTTGCTCACGACGAGCCGCGCCGAGGCGAGCACCTCGATCGCCTCGCCCAGCGACGTACGGCCGCACAAATCCTGGGCTGGACTGAGGCGCGCGATTTCCGCGCCAATCTCTGCGTCGCTCGCCGATCCCACCACCCACACGGCATAGCCCGCGCCAGCCAGGCGCTGCGCCAGGTCCGCGAAATAGCGCGCCGGCCAGCGTTTGGCGGGCCCGTACTCCGCCCCCGGGCATAGTGCTGCCGCCCGCCGTCCATTATCGATCCCGAGCTTTGCAAGGGTGGCGCGCCGTTGCGTTTCGTCCACGCGCAGCGCGGGGGCGGGTAGAGCGGCTTGCAGCGGGTCGCCGCGGGGCAGCGCGAGCGCGGCGTAACGCTGGGCGAGCTGCGGCTGCCGCTCCTCGTCCACCCGGCGCACGTCATTCAACAGACCCCAGCGCAGCTCGCCGAGATACCCCGTGCGGACCGGAATGCGCGTCAGCCACGGGACAAGCGCGGATTTGAGGGAATTGGGCAGAACGATCGCGCGCTCGTAGCGTTCGTACGAAAGATCGCGTGCGATCTGTCGCTGCGCGGCCATCCGCAACTCACCGTGGCCGATGGGGTTCGCGATCGCCCGCCGCACCTCCGGCATGCGCTCTACGATAGCCAGGGTCCAGCGCGGGGTGAGCACATCGAGTGCGAGCGGGCCGTAACGCACGTGCAGCAACTTGAACAACGGCTGCGCGAGGACCGTATCGCCGATCCATGACGGACCCACGACCAGTATGCGGTGCATGTCTCTAGAGGGATGAGGGATAAGGGATGAGGGATGAAGGATGAGGGATGAAGGATGAGGGATGAAGGATGAGGGATGAGGGGAAATCAAACGGGCTTTTAGGTCATCCCTCCGTCCTCTGCGCCCTCATCCTTCGGGCGAGGGGACGCTAGTGTCCCGGGCCGCCGGAGCCGCCCTTGAGCGTATAGCGGGTGCCGCAGTATGGGCACAGTTCCTCGCCGGTCTTCTCGATCGGCAGGAACACGCGGGGATGTGCGTTCCACAGCAACATCGAGGGCATCGGGCAATGCAGCGGCAGGTCGGCCGCTGTGACCTCGATGTGGCGCGCCTTGTTGACCGTTTGTTCAGACATATAACGCCCAGTTCCAGCGGAAAGATTCACCGTCCGAAGGGGGATGCGGAGTGAGCGGAAAGGCCTCGAAAGATTCTACTGGAATAGGCGCGTTTCCCGCCGCTCATTTCACGCGGCAACGGGGGTGAGCCAGTCGCGATATTTGTCGGAGCGTCCCCGCACGCAGTCGAAGAACGCCTTCTGCAACCGCTCCGTTATCGGGCCGCGACTGCCGTTGCCGATCACGCGGTTGTCCAGCTCCCGTATCGGCGTAACCTCGGCGGCGGTCCCCGTGAAGAACGCTTCGTCGGCCACGTAGACCTCGTCGCGCGTGATGCGTTTCGAGACCAGCGCTATTCCAAAGTCCTGCGCTATCCGGATCACGGCGTCGCGCGTAATGCCCTCCAGCGCGGAGGTGAGCTCGGGCTCGTAGAGGGTGCCGTTGCGCACGATGAAGATGTTCTCTCCGGACCCTTCGGCGACGAAACCGTCCACGTCGAGCAGCAGCGCCTCGTCATAGCCGTCGTGCGCCGCTTCCTGATTCGCCAGGATGGAATTCATGTAGGTGCCGACCGATTTTGCGCGGCACATCGTGACGTTGACGTGATGGCGCACGTAGGAGGACGTTTTGACCCGGATCCCGCGCTCGATCGCCTCCGGCCCGAGGTAGGCGCCCCACGGCCAGGCGGCGATGGCGACGTGCACGGACACCCCTTTTGCGGATACGCCCATCGCCTCGGAGCCGTAGAACGCGAGCGGGCGGATATAGCAGGCGTCGAGCTTGTTCGCGCGCACGACTTCCTTCTGCGCCTCGATGAGCGTCTGCTTGTCGTAGGGGATCTTCATGCCGTTGATATGCGCCGAGCGGAACAGTCGGTCCACGTGCTCCTTCAACCGGAAGATCGCGGTGCCGCTTTCTGTCTTGTAGGCGCGTACGCCTTCGAACACGCCCATGCCGTAATGCAGGGTGTGCGTGAGTACATGCGTGGTGGCGCTGCGCCAGGGCACGAGCTTGCCGTCGTACCAGATGTGCCCGTCGCGGTCGGCCATGGACATGAGTGCGCTCCGTCGAAAGTATCCATTTTAGCAGAGCCGTTTCCACCGGTTGGATGTGGCAAACTCATGCCGCACTTAGTACAATCATTCATCGGCCGGCAATCGGTCCTGTTGCCTGCAAGCCGGTGCCAAATCGGCGGGCTGAGAAGAACCCCAAGAGAGCAAACCCCCTCAGAGAACAAATTCTAAATGGCGCGCGATTTACGCTCGTGGCTCGCGACCCTCGGCCAACGAGCCATCTCGGAGCACGACACCGAGCAGGAAAAGCTCAACAAGCAATTGTTGATCTTCGCCTCCGGCCTGATGGGTTTCGCGGCGATGTTGTGGCTCGTGATCTACCAGGCGATGGGCATCCGGTTCTCCACTACGGTGCCCTTCAGCTACATGGTCATTTCCGCGGCGTCGCTCGCGCTCTACCTGTGGAAGGGTAACTTCCCGTTGTTCCGCTTCATCCAGACGAGCGCGTTCCTGTTCGTCCCTTTCATCATGCAGTGGAGTATCGGCAGTTATGTCAGTTCCTCGGGCGTGATGCTCTGGGCGCTGCTTGCGCCGGTGGGTGTCATGATCTTCCAGGGGGCACGGCAGTCCCTGCCCTGGTTCTTCGCCTACATCGTGCTGACGGCGGTGTCCGGCTTCTTCGACTACTACCTCACCGAAGGGGTCGAATCAGGCATGAGCATGCAGACCATTGCGGTGTTCTTCGCGCTCAACTTCGCCGCGATGTCGACTATCATCTACCTTCTCATCAGCTACTTCGTGAACCAGCGCGGCAAGCTGGCGGAACGCGTCAACGAGCAGCACGAGCTGCTGAAGGAGGAGCAGGAGAAGTCCGAGCGGCTGCTGCTCAACATCCTTCCCGCCCCGATCGCTCAGCGCTTGAAGCAGCATCACGGCGTCATCGCCGACGGCTTTGCCGACGTGACCGTGATGTTTGCCGACATCATCGATTTCACGAGGCTCGCGGAGGAAATGTCGCCGCGGCTGGTGGTGCAGCTGTTGAACGAGGTATTCTCGTACTTCGACCAGCTTGCCGAAAAGCACGGCATCGAAAAAATCAAGACCATCGGCGACGCCTACATGGTGGCCGGCGGGCTCGACGAGCATCACAGGAGCAGGACCGCCTCCGAGGAGGAGCGCCGGGACTACAGCGCGGCCGTCTGCAGTATGGCGCTCGAGATGTGCGACTACATGCATTCGCGCTCCGGGTTCCAGAGAGCGCAACTGCAGATTCATGTCGGAATCGGCACCGGCCCTGTCGTGGCCGGCGTCATCGGCATGAAGAAGTTCATTTATGACCTGTGGGGCGACACGGTCAACATCGCCAGCCGCGTCACCGCTGAAGCCGGACCGGGCACCGTGCTGGTCGACACCACTACCTACAGGCGGGTGCGCCACATGTTCGAGTTCGAGGGACCGCGGACACTGACCGTCAAGGGCAAGGGCGCGATAGCTGCGTACCATCTGATCGGGCACAAGGCGGGCGAGGCAGGCGAACCGGTGCGCGCAGAGCTGAAGAACGAGGGCGGAAGGCGCAAGGCGGAAGGGTAAGCCGGGAATTCGAAGGGAGGTGCGCACCTTCAAGCGCCGAACGCCCGACGCGGTATGGCGCGGCGGACCGGGAGAGGCCTGAAATTCAAAGAGAGCCCTCGGGCCCCATCACGCTCTCCCAAAGTTCCTGCACTGCGTGTCGCTGATCGAGCATGGTTTCGGGCGCGACACGCGCATATTTCTCCCCCGCCAGCCGCAGGCTGTGCTGCATCTGCCGCAAGTGGCGATAGGCTTCGTGCGCGGCCAGGGCGCGTTGCTCGTCGACGAGCTCCAGGCGCGCCGCAAGCTTGAGCAGTGCGAGATTCCCGATGTTGCCGGTCAGCTCGGCATGCCGGCACGCGTGGCCGAGCACGAGGTACTGCACGACGAATTCGACGTCGATGATGCCGCCGCGATCGTGCTTGAGGTCGAACAGAGCGCTGCGGTTCGGGTGCCCGTCGAGCAGTTTCCGGCGCATCTCCGCCACCTGACGCCTGAGCGCCACCAGATCCCGCGGCTGCCGCAGGACCGTCACGCGCAATGCCTCGAATTCGTTCCCAATCGCTGTGTCGCCGGCGACATAGCGCGCTCGGGAGAGCGCCTGGTGTTCCCATGTCCAGGCATGGCTCGCCTGGTACTCGCGGAAGCTTTCCAGAGGGCTCACCAGCAACCCCCCGGCGCCGTCGGGGCGCAGCCGAAGATCGGTTTCATAGAGCACGCCGGCCGACGTGACGGTGGTAAGCCAGTTGTTAACGCGTTGGCCGAGACGCGCGTAGTTCTCGGCTGCTTCGGCTGCCGTGTCGTCGTACAGAAATACCACGTCGAGATCCGATGCGTATCCCAGCTCCTTGCCGCCGAGCTTCCCATACCCGATCACCGCGAAGCGGGGCCCGGCGCGATGCGCCTGGCGCACCGATTTCCAAGCGAGTCGCAGCACCTGCTGAAGAATCACGCACGCGAGATCGCTCAAATAGTCGCTCAGGGTCTCCAAGGGCAGCAATCCGCCCAGGTCCTGCGCAATGAACCGCAGCGTGTGGACGTGCTTGAAATGCCGCAAGACATCCATCTGCTTTTCGGTATCGCCGGCGGCTTCTGCGAGCTCGGCTTCCAGGCGGCGCGTCGCAGCCGGCCAGTCGGGCGCGGCATAGAGGGTGCGCGTGTCGAGCAATTCGTCGAGGAGTATCGGATGCCGGGTAAGGTACTGCGCGACCCAGGGGCTGGCGCTCATCATCGCCGCTAGTTGCTTGAGCGCCCGCGGATACTCTTCGAGCAGCGCCAGGTAGGAGACGCGCCCGCTCACTGCCTCCAGCAGGTCGAGCAAGCGCTCTAGCGTCGCGTCCGGATATCGTTGCGCCGCCGCCGTATCGATGGCCAGCGGCACGAGCCGGTCGAGGCGCGCCTGCCCCAAGGCCGGCATCGCGCGATAACGTGGGCTCGTGCGCATCGTCTTGAGCCGTTCGCCGATCGTTTGTGGTTGCCTGTACCCCAGTGCCGCAAGCTCGCCGGACGCCTTTAACGAGTCATCGGCCCCGTACCACAGGTAAGCGAGAGGGTGCATCGCATCCGGCGAGGCGGCGAAGACGTCCTGGAAGTGGCGGGTCACGCGCGCACGGTGCGCCTCGAGCTCGCGGGCGAGCGCGTCGTAATCGCGCAGCCCCATCGATTCGGCGATCAGCGCGCGATCCGCATCGGACTGCGGCAGGCTATGGGTCTGCTGGTCGTCCAGATATTGCAGGCGGTGCTCGAGCCTGCGCAGGAAGACATAAGCCTCGGTAAGTTCGCTGACCGTGCGGGCGGGCAACAGATTGCGTTCGCCAAGCACCGGGAGCACGGCGAGCGTGGGCCGGTTGCGGAGCGCAGCTACTCGTCCCCCGCGGATCAACTGGAACAACTGCACGATGAATTCGATTTCGCGTATGCCGCCGGGACCGAGCTTGATGTTGTCGGCGATATCCCGCCGCTCGACCTCGCGGCGGATCTGCCCGTGCAGCTCGCGCAGCGCCCCCAGCGCGTTGTAGTCGAGATGGCGCCGGTAGACGAAGGGTCGCACCAGTTCGTCGAGCTCCGCCTCACGGTCGCCTGTGAGTACGCGGCCCTTGATCCAGGCATAGCGCTCCCATTCGCGGCCCTGGGTTGTGAAGTAGCTTTCCAGCGTTTCGAAGCTCGCAGCCAGCGCTCCGCCGTCACCGTAGGGCCGCAAACGCATGTCCACCCGGAACACGTAGCCGTCGGTGGTCATTTCGGACAGCACTGCAATCAGCTTGCGTCCCAGGCGCGTGAAGTATTCGTGATTGCTGATCGAACGCGGGCCGGTGGTCTCGCCGTCCTCGGGATAGGCGAATACCAGGTCGATGTCCGAAGAGACGTTGAGCTCGGCGCCTCCCAATTTGCCCATGCCGACTACGTGGAATCGCTGGATCCGGCGCCCGCTGTCCGCAACCGGATGGCCGTGCTGCGCGCAAAGCAGCTGGTCGAGCCGGGTCACGGCGCAGCCGATGGCGACCTCGGCCAGGGCGGTCGTGGTTCCAATCACCTCGGCGAGCGTGGCTGTTCCACCGAGGTCGCGCGCGATCAGGTTGAGCATCACGCGCTTGCGCAGCGTGCGCAGCGCCTGCTTGAGCCGCTCCTCATCGGCAGGTTCGCCGACGTCGAGCGCCGTGCGCATCGCCGCTGTACTGAATGCGCGGTCGACCGGAGTATCCAGAGCCAGGCCGGGTTCGGCGCTGACGAGCCGTTGCGCGTAGTGACTGAGCCGGGTGGCGCGCCCGATCAGGGCGTCGGGGCCGATATTCGCTGCCGCGCCGTAGGATTGCATCCCGGTATCGAGGTAGAATACATAAGGCCTTGACTCAATATCGCATTTTTTCGGTCATCAGGCAAAAAGTGTCGCGACCCAAGCGCTTCAAGTGGCTGCGCGTAAGCACGCTGTGGGTGTATCGCGCAGTTACCTGGACCGTGCTTATCGCCGGGTTCCTTTTTGCCGGCATCGTGCTCGCATTGCGCTACTGGGTGCTCCCCAACGTCGAGCACTACCGTGACGACATCGCCCGCATCGTCAGCGAGAAGGCCGGACAGAAAATCACGATCGGACGGATCAGCGCCAACTGGGACGGGCTGCGCCCGCAGCTGCTGCTCGAGCAGGTGACGGTGCACGACGCGGCTGGCCGTCCGGCGCTCGAGCTCTCGCGCGTGGACCACACGCTGTCATGGCTTTCGGTCCCGACGCTGCAGCTCAGGTTCTACGCGCTCGACGTCTATTCCCCAACGCTCAACATCCGGCGCGACCCCGCCGGGAAGCTGTCGATCGCCGGCATCGAGCTCACCGGAGAGGAAAACGGCGGCGGCTTCGCTGATTGGCTGCTGCACCAGCGCCACATCGCGATACACGACGCGACCATCGTGTGGAACGACGAGGTGCGTCGCGCCCCGCAGCTGGAGCTGAAGAGCGTCCAGCTTCGCATCGCGAATCAACGCTCGCACCATCAGTTCGGACTGCGGGCGGTGCCGCCCGCCAGGCTGGCCGGTCCGCTCGACGTGCGCGGCGAGCTGAGCGGCACGACGGTCAAGGCGCTGGAAGACTGGAACGGGAAGCTGTTCGTGGAGCTCGACTACGCCGATATCGCCGCGTGGCGAACGTGGGTTCCGTTCCCCATAGAATTCCCGCGCGGCACCGGCGGCGTGCGGACCTGGCTCACTTTCACCCAGGACAAGCTGACCGACGCCATTGCCGACGTGCGGCTCGCCAACGTGCGCGCGCGTCTCGAAAAGAGCCTGCCCGAGCTCGAAGTCATCGATCTTTCGGGCCGCCTCGGCTGGAAGATGTCGGCTTCCAGCTACGAGGTCACGACCACTGGACTGAAACTCACCACTACCGGCGGGCTCGCGCTTCCACCTACCGACTTTCTGCTGCGCGTAACCAATGCATCCGGAGCGCGCAAGGAGCGCGGAGAGCTCAACGTCAACGCGCTCGATCTGGCGCCGCTGGTGACCCTGGCCGATCATCTGCCGTTCCCAACGGAGGCCCGCGAGCAGCTCGCGACCTTGTCGCCCAAGGGCCATATCCAGGACGTGCAGGTGCGGTGGTCCGGCGATTGGCGCGAGCCCACCCAGTACAGCGCCAAAGGAAAGTTCAGCGGGCTCGCCCTGAACGGCATGGGAAAGATACCGGGCTTCAAAGGCGTAAACGGCGCTCTGGAAGGCAACGAGCGCGGCGGCACGCTGCAGCTCAATACGCACGATGCCGTGGTGACGATGCCTCTCGTGTTCCGGGAGCCGCTGCAATTCGACCTGCTGACTGCGCAGATCGCATGGACGCGCAACGAAGGAGAAACCGAGTTGCGCCTGAACAACATCTCGTTCTCCAACTCCCATCTTGCTGGAACCGTGTTCGGGAACTATCGGACAGCCGGAGATTCGCGCGGCAGTATCGACCTAACCGGCAGCCTCACCCGGGCCGACTCGCGCTTTGCCAGCCGCTACATCCCGCTCGTCATCGGGCAACGTGCACGCGACTGGCTGGACGTTGCATTTCTTTCCGGCGTTTCCAACGATGTGTCGCTGCGGCTCAAGGGGAACCTCGACGAGTTTCCGTTCCCGGACGGCAAGGACGGCGTTTTCCAGGTGGCGGCAAAGGTGACCGAGGGCACGCTCGACTACGCAAAGGGCTGGCCCAGGATCGAGAATATCGCGGGCGATCTGCTGTTTCGCGGCCCGCGCATGGAGGTCAACGCACGCCAGGGCACGATCATGGGCGTGCGGCTGTCGAACGTGCGCGCCGAGATTCCCGATCTCAAGGAACCGGAAAAAATATTGACCGTGGACGGCGAAGCGGAAGGCCTGACCAGCGAGTTCTTCGCCTTCCTGGAGAAAAGCCCGGTGAGCGGCATGATCGATCATTTCACCGATAACTGGCAGGCTCAGGGGTCCGGAAAGCTCACCCTCAAGCTTGAGCTGCCCCTGCACGAGACCGAGAAGAGCCGGATCGTGGGTGCCTACCAGTTTGCGGCCAACAGTATCGTTCCCGACCAGGATTTCCCTCCGATCGAGCAGGCGAGCGGCCGCGTCGAGTTCACCGAATCGACGGTACGGGCGCAGGGAATTACGGCGACGTTCTTCGGAGGGCCGGTCACGATCAGCGCCAGCACGCAGCGCGAAGCCGGGGTGCGCATAGTCGCGCAGGGGCACGTCAGCAGCGAAAACATGCGTCGTCCGGCCACGGGCTCCCAGTGGCTGCAAGGTTTGCGCGGCGCAACCGATTGGCGAGCGACGCAGACCGTATACAAGCGCACGAGCGAAATCGTCATCGAATCGAACCTGCAGGGGCTGGCCGTGGACTTCCCGGCCCCGCTCGCCAAGGCGGCCGCTGATACCGTTCCTTTCCGCTTCGAGCGGCGCTCACTCGGACAGAACCAGGAGCGACTGAGCATTGCCTACGGCGATGTAGTGAGCGCGCAATTGAACCGGCGCCTGGAGGGCAAACGCACGGTCATTCCCCGCGGTAACGTGCGCTTCGGGGGGGCTGCCGCCGAGCCGGAGCGTAACGGAGTATGGGTAAGCGGAAGCGTGAAGACGCTCGATCTCGACCGCTGGTTCACCTTGATGCGCGATGGCGGAGGCGACGCACGCATCGATTGGGGTGGCGTCGATCTCAAGACGGATACGCTGGACCTGTTCGGTCGCCGCTTCGGCCAACTCTCGCTCAATGCCGTAGTCCAGGGCGGCCTGTGGCGTGCCGCGCTTACGGGCAAGGAACTGGATGGAAACGCGAACTGGGACCCTCAGGGGCGCGGCAAGGTTGTTGCGAGGATGAAAACCGTCGTGATCCCACCGTCGGTGGGTGAAACCGCGCCATCCAAATCGAGCGGAACCGCGCGCGAGCTGCCGGCGGTCGATATCACTGCAGAGCAATTCGTCAAGAACGACAAACAGCTCGGGCGTCTCGAACTGAGCGCCTCCCCCAGCGGTGACAGCTGGCGGATCGAAAAGCTGAGGATCACCAACCCGGACGCGACGTTCGCGGCGGAGGGCATGTGGCAGACGGGAATGACGGAGCAGCGCACCCAGGTGAGCCTGCGGCTCGACACCCCCGACACGGGAAAGCTGCTGACGCGACTCGGCTTTCCCGAAGGCGTGCGCCGCGGCAAGGCGAAACTGGAAGGCGCGCTCGCGTGGACGGGTGCGCCGTACGAGTTCGACTATCCCACGCTGTCAGGTGGCCTGTTGCTGGAGGTCCAGCGGGGACAGTTCGTCAAGCTCGATCCGGGGATCGGCAAGCTGCTCGGCATACTCTCCCTGCAGGCGTTGCCACGTCGTGTCACGCTCGATTTTCGCGACATATTCAGTGAAGGACTGGCGTTCGACGACATCGTAGGTGCCGTCAAGGTCGACCGCGGTATCATGAGCACGGAGAATCTGCGCATCCAGGGCCCATCGGCGCGCATCGTCATGACGGGCGAGGTGGACCTGGCGCGCGAAACCCAGAAGCTGCGTGTGCGTGTCTCGCCGAGCGTTAGCGACGGCGTGTCGATTGCGGGTGCGCTGATCGGCGGGCCGATCGCCGGCGTAGCTGCCTTTCTTGCGCAGAAAATACTGAAGGATCCGCTTGATCAAATGGTGGCTTACGAATACGCCGTGACCGGGACCTGGTCGGAGCCGATAGTCGCCCACGCCACACGGACGGCTGAGAGCGAGAAGCCCCAGTGAGAGGGATTGGTCCGAATTTTCAGGCGGCTGTGGTGGGACTCGCGTGCATCGGTCTTCTCGTCCCCACCGAGGTCTTCGCGCAGTCATTCAGCGTGCCGGTGGAGTTGTGGGACCGCCCGCGCAGCGGGCCGGCCGTCATGGAGCGCCTGCCGGTGAAGCAGGCTGTGGCAGCCTGGCTCGCGCAGCCCGCAATGCGCCTGATCATCCATCACGGCGCCGGGCAGGACTCGTTGTTGCAGGCCGAGGAGTTGCGTTCCTGGCTGATCGCCCTGGCGGTGGAAGCGGGGCGGATGACGTTGCGCAGCGATCTGAATTCATCTGAACCGCTGCGGCTCGAAGTGGTGCGTGACTAGTTTTAATATGGCAGGCTATTCCCATGAGTCCAACGCCGACTGCCGGTAAGTCCGCTTCCAAGCGGTCCGAGTTGCCGTCCGGTATGACACGCATCGCCGCAGTGCAGATGGTTTCGGGCCCACGCGTCGAAAGCAATCTGCTCGAGGCGGCCCGCCTGATTGAAACGGCAGTGAAAAAAGGCGCCCGGCTCGTGGCTCTACCCGAGTACTTTCCCATTCTTGGCATGCGCGATACCGACAAGGTCGCCGTGCGCGAGAAGGCGGGAGAGGGGCCGATCCAGGAGTTTCTGTCCTCGACCGCGAAGCAGCATCGGATCTGGCTCGTCGGCGGCACCGTCCCGCTCGAGTGCCCCGCACCGGAAAAGGTGCGCAACAGTTGCCTCGTTTACGACGATCAGGGACGCCTTGCCGCGCGCTACGACAAGATCCACCTGTTCGGATTCAACATGGGACAGGAAAGTTACGCGGAAGAACGTACGATAGAACCGGGCAGCGAGGTAGTCACGGTGGACACACCGTTCGCCCGCCTCGGTTGCTCGATCTGCTACGACCTGCGCTTTCCCGAACTGTATCGCTCGATGCAGGACGTCGACGTGATTCTCGTGCCATCGGCGTTCACTGCGACTACCGGCAAGGCGCACTGGGAGACGCTGGTGCGCGCCCGCGCGATCGAAAACCTGGCCTATGTGATCGCGCCGGCGCAGGGCGGCTACCACGCGAACGGGCGGGAGACCCACGGCGACAGCATGATCGTGGACCCGTGGGGTGTGGTGCTCGACCGGTTGCCCAAGGGCCCGGGGGTAGTCGCAGCCGACGTCGACCTTGAGCGCTTGCGCACTCTGCGGCAAAGCCTGCCGGCCCTCGGCCATCGGACGCTGCACCAGTGCTAGTTCGAGTTTGAAGTTTCCAGCAGGATGTTGAAAATCCGAGAACTGGCGCAATCTCTATTGTTTGGCTGTTTCAGGCGGCTTCCAGTGGTATGAGCGACGAACCCAGGCTTCAAATTTCAAACTCCAAACTCGAAACGTCATTCGCGACCGCGAATGAGATCCTGCTTGCGCCCTACGCTCTCGACGGCAATCGCCTCGAGACCGTGTTCGGCCAGATCATGGCGCACCGCATCGATTACGCCGACCTTTACTTCCAGTACACGCGCAGCGAGTCCTGGAGCCTGGAGGAGGGGATCGTCAAATCGGGCAGCTTCAACATCGATCAGGGCGTTGGCGTAAGAGCGGTGACCGGCGAGAAGACCGCATTCGCCTATTCGGACGATATCAGCCTGGAGGCCCTTACGTCGGCGGCACAGGCTACGCGCGCGATAGCGCGTCAGGGCGATAACGCGCGCACGCAGGTCGAGCGGCGTGCGACCGGGCACCAGTTATACCTGCCGCACGATCCGCTGGCGAGCCTGGAGGCCGGCGCAAAAGTCGCCCTGCTCGAGCGGATCGAGCGCTACGCCCGCGCCCTCGATCCGCGTGTTTCCCAGGTCATGGCTTATCTTGCCGGAGAATATGAAGTCGTCCTCGTAGCGCGTTCGGACGGAATGCTTGCTGCCGACGTGCGTCCACTGACGCGGCTATCGCTGCAGGTAATCGTCGAGCATGACGGCCGCCGGGAGCAGGGCGCCGCCGGCGGCGGCGGGCGCTTCGAGTACGGCTACTTTACCGACGAGGTACTCAAGGACTACGCAAAAAAGGCGGTGGACCAGGCGCTAGTCAACCTCGACGCACGGCCCGCGCCGGCAGGCACCATGACAGTGGTGCTGGGGCCGGGATGGCCCGGTGTGCTGCTGCACGAAGCAATCGGTCACGGCCTCGAAGGAGACTTCAACCGCAAGGGCACATCCGCTTTCAGCGGCCGTATCGGCGAGCGCGTGGCGGCGCCCGGCGTGACAGTCGTCGACGACGGCACCATCGCCCGGCGGCGCGGCTCGCTCAACATCGACGACGAGGGCCAGCCAACGCAGCGCAACGTCCTGATCGAGAACGGCGTGCTGAAGAGCTACATGCAGGACAGTCTCAACGCGCGGCTGATGAAGGTGCCTCCGACTGGCAATGGCCGGCGCGAATCTTACGCGCACATTCCGATGCCGCGCATGACCAATACCTACATGCTGAACGGCGATCGGCCGCGCGAGGAGATCATCGCGTCGGTAAAGGGTGGCATCTACGCCGTAAACTTCGGCGGCGGGCAGGTCGACATCACGAGCGGCAAGTTCGTGTTCTCGGCATCTGAGGCCTATGTCATTGAAAACGGCAAGCTCACCCATCCGGTGAAAGGCGCCACGCTGATCGGCAATGGCCCCGACGCATTGACGCGGGTCGCCATGATCGGCAACGACATGGCGCTCGACCCGGGCGTGGGCACCTGCGGCAAGGAAGGCCAGAGCGTTCCGGTCGGAGTCGGGCAGCCCACCCTCAGAATCGACGGCCTTACCGTGGGCGGCACCGTCTGAGATTCATGCAATATAGGACGGATGACCTTCGCGTTCTGGGCATCAGGGAACTCGTGCAGCCCGTAGACGTGCTGCGCGAGTATCCTCTTTCGGAGAAGGCCGCCAAGACCACGTACGAAACGCGCCAGGCGATTCATCGCATTCTGCACGGGGCCGACGACCGCATTCTCGTGGTCATAGGACCATGCTCAATCCACGACGTGACGGCGGCCCGGGAGTATGCCGGCAAGCTGAAGGAGGTCAAGGACCGGCTGGCAGCTGAGCTGATCGTCGTCATGCGCGTGTATTTCGAGAAGCCGCGCACCACCGTAGGATGGAAGGGGCTCATCAACGATCCCCGCCTCGACGGCAGCTTCAGCATCAACGATGGGCTGCGCGTGGGGCGCAAGCTGCTGCTCGACCTGAACGAGATCGGAATGCCGGTCGGATGCGAATTTCTCGATGTCCTCACGCCGCAATACTTTGCGGACCTCGTGGCATGGGGCGCGATCGGGGCGCGCACTACGGAGAGCCAGATCCACCGCGAGCTCGCCTCGGGCTTGTCCTGTCCGGTCGGTTTCAAGAACGGAACGGACGGCAACACGCGCATCGCGATTGACGCGATTCGCGCCGCGCAGGCGCCGCATCACTTCCTGTCGGTCACCAAGGGCGGCCATACTGCGATCGTGTCGACGAGCGGCAACGAGGACTGCCACATCATATTGCGCGGCGGAACCAGGCCCAACTACGACGCGGCGAGCGTGGATGCCGCGAGCAAGACGCTGTCCGAGGTCGGAATTCCGGCGCGGCTCATGATCGACTTCAGTCACGGTAACAGCGGGAAGAATCCGGAGAAGCAGGTCGACGTCGCGCAGGACGTCGCGCGCCAGATCGCGCAAGGTGACGCTCGCATCGTCGGGGTCATGCTCGAGAGCCACCTCAAGGGTGGCAAGCAGGACATGATCCCCGGCAAGGAACTCGTCTACGGCGTGAGTATTACCGACGCGTGTCTCGCCTGGGAGGAGAGCCGTACGGTGCTGGACGTGCTTGCGGGCGCGGTGCGGCGGCGGAGGACCAAGGCCGAAGCGGAATAAAGACTTACGTGCAGGTGAGGGGTAGGATATCGTGCGGTAACGCGCACCTGACTTGAGCGGGAAGACGGTACATGGTGCAAGGTATAGGCGAATCGGACCCCGACCGTACCGGGCTGGGGCATCTGGAGCGAGTTGACCGCGGCACTGCGATCGCGGACCAGATCTATGGTCTCGTCGGGAAATCGCTGTTCTCCGCGGAATTTTCGCGCGAGGACGTCGCGGTCCTCGCCGGCTACATGAGCGTCTATCGCGCGCAGCCCGATGAAGTCATCATCCGGGAAGGCGACGGCGGTGATTACATGCTCCTCATCGTCGAAGGCTACGTGGACATCCTCAAACAGGGAATGCGGCGTGAGCAGCAGCACATGACCGTCGTCGGCCCAGGGATGACCCTGGGGGAGATGTCCATGATCGACGGCGAGCCGCGTTTCGCAACTTGCGTCGCCACCGAGCCGACCGTATTCGCCGTGCTGCACCGGGACGAAATGGCGAAAATCATCCTCGACCATCCCAGTCTGGGATCCAAGATCCTGGTGAAACTGGTCTCCATGCTATCCGGCCGGTTGCGCCAGACGAGCGCGAGGCTGCTGCAATATCTCGAGGGCGCTTGACCGCCGTGGCGAGTACGGCACCTGACTCGTGATGGGTTGCAACGCATCCCAATTTCCGAATTCCTGATTCTTGCCTTGGCGGGACTGGCGATTCGATCTTGCGATTGTCGGCGTCCATTGGCGGTTGCATTGTTTGGCTGCTTTGGGCGGCCGCGGGCGCGCAACAGGTATCGGTCGTCGACGACGCGCGCAAAAGCGTCGTGCTTGCCCGCCCCGCGCAGCGCGTCGTTGCGATCGCGCCCAGTCTGGCGGAGCTCGCGTTTGCTGCCGGAGCGGGCGCCCGGCTCGTCGGAGCCGCGCGCTACAGCGACTTCCCCGCCGCCGCCCGCCAAATCCCGCAAGTGGGCGACGCGGTGCAGGTGGATCTCGAGCGTATCGTCGCTCTCGCTCCCGATCTGATACTCGCGTGGAAGAGCGGCAACCAGGCGATGGATATCGAGCGCCTGCAACAGCTGGGATATCCGGTCCTGGTCACCGAGCCGCGCCGGCTACCGGATATCGGCCGCGCGTTGCGCATGATCGGGGCGCTTGCCGGGACGCTGTCCGAGGCCGAACGCGCCGCCGGCGAATTCGAGCGCGGTATCGAGCAGCTGCGCGAGCGCTACGCAAAAGCGCCCACAGTGCGAGTGTTCTATCAGATCTGGCACAAACCGCTCCTGACTGTGAATGGGGCTCACATGATCAGCGACGTGATAACGCTCTGCGGGGGAGAGAACGTTTTTTCCGACCTGTCCCAGCTGACGCCGGCCGTTTCACCGGAAGCGCTTATCGCTGCGAAGCCCGAAGTGATACTGGGCGGCGGCTCGGCCGACGGGGCTCGGGAGTTCGCCGAGCGCTGGCGCGCATCGGCTCTTGCGCCCTTGCGGGAGTTGCCGGCGCAATACATCAATCCGGACGTGATACAGCGTCAGACGCCGCGCATCCTTGACGGCGCGAGGGCAGTATGTGCTGCGCTCGAGCGGGTGAGGAACGGTCGCAAGTTTCCCGCCCCGGCGCGTCCCTGAAGCGTGCGGCCTGCCGACCGCCGGTCACGGCGCAACGCCTTCGACGAGGATCATTTGGGTGCGCGCGGTCGCCTGGCGCAGTGCCTTCGCCGCCGAGTACTCGTTCGACCCCCACCAGGCCTTTGCCTGCGCCGTCGATGGAAACTCGAGTATTACCAGCCGTTTGGGCTCCCATTTCCCTTCGAGGGTTTCGACTGCGCCACCGCGGACCAGGAATTTCCCTCCGTACGCCTGCAGCGAGGCGGGAACCATCCGCCGATAGTCCTCGTAGCGCTCCTTGTCGAGGACTTCGACTTCAACCACGAGGAAAGCTGACATATGCATTACTCCCGTCGTGAGTGCTGGAAACAGGGATCGCTCCCGCTCGAACACCTCTAGGTCGGCACCGCGCAGCTACATCCCGGGCGGTGCGGTCATAGCGAACGATCGGCGTACGGCGATCCGGGCGAGCCAATCACACAACTTGGGATGCCCGGGTCGCCACTGCAGGTCAGGATTCCGCGCTTCGAGCCCGAGGGCGCAGGCGAGCGTGATCTGTACCATATTCAACGTGCCGTGCAGCAGCGGATGGTCGATCTGAGCCTCCCACAGGTCGCACATTCTTCTGCTGCGCTGTGCTTCGTGTTCGAGGACCGTCGGGGAGCGCTCGTCCTGGGGGCGCACGATCTCGCGTCCCCATACCGCGAGACCATCCAGCATGCTTCTCGCCAGGGCTTCGAGACGGCGCGCTTCCCACCCCTGGTCTCCTGGTGGCGAATCGAAGGCCGGATTGCCATCGAGATGGTCAAGATAGGCGCTGATGACAGAGGATTCCTCCAATCCGACGCCGTCATCGCGGATCAGATAGGGAACACGGCCCGATGGATTGATCCTGTAGTAGGGGCTGTCCGTGCGCCGCGTCTGCGCAAGTATGATCTCGACTCGATCCTGCAACGCCTTCTCGATAATCACGATTCGAGCGATGCGGGCGTACGGGGACCCCGGGGTGATGTAGAGTTTCATGGGGCAGATATTATCGTTCAACCGGATGAAGGCAGGAAGCGATGAGCGCGCAGCAACACCAAGATGATTTTCGCATCAAGCCGGCGACGGCGGGCGACGTACCGGCAATCCTGCGCATGATCAAGGCGCTCGCGGAGTATGAGCGGCTCTCGCACCTCGTCGTCGCGACCGAAGCGGGACTGGGTGCGGCGCTTTTCGGCCCGCGTCCGGCTGCCGAGGTCGTCATCGGATACGCGGGCGACGATCCCGCGGGGTTCGCCGTGTTTTTTCCCAATTTCTCCACCTTTCTGGGAAAGCCGGGGCTGTACCTCGAGGACCTCTTCGTCGAGCCGCGCTGGCGGCGCCGCGGGCTCGGCCGAAAGTTGCTGAAATACGTCGCGGGCGTAGCGACTGCGCGCAGCTGCGGCCGGCTGGAGTGGTCTGTCCTCGACTGGAACGAGCCTTCGATGCGGTTCTACCGCAGCATTGGAGCCGAGCCGTTGCAGGACTGGACGATTTTCCGTCTTACTGATGAGGCGCTAAGCCGTCTGGCGAGGGGGTGAAGGAGGAAGGAGCTTTACCTGCCACTGCTTTGTCGGCGCTTGCCGGCGTTCATCCGCGGTTTCAATTTTTTCTTTTCCCAATCGCGCACGACACCCCGGACAATCCGGAACATCGGATGCTCGGCCGGCTGTTTGATACCGCTCAATGCGCGGTGGCGGCGCGGATCGCGCTTGCGCAGCTTGCGTCTCAGGTGGGCAAGTTCGTACCGGATCTGGCCGGTGGTTTCGATCATTCGGGGAGCCGATCTGCTACCGCGCAGTTTCGAGCGGGCGAAGCGGTAGCCGCGCGCATCCGCCTCGGCCAGCACTGCTGCCAGATACGTACGCATGCAGCCTGCGGGGTCGTCCTGCCGCTGAAAGCGCTGGAGCTGCGGGTGGTGCCGGTAACCCACCATAACGCCGCGCAAGACCGCCAGCGCGAGCAAGCCTTCGCGCCACAAGGCCGTCAAGCCTTTCGCGTCCAGATATCTCGGATGTATCGTCCACAAGCGCATGATCCGATCACCGTTTTGCTAGAACCTGTTTCATAAACTAGGCGCGTGATGCGTTGCGGCCAGGACGGACCGTATGCGAGGCGCACGGCGCAGGCCATATGTCGATATGGTCAAGCCGGG
>DATFWO010000335.1:0-30219 GCA_035259205.1 Burkholderiales bacterium | reverse complement strand
CGCAGGCTCCCTGCCACAATGTAGAATCGCTCCAGCGTTGCAGCGGTCATGGGAGGTGCGCATGTCGCGCAAGAAGTTGTTTTACGGCCAAACCGCGCCACGTGCCGGCTGCAGGCTCGCGGCCCGTGGCTCACAGCTTATAGCGCACTGGCCCCTCATTACCGCATTGATGTGGCCGTGCCTGGCCCTGGCTCAGGCGTCCTACCCCACGAAACCGATCCGCTTCATTTCCCCGTTCGCGCCGGGCGGCAGCACCAGCGCGGTGGCGCGGGCGCTCGGCCAGAAGCTCACCGAAAGCTGGGGCCAGCAGGTGATAGTGGACAACCGTCCGGGCGGCAATACGATTATCGGCACCGACACGCTGGCCAAAGCCACGCCGGACGGCTACACCATCATGATGGCGACCAGTACGCTCGTCATCATGCCCAGCCTCCTTCCCAAGCTTCCTTACGATCCGCTCAAGGACTTCGCGCCGATCGGCAACGTCTACCGAAGCGAGTTCGTGCTGGTGGTCAATGCTTCCGTACCCGCCAATAGCCTGCAGGAGCTGATCGCGCTCGCGAAATCCAGACCGGGCGAGTTGAATTACGCGACGACGGGCGCCGGGGGCGTTGTCCATCTGGCGAGCGAATTGCTCAATACTCTGGCGGGGATCAAGACTCAGCACATACCGTACAAAGGGGCGGGACCGGCCATCGTCGACCTGATCGGGGGACAGGTGCAGATATTCATCAACAACACGCTTACCGTCACCCCGCACGTGAAGAGCGGCAGGCTGAAAGCCCTGGCGGTCACGGGCGAAGCCCGCATTCCGGTATTGCCGCAGGTGCCGACCTTCACTGAAGCCGGTCTCCCAGGGCTCGACGTGAGTCCGTGGTTCTGCGTCCTTGCCCCGGCAGGCACGCCGAAGGCAATCATCCACAAGCTCGCGACCGAGATCGCGAGGATCGTGGCCTTGCCCGAATTCCAGGACTACCTCGCCCGGCAGGGTTTGCAGCCTTTTTCGTCCACGCCCGACGAGCTGGCCGCGCTGATGAAAGCCGACATGGTGCGGTGGGCCGGGGTCATCAAGGCCGCGGGCATCAAGATCGAGCAGTGATACGCGCCGCAACAAGTCGTGCGATGCGAGGCAGGCTCGGACGGGCCTCGGGAGCCGTGCGCCGGGATGATTGAAGTCTATCCGCGCTGGGCTGCGGCCAGGCGCGGCAACACTTCCCGGGAGAAGAGCTCCAGAGAGTGCAGCGCCGCCTGCGGCGCAAGGCTGCCGAAAGAAAAGATGCACAGCAGGTAGTTGGCGCTCGTCACGCGCAGCATCTCCTGCAGCTTTTCCAGCGCGCTGCGCGGCGAGCCGGTGATCAGGCGCTGCCACGAGTCCTCATCGTAAGGGGTGGCCTTGTGCACTTCGGGGCGCCCGGCCTTGCGCATCAGGTGATGGATGTGGCCGGCCCAGGTCGCGTACGCTTCGAGGCCGAGCGCCTCGGCCTCCGCGTCGGTGTCGGCGATCACCAGGTGCTGTGTCTTGGCGAGGAACGGCTCGGTCACGTGCGCGTTGTGGCGGCCGGGGTCGTCGCGGTGGCGCTGCCACAGATCGCGGTAGCGCTCGAAATGCGGCTTGCAGTCAGCGAGCTTGCCGAGAAACGCGGTGTGGTAGCCGTGGCGCGCGGTGAACTCGATCGATTCGCGGTTGCTGCTCGGGAACCACAGCGGCGGGTACGGCTTCTGCCGCGGCTGGACATGAAGCTCCGCGTCCCGGTAGTGGAATAGATTTCCGTCGAAGTTGAGCGCCGGGCTGCCGCAGGCTTTGAAGAACACCTCGAGGGTCTCGCGGTAGCGCTCGCGCGACTCGTCGATGCTGTTCAGGCCGAAGATTTTCGACTCTATCGGCGAGACGCCGCGGCCCACGCCGAGCTCGAGTCGGCCGCCCGAGAGCTGATCGAGCATGCAGACCTCGTGGTAGAAGCGGTAGGGGTTGTGCCAGGGCAGGCAGAACGTGAGCGCGCCGCCGCGCAGCCGCCGCGTGCGCTGGAAGATCGCCGAGAGCAGCACGCTCGGCGAGCCGTCGATCGAGAGCGGCGTGCCGTGGTGCTCGGCGATGAACATGCCGTGGAAGCCCGCGGCGTCGGCCGCGGCGGCGAGGTCCAGCTTGTGCGCGTAGACCTCAGCCGGCGCGAGCGTCGCCGAGGCCTCGACCCAGTCGAAGATGCCGAAATGCAGCTGTTCCATGTGAGGGCGTCGCAGATACTGCGTCTCAGGTACAGCGTTCCAGATGAATCGTCTCAGGTAAAGCGTCCCAGGTGAAGCGTCCCGGATGAATCGTCTCAGGTAAGGCGTCCCAGGTGAAGCCCCAGGTGAAACGTTATGAGAGCATCTTCGGCGACGCGCCATCTGGGACGTAGTATCTGGGACGCATTATCTGGGACGTAGTATCTAAGACGTAGGATCTGGGACGCAGTACACTCACCAGCAATATGACTCATCATTTCGGGGTTCTCATTCCATCGACCAATACCACCGTCGAGGCGGAGCTCGCGCGTTTGCCACCCGGCTACCAGGCGCATTTCGCGCGGCTCATGACGACCACGCCGGGCCATCCGTTCGCGCCGAGCCGGGACGATGACATCGACTATCAGGCAAGGCTGCTCGGCACCGCCAGGGTCGAGATGGTGATATTGATCCAGACCTCGGCGAGCCTGTTCGCCGACCATTACGACGAGACCACTACGCGCCGCATGAGCGCCGCAGCCGGGGTACCGGCGATTACGTCCGCCCAGTCGATGGGCCGCGCGCTGCGCGCACTCGGCACGCGCCGTATCGGCCTCGTCTCTCCCTACTCGCATGAGGTCAACGCGCGGGCGCGCCGCTACTTCACCGACAAGCACGGGCTCGAGATCGCCGTGCTCGAGGGTTTCGCAGCCACCGACTCGTACGCCATCGGCCAGCTCGGACCCGAGAACGCGCGCGCTGCATTCGCCCGGATCGACCGCCCGGAAATAGACGCCTTTGCGGTGCCGGGAGCGAATTTTCAGACGGTGGCGTCGATAGCCGGCTGGGAGCGCGAGTTCGGGAAGCCGGTGGTGACCTCCACCCAGGCGTCGGTCTGGGCGATGGCGCGCCAGCTTGGCGGCGACGCGATCCCCGGCTTCGGCCGCCTGCTCGACCTGATGCCCGCGGGGTGATTCGGGCGATCGAACCTTTCCGCCTTCCGCCCTGTCGGACTCAGGCTCTCCCGGAATTTGACGACATGAGGCGCGTATCATGGGCGCTTCACGTCGCCTGTAAAAGAAGGAAATGAGGGGGCTATGCGGCGTAAATTGCTGATCGCGCTTGGCGCAGGTGCGCTCTCGGCGCCGTTTGCGTCCTTGGCTCAGCAGCAGACGAAGGTCGCCCGGATCGGCTTCCTGGGAGCCGAGACGCCGTCCGACACCGCGACCCGGGTAGAGGCCATGCGCTCCGGTCTCCGCGACCTCGGCTACGTCGAGGTCAGGAATATTGTCATCGAATTCCGCTGGGCGGAAGGAAAATACGATCGGCTGCGCGACCTGGCAGCGGAGCTTGTCGGGCTTAAGGTCGACGTGATCGTGACCGATGGCGCAAAGGCCGTCCTGGCGGCAAAGCAGGCCACCACGACAGTTCCCATCGTGATCGGGAATGTCAGCGATCCCGTTGCGCTGGGCCTCGTTTCAAGCCTCGCACGGCCCGGCGGCAACATTACCGGATCGGCCAGCTTCGGCCCGGAGACCGTAGCGAAACGGCTCGAGCTGCTGCGGCAATTCATGCCGCACCTCAGGCGGGTGGGCGCTTTGCTGAATCCCGGGAATCCCTCATCTGCGCCGAAGCTCGAGGCCATGCAAACGGCTGCCAAGTCGCTGAAGGTCGAGCTCTACCCTGCGGAGGTGCGAGCATCCAGCGAGTTCGACGGCGTGTTTGCGTCGCTGGCGGCCAAGCGGGTCGAGGCGGTCATAGTCGACACCGATACGCTGTTTGTCGCCAACGGCAATGCGATAGCTGTCATTGCAACAAAGACACGCCTTCCCTCGGCCGGCAGCGCGGAGTACGCCGAAGCGGGTGGCATGCTGGGCTACGGACCGAATCTTCTCGAGCTGTTCCGGCGCGCGGCCTATTTCATCGACAGGATCCTGAAGGGCGCCAGGCCCGGCGACCTGCCCATCGAGCGCGCGAGCCGGTTCGAGCTGGTGATCAACGTGAAGACCGCCAAGGCGCTCGGCGTTACGATTCCGAAGGCTGTTCTCGTGCGCGCCGACCGGTTGATCGAGTAGATCCCGCTTCGCGGCCAACGACTGACATCCCGGCGCTCCCGGATCGGACCAGCCTCCAGATCATGCGCATCGTTCTGATCGGTGTCTCACACTGGCACACGCCGTTCTATTCCGAACCCGTATTGGCAATGACCGATGCTGCGATCGTCGGCGTCAGCGACCCCGATCCCGGCCGCTCGGCCTCGCTGGCCGGCAAAGCGAGCTGCGCTGCCTATAGGGATTATCGGGAAATGTGCGCGACCCTCAGGCCGGACTTCGCCTTCGTGCTCGGCCGCCACTGCGACATGGCCGACGAGGCCCGCTTCCTAATACAGAGCCGCATTCCATTCGCGATCGAGAAGCCCTGCGCGCTCAACGCCGCGGAGGCGCACGACATCGCGCGCCGTGCCGCGGGCGCCGGAGTGTTCGCCGCGGTGCCATTGGTGATGCGCTACTGTCCGATCGTCGCGACGATACGGGAGATCGCCGCGCGCGAACAGATTCAGTATCTGTCGTTCAAGTTCGTCGGGGGGATGGTCGATCGTTACCATCAGCAAAGCGTGGAGTGGGTGATCGACCGCTCCATCTCGGGCGGCGGGCCGCTGCTGAATCTCGGCATCCATTTTGTCGATCTCTGCCGTGTGCTGCTGGACAACGCGGATCTGGCGGTGACGGGCGCGATGATGTCGAATCGCGCCGCCGGCCTGACGATCGAGGATCACGCGGTCGTCCTGATGCGCGGCGGCGGCGCGAGCTGCATGGTCGAAACAGGCTATCTTTATCCGGCCCCGAACTCGGTCTTCGACATGCATTACAGCATCCGCACCGAAAAGCACTATTTCGCGGCGCGCGACAATGCGATGCTGGAGATTGTCACGAACGACCGGCAACGGACGACGCGGGAGATGCGGCTCACGAACGCGTTTTTCTATCCGGAGTTCGTCCGCGACACCCTGCGCCGGGTGCGGGACGGGCGTCCGCCGATCGCGGATCTGGCGGACAACGCCGCCGCGGTCGCGTTGATCGAGGAGGCGTACGCGATGTCGCCGATCCTGGAGTGAGATCGTTGCCCTATTGCGGCCGGGCGACGTCGCCGCGCGCGACGAGGTGCTTCAGCAGGGTAGCCGCACCGCACTGCTTCGAAGTCGCGGCCGGGTCGAAGACTCCGTCCTTCACGAACTTGCCGCCGGTATAGCGATCCGAAAAACTCCACAGGTACGGCGTCGCTCTGCCGCGCATGCGGTAGCCGAATCCATTGTACTGCTCGAGGCGGAAAAGCTGCGCCGGCAGGGACCAGTCGGTCTGGGTGTGGAATCCCTTCATGGTCAGCGCATCCATGGCGCTTGTCGTCCATGCGAACGGAGGATCGGCGACCTGTGCCGGGGGCCGGCCTTTCGGAACGTTGATCGTTCGATGCATCAGGCTGTCCCCGTTGTGCAGGTGCGTGCCGAAATTGAAATTGCTTTCCATGCAATGGATCAGACCGATGAAGTGCCACGGAATCTTCAGGTCGGCCTGTATCTTCTCGTAGGTTTTCCGGAAAGAAACGAGCATGGTGGCCAGCCGGTCGACGGATGTCTTCTTGGACAGATCCATGACGGCCGCATCGAACATCCTGGAGTACTCGTCGGCGATCTCGGAGAGCTTGCGGCTCGTATTCACCGTGCCGGGCGGCGGCGCGCTCGCCACAGGGCCGGCCTGGGGCCCGGGCGCCCTCCCGTCCTGCCCTTCGTCGCTCCCCGCCTGCGGCAGATGATCGCGCTCCACGTCCGCGACGGTTTCAAATATCTCGCCCAGCTGGCGGACGACGGGCGCAAGGGTGCCCACGGCGTCACCGCCGGGACTGGTGCGCGCCAAGGTCGTGAGATCGACGAAGCGCTGCGTCAGATCGGTAAAAATCGGCGTTGCCGCGGTAAAACTGGCCACGGCCGCGCGCAGCCGCGCATCGCTGATGTTGTTGATGAGATCGCGCGCCGCGGCCTGGACATCGTCGGGGTGGCGAAAATCTTCCGAGATTGCCCGGAGCTGGGAAAGGCTGAGGGACGCAAGATTCGAAATCCTGGTTTGGAGGTCATCGGCCATCGCGTTTCTCCCGACGTCAGCGTGCCGCCAGCAAGTGCTTGATATCCCGCGCGTGATCGCGGATGGTCACGATGCTCTGGACGAGCTGGTCGGTCCCTCCTCCCGGAGCGAAGATCCGGTTCGACGCCGTCAGCAGTTCCGTAAGAGATCTGTCGACCGCTGCGAGAAGGCTGTCGTAGCTCGCCAGCGCCTCGGACGATCTGCTGAACTGCGCGGCGACTGCCCTGAATTCCGCGATATTGGCGGCGACCGCGCGAAGCTGTGTGTCGATCAACGCAACCGCGGGGCCATCGAGCGGCTTGCCGGCCGCAGGCGCCACGGGCTTGATCCCCTTCAGGCGAAAGGACGTGCCGGGCTCCGGGGCGCTGAACATTTCGTCGAAGCGCTGCTCGAGCAGCCCGAGCGAGCTTGCCACGGCGGGATCGGTCGGGGGCGAGTGGGCGGCTACAGCGCGAAAGGCCGGAGTGAGATTCTCATCGATAGCATTCTTCGTCCTTTGCAGTCTTCCGGCCGCATACTCCCGCTGGATCACGTAGAGACGCTCCACGTCATCGCGCAGACTCTGGATCATGACCCTGATGTGAGGAGCGCCCTGTATCAACGCATCACGCAGCGCGACGCGATCGCGCAGCTTCAGCGCCTCTCCGAGTATGCCCCTCAGCGCGGGAAAGATCGCGGCGGCGGGCCCCATGACGGCGGCCACCGCAGACCCCGGGACTATTGCAGCGAGCGAGGATACGCTGCGAAAAGCCTCGTCCACCTCGGCCAGAATGTCTTCTGTCGTCTTCCCCGCCGCGATATCGGCCAGGGCCTGGTTGTACGCTTTCAGAGCAACCATCGCCTGGCATCTCGCTCGCAGGGAGTCTATCGAAGCGACGATCGGGCCACAGCCATCGCGGTCGAACGCGGCTGGCCCGAGCGATACCGGAAACTGGAGATCGGTGGGAGCACCTTTCAAGATCGCCGGGGCGGCGTCAGCATAGATCAACGAAGCAGCGGCCTTGGCTTCGTCATAGGCATTGGTATAGGCCTGCAGCTGAGCGGTCGGCACACCGGCGCAACCGCCGAGCAAGAGCAATATCAGGCCGACCACATGCACGTACTGCGCGCCCGATGTACGAAAGATCCCGTTCTTGCACCAGCCCCCGGCATTTCGAAGGATCGGCATACCCGCTCCCAAGGTGCTTTTGTCAGACGAGTGTCATCGGCAGCCTATGCCCGATCCTCCAGGCGTCAAATAGGCCAAAGGGCCTGCTTACCAGAGGAAAGGAACGAGCCGGTGCCGGACTGTCTCCTGATATTCTCGATATCCAGGCAGGTTCCTGGCGAGGAACTTTTCCTCCTCCAGGAGCCGCCATATCAAGAACGGCAGCATGACTGCAAGTCCGGCAAAACCCCACCACGAGCCAAGCGCAAGCGGCGTGCCCGCGACGTACAGCATCCCGCCGGCGTACATCGGATGACGCACGATGGCGTACGGCCCGGTGGCCACGACTTTCTGATCCGCGGCGATTTCGATGGTCGCTGAGGTATACGTATTTTCCCTGTATACCAGAAAGATCAGGTAGAACCCGATCGCAATGAGCATGTCGCCCGCGAGCGCAACGCCGTGCGGCACCGCCGACCATCGAAAGCGATAGTCGAGCCCCGGGACGACGAGGAGCGCAACGAAGCCGATCGAGGCGCCCAGCATGATGAGCTTCTGGGGCGTCTGCTTTTCCGCGGTCGGCCCGCCCTTCATGCGGCGCGCGAGGAGCGCCGGATCATGTTTCATGAGATAAAGCGTGATGAGAAGCGATGCTCCCATGAAGACGGAGAGGTATGCCCACGCCTGCCAGTAGTGTACGGTCCCGGCGGGGACGAAGAGCAGGAGCCCCATCACCATTCCGAGAACTGCGAGCGCGAACAGGGCTTTTGCATCAAGAGCTGTCACGTCAGTAGATCGACCGCAAGCGATTTCGGGGGCACCGCAGAACGTGGCCGGTTTCGTACGGGGCCGCGTGTTTGACCGGACGGCCGGTTCCGTCGTTCAATACGCAGAGGACCCCTGTCGCCTGTCGCTTCATCCATCACATCGTTCGCCTATCAATTATCACGCATCCAGGAGATGACATGCCAAGCACACAGACCGGAAAGGAAGGCGCAGTATCGGCAGCAGTGGAAAGTTTGCGCAAGGCGATGGTAGGCGCCGACAAATCCGCGCTCGAGAAATTGACCGCGCCGGAGCTGAGCTATGGCCACTCGAGCGGCCGGCTGGAGAACAAGGCCGAGTTCATCGAGGCGCTGACGTCGGGCAAGTCGGGCTTCTCCGCGATCGAGTTGAGCGACCAGACCGTCAACGTGGTCGACAAGGTCGCGCTCGTGCGCCATGTCTTCCTCGGCACCCGCCGCAAGGAGGGCGACAAGATGAAGCTTTCCATTCTCACGGTCTGGCTGCAGCAGCAGGAGCAATGGAAGCTGCTGGCGCGCCAGGCGGCGAAGCTCTAAAGAATGCCATGACTACGATTCGGTTGTTGAGTGCAGTAGTGGGCCTCGTCGGGTTCGCGTGGGGCGCAGCGTGGGGGCAGGCGTATCCGTCCAAGCCGGTGCGGGTCGTCATCGTGTTTCCGCCCGCGGGCGCGACGGACATCGTGGGGCGGATCGTGTTTCAGCGAATGTCCGAGCAGCTCAACCAGCAGTTCGTGATCGACAACCGGGCCGGCGCGGGCGGGACCATAGGCGCATCGATCGTGGCGAAGAGCCCGCCCGACGGCTACACGGTCATGGTGTATTCGGCGACGCTCGTCGCCAACGCGCATCTCTACAAGACCCTGCCGTACGACGCGCTGAAGGACTTTATCGGGCTGACGCCGGTCGCGCGGCTGGTGGGCATGCTCACCGTACACCCGTCGATGCCGGTGCGCACGACCAGGGAGCTCATCGCACTGGCTAAAACACGGCCCGGTCAGATCGTGTACGGCTCGGCCGGCATCGGCGCCTTCCAGCATCTCGCGACGAGCCTGCTCAGCAACATGGCGGGCGTGAACATGGTTCACATCCCCTACAAGGGCGGCGGTCCCGCGGCCGTCGCGGAGGCGGCCGGCGAGATCCAGGTGCTGCTCACCCCGATATCGGAGGTCCTTTCCCACGTCAAGTCGGAACGCGTGCGGCCCATCGCGGTGTCTTCGGCCGAGCGGGTCACCCAGTTTCCGCAGCTCCCCACGATCGCGGAAACCGTGAAGGGCTACGAATTCATCTCCTGGATGGGGACTTTCGTTCCCGCGGGGACGCCGAAGCCTATCGTCGACAAGCTGAATGCAGAGCTCAAGAGGGCAGTGGCAGATCCCGGCGTCGTCGCGAACCTTTCCTCGCAGTCGCTCGACCCGATGTACATGACCTCTGAGGAGTTCGCGAAGCTGTTGAAGTCCGAGTACGACAAGTACGAGCACGTCGTGAAGATTTCGGGCGCCCGCATCGACTAGCGGCTTCAGCCGCGTGACGAGTGGGGGCTGATGCTTGACGGGGCGCCTCGGATCACGCCCCACCCGTCTCCTGATGGGCCCGCCGTGAGGTGAAACTCGCGCGTACGGGAGCATGTCCAACCCTTCGATGCACACCAGGCCCGGTAACGGGCCGGCGAACGCGAAGGAGGTGGAGCATGACCCGACCGTTTCAGGAGTGGAAAGTCCTGCCACACGGAAAGCTCTCGCAGATCGACCACAATATTCTCACGGTGGTCGGAGAGATCCACATGCCGCTCATGGACCTGCCGCGGCGCATGACTGTGGTGCGCCTGCAGGATTCGAGGATGGTCGTGTTCAGTGCGATCGCGCTCGACGAGGATGAAATGGCTGCCCTCGAAGCATACGGCCGGCCTGCATTCCTGGTCGTTCCGAGCGACAAGCATCGGCTCGACGCGAAGATCTGGAAAGATCGCTACCCGCAGATGGTGGTCGTCGCGCCCGAGGGTGCTCGAGACAGAGTCGCGGAGATTGTGTCGGTCGACACGACCGCGCCTCGCTTCGACGACACCAACGTGGAGTTCGTGGCGGTCCCCGGAACGCGGGGTCGCGAGGCTGCACTCATCGTCCAGACGTCAAGGGGCACGACGCTCGTGCTGAACGACGTGGTCGGCAACATCCGGGACGCGTCGGGCCTCGGCGGGTGGCTGCTGAAGGTCGCGGGATTTGCCGGCAAGGAAGCGCAAATCCCAAAGGTCGTGAAGATGGCGATGATCGAGGATACCAAGGCCTTGCGCGCTCAACTGCTGCAATGGGCGGGCATCGAGTCCCTCAAGCGGATACTGGTGTCTCACGGTTCGCCGATCGAAGACAACCCGCGCGGAACCTTGCGCGATCTCGCAGGCTCGCTCGCTTAGCTGCGGCTCATGAAGTATCGAGTTGGTTGAAGCCGACGCTTTAGAGAGACTGTCCTCCGTCGACGGCCAGGATCTGCCCCGTCACCCAGGAGGCCTGGTCGCTCGCCAGGAAGGTGGCGACCTGGGCCACTTCTTCGGGCGTGCCATAGCGGCCGCTGGGGATGCTCGACAGAGTGCGCTCGTAGAGCACGGGATTCTGTTGCTGGTTGAGGTCCCAGAACCCGCCCTTGAAGAAAATCGAACCGGGGGCAATGCAGTTGACCCGGATGCGCTTGCGGGCAAGCGCCGCCGCCTGGGTCTGCGTGTACTCCATGAGCGCAGCCTTGACCGCGCCGTAGGGCGGCGTGCGAACGCTCGCGCCCAGGCCGGAAATCGATGAGATATGGATGATGCTGCCGCCTTGCCGCTCCAGGTAGGGCAGGGCCGCATGACACGCCCGCACCGCGGCCATCAGATCGATCTGAAGACTCGCGCCCCAGCCCGCCTCATCATCGGTACGGCCGAAGGCTGAGGCGTTGTTGACCAGGATGTCGATGCCGCCCAGCTCTTGTGCGGCCGCTTCCACCCAGTCCCGCACGTCCTCTGCACGGGACAGGTCGCAAGCCCGCGCACTGACACGATGTCCCAGAGCCTCGACCGATGATGCCGCGGACTCCAACGGCGCGGGTTGGCGGGCGCAGATCGCGACGTCCGCGCCGGCGGCGGCAAATGATCGTGCGATGGCGAGGCCGATGCCGCGGCTGCCGCCTGCAATGAGCGCGCGACGCGCTGTGAGATCGATTTTCATGTGCTGTTCTCTGAGGAGTCCGTGGGATAGGGGGTAGGAATATCGAAAACTTCGCTCTCACGCTCTCCCGCCCTCCCGAGCTCTGTCACTCCTGCGGAATCCCCGCAGCCTTGATCACTTTCGCCCAGCGCGCGGTCTCGTCGCGGATGAACTTCGCGAATTCCTCCCGGGTCGTCGGTGCGATCTGGATCACCAGGTCGCCGAAGCGCTGCTGCACCTCGGGGATGCGCAACACCGCAACGAGATCGGCGTGAACTTTGTCGAGGATAGGGGCAGGCGTGGCGACCGGCGCGCACAGTCCGTACCAGGCATTTACTTCAAAACCAGGCAGCCCCGCCTCGTGCATGGTGGGCACCGCGGGCAGCTGCGGTATGCGCTTCAGGCTCGTCACGGCGAGCGCGCGCACGCGCCCGGTCTCGATCGCCGACAGCGCGCCCGGAGCCGACTGCATGCTGGAGGGAATCTGACCGCCGATCACGTCAGACAGCGCCTGCATGGCGCCCTTGTAAGCGATGTGCACGACCTCGATCCTGGCCGTGAGCTTGAACAGCTCCATCGCGAGCTGCCCCGACGTGCCCGCAGCCGACGTGCCGTAGGAGAGCTTTCCCGGGTTGGCCCGGGCGTACGCGATGAATTCCTTCACCGAGCGCGCCGGCAGCGACGGATGCACGACAAGGACGTTCGGACTCGTGCCGATGAGGGAAAGCGGCGCGAAGTCGCGCTGGTGGTCGTACGGCAACTTTTTGTACAACGACTCGGCGATCGCGCTCGACGCGCTGTTGCATTGAAACAGCGTGTATCCGTCGGCCGGCGACTTGGCGGCGATTGCGCCACCCACCGTCCCGCCTGCGCCCGACCGGTTGTCCACGACCACCTGCTGGCCCCACATCCGGCTGAATCGTTCGGCGATCAGGCGCGCGATGATGTCGGGCGAGCCCCCGGGCGGAAAGGGCACGATGTAGCGGACGGTTTTGGCGGGATAGGTCTGGGCCCGGGAAGCTGGCGGGAAGAGCCAGACCAGGGTCAGCAGCGCGAATAACAAGGTCGCGCTCGATGCCTTGTCGCCGATGCGCCAGATTCTGGAATTCCAGGGTCGTCGGGGTTGACCCGATCCGCGTGTATCTGCGTTTATCTGCGGCTCCAATCCGATTCGACCTGCGCCGTGCGTTATCTTACTCTTGGCGAGAGGCCAACGATTTTCGAAAGGGGAGGACCTTCATGAAGCTCTCGATTTGGCGGCGCATGGCCGCCGCGTCATTTGTCATCGCGCTTTCGCCGCTTGCCGCCCAGAGCCAGACGGCGTATCCGACCAGGAACATCCGCGTGATCGTGCCGTCGCCGACGGGCGGGCCGAGCGACATCGTGGCGCGCCTGCTGGGCGACAAGCTCGCGGCAGCGCTCGGCAAGCAGGTGGTCGTCGACAACCGGGTCGGCGCCTCGCAGATCATCGGCTCGGCCATCGTGGCGAAAGCCGACCCCGACGGCTACACCTTGCTGCAGGCCGCGGCCAATATGTCGATCAATCCGGTCACCGTGCCGGACCTGCCGTTCGACCCGATCAAGGACTTCGCGCCGGTGTCGATGACGCACATCACGCCTTATGTGTTCCTCGTGAGCGCCCAGTCGCCGGTCAAAACGCTGCCGGAGCTGCTGAAGTTCATTCGAAGCAATCCCGGGAAGATCACCTACGGCGCCACCGGGCCGGGCAGCCCGCACCAGCTGGCCACGCTGGTGATGGTGCAGCTGGCCGGCGGCCTTCCGGGCATGACCGAAGTGCAATACAAGGGCAGCACCCCGGCGCATCCCGACCTGATCGCGAACCGCATCACGTTCATGATCGATCCACTCGCCGCCGCTTCACCGCACATCAAATCGGGACTGCTGCGCGCCCTTGCCGTAAGCACTCCGCAGCGGAATCCGGCGTTCCCGGACGTGCCGGCAGCCGCCGAGATATTGCCCGGCTATGATTTTGCGAGTTGGGGCGGCGTGTTTGCGCCCGCCGGCACGCCGCGGGCGGTCGTGCAGAAGCTGAACGCGGCAATCGGCGCCGCACTCGAGACTCCGGACATCTCGAAGCGTTTCGGCGATATGGGGCTCGTGCCGAAGCACAGCACGCCGGAGGCATTCGGGCAGTTCCTGCAGGCGGAAATCAATCGCTGGCGGGCGCTGCTGGCCAAAAAGTCCTAGAAGCGTGAGGAATTGGTGACCAAGGGAGGCAATATGAAAACGATCGGAGCATTTCAGATTGTGCTGGCGGCAATCTTCGCGCTGGGCGCAGTCTCGGCGCCGGCCGAGATAAAGAGCGAGTGGATCGAGTATAGCCACGGCAACGTCAAGCTTAAGGCCTACATGGCCTGGGACGACAAGGTCACGGGCAGGAGCCCGGCCATCCTGATGATCCATGCGCGCGAGGGCATGACCGCGAAGACGCGGCAACTCGCGGAGATCTGGGCGAAGCTCGGCTACGTGTCGTTCGCGGCCGACATCTTCGGCTACGGCGAGGGCATCCTGCCGAAGGACGTCCCGGAAATGCAGGCACAGATCGCGATCTACATGAACGACCGGCCGCTGTTGCGTGCGCGCACGCAGGCGGGATTCGACGCCCTCGTCAAGAGCCCGATGGTCGACCCGTCCAGGATCGCGCTCATCGGCTACTGCTTCGGCGGCGGGGTCGGCGTCGAGTTCGGCTCGACCGGCGCGCCGCTCGTCGCGAACGTGGCGATCCACGGCTCGTTTCGCGACCATGCGCCAGGCTGGGCGAAAAACGCCAAGGGCATGTTCCTGATCCTGCATGGAGCCGAGGACGAGGGCTTTCCGTTGCCGATCGTCGACAAGGTGGTGCAGGAGCTGCGCAGCGCGAAGGTCCCGTTCCAGCTCGAGGTCTACAGCGGCACCGGCCACGGCTTTTCCACTCCGAAGAACAAGGCCGAGGAGCGCGCGAACGAGCAGTCGATCGCCTCCACGGCACGCACCCTCAAGGAGTTGTTCGGCAGGTAATCAACGCCGCCGCGCTTGTCCGCTCGTGGCGACCATCTCCCGCAGCGTCGTCTTGAGGTCCGTCAGATAGCGGACATGTTCCTCCTCGATGCTGTGGCGGATGCTCTGCTTGTACTGGCCGGCGTACCAGGCCGCGCGCTCGGCGATTGCCTGGCGCATCACCGCGGCGCTCGGCAGCCGTGCATTCTCCAGCAGAAGCTCGCGCACCCAGCGCGCCTGGTGCTCGAACACCATGTTGAGCGCGGTATCGGTGTTGAAAAAACCCATTAAGTAAAGGCCGGGCCATTCGGGCGGCACGATGCGCATGTACAGCTCGAGCCGATTGTCCGTGAACGTGAGCACCTCCGGTGGAATGATGTCGAGGTCGATCAAGTAGCCGGTGGCAGCGATCAGCACATCGAACTCCTCGGCCGTGCCATCGACGAAGCGGATCGTCTTGCCTTCGACGGCGGAGATGCCTTGCTTCACCGCGATGCGGCGGTATGCGATATCGGTCACCACTGTCGCGTTCGATGTGACATGGGTGAGGGCGTCCGGCCGCTTGAAGCCCAGCCTGGTGATGTCACCGTGTGCCAGCCACGTCAGGAAGCGTGTGATCCGCCGCCGCAGCCCGCGCGGTATCCACGGACGCTGAATCTGCGCGGTGATATCGGTGAAGGGGCGCCCGAACAGGAGCTTCGGCAGGATCAGCACGCCCGAGCGGGCCACTAGGGTGCACCTCGGAGAAGTTACGCAGACGTCGCTGGCAATGTCGCAGGCAGTGTTGCCGATACCGACTACGCAGATGCGCTTGTCGACGTAGCGTTCCGGCGCCCTGTATTCATGCGCGTGCAGATACTCGCCGCCGAATCGCTGCAGTTCCGGCACGTGCAAAGGCTTGGTCAGGTGGCCGGTTGCCACGATCACCGCGTCGAACGCTTCGACGGCGCCGCCGGCAAGTTCCACTTCCCACTTCGGCGGCTCGCGCGCTTTGTCGAAGGCCGGCCGGATCTGCGTCACCCGGCTTCCGAACCTGATGTGAGGCTTGACGCCGAAGCGCTCCGCATAACTGACGAGGTAGCGGTGCATGTCCACATGATCGGGGAAGGCCTGCGTGGCGGCATCGAAATCCAGGTCGCTGAAACGGGTGACGCCACGCGAGGTGTTGATGTGCAGGGTGCGATAGGCCGGGGATCGGCCGTTGTCGTTCTGGAAGCACCACAGGCCGCCGATCTGGTTGCCGATCTCGTATACGGTTACATCGAAACCGACTTCGAGCAGGTACTTCGCGGCGCAGATGCCGCAGGCGCCCGCGCCGATCACTGCGATGCGTTTGGCTCCACGTCGGTTCGGCCCAGCGAGAGGCGCGGCCAGGCCGCGCTGATAGATTGAGCTGGTCATCACATCCGAGCACTGGAGGCCAGAGACTGGAGACTTGAGACTAGAGAGCCTAGTCTTCCAATCAACTGACGACCACCGCCTTGCCGATCACGGCCCGATCGATGACCGCCTGTAACGCCTCCGCCGCCTGGTCGAGTCGGAAGCGGTGCGAAATGCGCGGCTTCAGCTTGCCCTGACCCGCGAGTTCCACCAACGTTTTCATGTTGGCGAGCGCGAGCGCGGGATTGGCTTCATTCAGCCCGCCGATGCGCACGCCCACGGCGTCTATGCCCTTGATCAGCAGGTAGTTGCTGCGGATATTGGTCGGGCCGCCGCCGAGGAACCCGAGGATCAGCAGCCGCCCGCCCCAGGCGAGACAGCGCAACGACTCTTCGGCCACCTTGTCTCCGATGGGATCGTAGACGATGTCCACGCCCCGGCTGCCGGTCCGCTCCTTCACCTTGTCCATGAAGCCGTTGCGGTAGTCGATCGCGTGGTCCGCCCCTTCTTCCAGGCACGCCGCTCGCTTCGCTTCGGTGCTGGCGGTGGCGATCACCTTGGCGCCAAACAGCTTCGCCACCTGGATGGCTGCGATGCCGATACCTCCAGCCGCGCCGTGAACGAGCACCCATTCGCCCGCGGCCATGCGGCCGCGCTGCAAGAGCGCGTGGTAGGCCGTTCCGTAGGCTGCGCGGAACACCCCCGCATGCTCAACGCTCATCCCATCCGGAATCTTGTTGCAGAGCGCCGCCTTCGCGTTGCCGAGCTCCGCGCAAGCCCCGAGCGTGTGGCGGCTCATGACTCGGTCGCCCATCCGGAAATCGGCGACTCCGGGGCCGACCGCGGTAACCACCCCGGCGGCTTCGCCGCCAGGGATGAAAGGCGGCTCGGGCCGGAACTGATACTTTCCCGCGAGGATCAGCACATCCACATATTGGACGCCACGCGCGCCGATACGCACCTGGATCTCACCCGGACCGGGCGGGGGCGGATCGGCGACCTCCCGCAATGCCAGGACTTCCGGCCCGCCGAATGCCTCGCATACCATCGCCTTCATGTGTCATAGTCTAACGACATATGTTGTGTGCCGCGCGCCCAGCATGTGGTCCGTCTTGGCCACGCAGCATCACCCGCCTATCATTGGGATAGGCTCTGATCCGGACGGGAAGCTTTTTTATGGGAGAACAACAATGCAACGGACTCTGGCTCTATTGGCGCTCGGCATCTGCGCCAATGTCCTGATCGCCGCGCCGGCCGCAGCGCAACCGGCGCCGGAAGTCACGCTCACCCGCCTCGACTGCGGCACGCCGCAGGCGCCGACGGAGGTGAACCTGCGCTTCTCCGACATCTATGCCTACGGCAACCTCAAGGTTCAGTTCGTCTACAGCTGCTATCTCGTCAAGCACGGCGACGAGTACCTGCTGTGGGACACGGGCCATTCCATGACCGCGCCGAACGTCGCGCCGAAGGTGAGCGTGGTGGACCAGCTCGCGCAGTTGAACGTGAAGCCCGAGCAGATCAAGTACGTCGGCATCAGCCACTATCACGGCGATCACACCGGGCAGGTCGCCTCGTTCCCGCAATCGATGCTCCTGATCGGCAAGGGCGACTGGGACGCGGTGAGCAATCCCAAGCCGGCGCCGGGCGTGAATGCGCCTCCGTTCGCGCACTGGGTGAGCGGAGGCGGGAAATACGAGGCGCTGGTGGGAGACAAGGACGTGTTCGGCGATGGCACCGTGCTGATCCTGAACACGCCGGGGCACACGCCGGGCCATCGCAGCCTGCTGGTGAAGCTGAAGGAGAAGGGCAACGTGCTCCTGACCGGCGATCTCGCGCATTTCCAGGAGAACTACGACACCAACGGCGTGCCCACCTTCAACAGCAGCCGCTCGGAGACGCTCGCCTCGATCGACCGCTTCAAGAAGATCGCCGCGGGCCTCAAGGCGACCGTAATCATCCAGCACGACGCGCGCGACGTGGGTAAATTGCCGGCGTTCCCTGCCGCCGCGAAGTAGCGGCAGCGCTCGCCGATTCAACACAGGAGATAGCCACATGTACGATCTGGTGATCCGGAACGGCACGGTAGTCGACGGAACGGGACTGCCGAAATATCGGGCGGACGTCGCGGTGAACGGCGACCGGATTGCGGCGATCGGACGCATAGCCGAGAAGGGCAAGGAAGAGCTGGACGCCACCGGCCACGTCGTCACGCCGGGCTTCATCGACGGCCACACGCACATGGACGCCCAGGTGTTCTGGGATCCGCTCGGCAGCTGCTCCTGCTGGCATGGCGTCACGACCGTGGTCATGGGCAACTGCGGCTTCACGCTCGCGCCGGGCAGATCGAAGCAGCGCGATCTGATCGTGAACAACATAGAGCGCGCCGAGGACATCAACCGCAAGGCGATGGAGGCCGCGATCAACTGGAACTGGACCACGTTCCGCGAATACATGGACGTCGTCGACAAGCTGCCGAAGACGATCAACTACGCCGCCAACATCGGGCACTCGGCGCTGCGCACGCACGTGATGGGCGAGCGCGCTTTCGAGCAGCAGGCCACCGCCGACGACATGGGCGCGATGGAGCACGAACTGCTCGACGCACTCGACGCCGGGGCGATCGGCTTCACCAGCTCCCGCTCGACGGCGCACCGGCTGCCGCAGCCGGACAACCGTTACGTCGCTTCGTACCACGCCTCGTGGGAGGAGATGTCCCGGCTCGTATCCCTCATGGGATCGACGGGCCGCGGGATATTCGAGTATTCCCGGGAGCGGGACTGCCGGTCGCCGGACCCGGCGGTGCGCAAGGCCGCCAACGACAGGCTGCTCGACCTCGCCGTGAAGAGCGGCGTTCCGATCACCTTCGGCATGCCGGCGGGCATTCTGGGCGCGGAGGACCACCTGAAGCTCCTCGACGCCACTGCCGCAGCCGGCGGGCGCATGTTCGGGCAGACGCACACCCGCGGCGTCTCGCACGTGCTGTCGTTCAAATCGCAGCTGCAGTTCGACGAGTTTTCGGAGTGGGCGCAGCTGCGCGCGCTGCCGATCGAAGAGCAGAAGAAGGCATTGAGAGATCCGGAGCGGCGCAAGCGCCTGATCGAGGCGACGAGGACCGGCGCCTATCGCTCCGGCGGCGGCGAGCCGCGCAAGCCCACTTACGAGAACATGTACGTCGTGAAGAGTCCCGTGTCGGGCAATCCCACCGTGGCCCAGGTGGCGGCGCAGCGCAACGTCGATCCGGTGGAGCTCATGATCGACCTCGCGCTGGAAACCGACTTCAACCAGCTCTTCATGCAGTTCGACGCGAATACCGTGCCGAAGAGCGAGGCGGAAGCGCTCGCGACGCTCAAGCATCCGCGGACGGTCATGACGTTCTCCGATTCCGGCGCGCACGTGAGCCTCATCATGGATTCGTCCATACACACCCACCTCCTCGCCTACTGGATGCGCGAGCGCGGCGCGTTCTCGATCGAGGAAGCCGTGAAGATGATCACGCTCACGCCGGCGGTCGCGTGGAGCTTCGTCGACCGCGGCTTGCTGCGCCAGGGTTGCATCGCCGACCTCAACGTCTTCAATCCCGAGACGATTGCGCCGCAGATGCCGACCGTGGAGCACGATCTGCCGACCGGAGCGTGCCGGTTGAAACAGAAGTCGGGCGGCATCAAGGCCACGATCATCGGCGGCAAGGTGGCGTTCAGGGACGGCGAGCACACCGGCTCGCAGCGCGGGAAGCTCCTCCGGTCGACCGCTGCGGGAGTCATGTAATCCCGATCCAGCAACCGCGTGTACAAAACAACGGCGCCCCGCGGGGCGCCGTTGTTGTTTTATAGAACGCCAGTCCCTAGTAGATCGTCTGCTTCACGCGCTCGGGATAGCCCCGGTCGTGCTCGACCGCGTCTATCTTCCCGTTGGTGATCTCGGCCAGGATCTGCCCCGTGCTCGGGAGCGCCGAGCGCGGCACCTGCGTTTCGCTCGCCCACAGCCGCGAGCGGACGAGGGCCTTGGCGCACTGGAAATAGACGCGGTCCGCCGTCACCTCGATCAGCACTTTCGGCGTCCTCTCGTTGATCGCGAACGACGCGGCGAGCTCCTCGTCGACGAGGATCCGCGCGCGGCCGTTGATGCGCAGCGTCTCGCTCACGCCGGGAATCAGGAAGAGCAGCGACACCCGCGGGTCCTCGACCAGATTGCGCAGCGAGTCGAGCCTATTGTTCCCGCGCCGATCGGGGATCAGCACGCGCTTGCGGTCGAGCACCCTCACGAAACCGGCCGGATCGCCGCGCGGCGAGCAATCCAGCCCGCCGGGACCCGAAGTGGCGACGACGACGAAGGGCGCCTTCTCGATGAAGGCCCGATAGTGTTCGGAGATGTGATCGATCTCCTTGGCGAGCGAGGGACCGGCCGGCGTTGCGTACATGGCCTCGAGCTCTTCGATGGTCGTGATCTGCCGTTCACCTGCTGCTGCGCTCATGCGTAACCTCCAGACCGGAGAATGTAGTGCGGAAACGCCGTGCAAGTCCAGCGCCCGCGAAAAGGGTGGTGTCTCAGTTTGATTTGTAACTATCGTCTGGCCAGTCACCGATAACCAGCCGGACCCGTATTTCTTCCTCAACGATGGCCACGCCGCGCTCAATATCTTCGTCCTTGAGAAGTTTTGCCGCGACCAAGGTGTGAACGACTATACTGGCTACGCGCTCAGTCCACGCCCTTTTCATCGCCTCTCCTAGTGTGATCAAAGCCACTCGGACGCAACCGGCCGTGCGCGCTCATGGCTACGAGCCGATATCCGATGAATGAACCGGGCCCTGATGCAGGGGAGGCTGAGGGGAGTACTCCCTCACTTTCCTGGCGCTCAAGGGACGTTCCTCCGCCGCATTGCGTCCCGCGACGCGGCCGTAGACGATACCCTCCGCGAGATTGCCGCCGCCCTGATAGACGAACTGGAACACGGAGCAGATCTCCCCGACCGCGTACAGTCTCGGTATCGGCCGGTCTTCCCAATCGAGTACCCGGCGCTGGGCGTCGGCGCGCAAGCCGCCCTTCGTGTTCGGCCCGCCGGGATAGAGCGGGATGGCGTAGAACGGCGGCTCCGCGACGGGGCCCATCGTTCCCGGTTCGCGCTCGAAATCGGGATCGTGGCCCGCAGCGCAGTAGCGGTTCCAGGTTTCCACCGAGCGCTCAAGCGCCGCGGTGTCCATCGCGCCCTTGTTGTCGGAATGCCCGCGGATGCGGCGCGCGAGCTCCTCGAGCGTATCGCCCTTGAGTATCCAGCCGTTGCGCAGGGCGTTCATGTTGTCCGCACCCCAATCGATCCCGTTGTAGGCCGCTGCGGCCACGCTGACGATCGGGCCGCGGCGCATCATGACCGAGTCGAAGATCATCCACGACGGGATACGCGGATAGGTCAGGGTCACCGTATCGAACTGGAGCGCCTCCTTGTAGAAGATGTAGCGGCTGGGGTCCTTCGTGATCCGCCGCTCGGACGCATAGCGCCGGCCGTGGTTATCGACGACAATTTCGTTGGGCTTGCCTACTCCCGAAGTATTCAGTCCGATGCGCAAGCCGAGCCTGCGCTCGGGAACGGCGCAGATGACGCGGCCCGCGATGCTCCCGACTCGCGACAGTGCCGCGCCGATGCGCAGCGCCATGCGGATCCCGTCGCCGGTGTTCGCGGGCGAGCCGTAGAACGCCCAGCCTTCCACTGCAGGCCCGTCCAGAAACGCCTTGCGCATGCGCACGTTGTACTCGTAGCCCCCGCAGGCGATGATCACCGCGCGCCGCGCCCGGTAGATGACCCTCCGGGCGCCGCGCTCGGCCTGCACCCCGATCACGGCGCCGCTTTCGTCGAGGATGAGATCTCTCGCGGCCACGCCGTAATGTATCGGCACGTTGCGGGACTGGATGCCGGTCAACATGCAGGCGTGGAACGCCTCGCCCGATTGCTTTCCGTGCTTGGCCGTATCTTTGCTTCGGCCGGTGAGCGCATCCTCGTCGTATTTCCCCGTGTACGTGCTGCGCACGCATGCGTATCCCGAGCGTTCCGCGCCGGGAAATTCGGGAAAGGCGGCGCCTGCGGAAACCACGGTCTGGAATCCCGGATCGAGTCCCCGCATGAACGCGGCGTTGTGCGGCGCGTAGCGCGCCCACAGCTCGGCGAGCTCGTCGGCGAACTCGCTCTGATCGCCCTCGAGCTTGTGGGGCAGGTTGTCGCCGCTGAACATTGCCTTCGCGTACGACTTGAGCGACTCGAAGTCGCCTCCCGGGTCGGGGCTGTGGAAGCCTCCCCCGCTCATGCGCGTATTCGAGCAGTGCGTACCCTCCGGCTGCTTCTCGAGTATCAGGACCTCGGCCCCGAAATCGCAGGCCTCGATCGCGGCGCAGCCTCCCGCCGAGCCGAAGCCGATCACGACGACGTCCGCCTCGTAGTCGGCGGTTTCGATCATGTGCATGACGAGATCACCTTCCGGTTCGGCGCTTTCAGCGGACCGGCTGGGCACGGTCCACGGCCGCGCCGCGCAGGATTACCGCCGAGATGCGCCGCGTGTTGGTGATGTCGTCGAGCGGATTGGCGTCGAGCACGATGAAGTCGGCGCTCTTGCCTGCCTGCAGCGTGCCGGCGTCGCCGAGCCGCAGGTATTCGGCCGAGTTCCTCGTCGATGCCACGATGACCTGCATCGGCGTCATCCCGGCTAGCACCATGTCCTGCATCTCCTCGTGCGCCGCCCACGACCGGTTGCCGTCGGTTCCGAGCACGATACGCGCGCCCGCCGCGTTGAGCCGCGCCAGGTTGCGCGCCTGAATTCCAAAAAACGCCTGCGCCTCCGGCCGGTCGGTGTTGGCCGCCTCGAGTTTCGCAAGCTCCCCGGGAGCCAGTCCCTCCCGCAGCCAGCTCATGTCCACCTTCACGCCGCGATCCGGCAGGTTCGGCGTGAGGATCAGGTTCGGGCGCTGCTTGAACATGGCCACTAGCTCGTCGTCGATGTCCTTGTCGCGAACGCCGTGCGCGAGCGCGTCGACCCCGGCGCGAATCAGCCCCTTCGCGTCCTCGAGATCGAAGAGGTGCGCGGTAACCCGGAGCCCGCGCTTGTGCGCCTCGTCGATGATGGCGCCGTAGATTTCAGGCGCGAGCTTCTGGTACTTGCCGTCCCTGCTGTCGACCCAGATCTTGACGATGTCGACCTTGTGCGCGGCGAGCTCTTCCACCGCCTTGCGGCCCTCCGCTGCGGACGTGATCCAGTACGGCACGGTCGTGCGCCCCGGCTCGGGCATCGTGATCCCGCGCCCCGCGCTCAGAAAGCGCGCCGCACCGGGTATCGTCTGGGCGCGGATGTCGAGCACCTCGTAGTTGTCCGTGCCCATGCTCAGCGCCGCGCTCACGCCGTAGTAGGCACGCGCCTTCAAGTCTCGCACAATTCCATCGCGCGTCGGGCTGAGGTGGACGTGGGTGTCGATCATCATCGGTATCACGGTCTTGCCCGCCAGGTCCACGCGCTTCGCGCCGTCAGGCACGCGAACATCGCCGGCGGGGCCGGCCAGGGTGATCCTCGTGCCGTCCACGACCACCGTTGCTTTCTCAATCACGCGCCCGTCGCCCACGATCAGCCGCGCGCCTTCGTACGCGGTGATCGACTGCGCGCCCGCCGGGATCGTGAAGCCGGCGATGAGTCCAAAATTGACGACTGCCGCGACTGCGATCACATCCGCTCGGTGCATGGAAGCCTCCCCGTGAAGGTAGAATGTCGTGAACTATTTCATAAGATCTTATTCGCCTTTCGGGTGGCGTGCAGCAAGATTCCGGAGATGGCAGCGCAATGCGGGCATCGAACCGAATCCAATATCTGAGACATGATCGATAGCTTGGCTCGTTGGCTCATCGGCGCCGCGTTCGCGTACTGCAGCGCCGCGCTCGCGCAGGACAAGCCGCCCGGCTATCCGGTTCGGCCGATCCGGCTGATCGTTGCGGTAGCTCCCGGCGCGGGCGCGGACGCGATCGCCCGCGCAGCGGCCCAGATGCTGACCGATCGCTGGGGCACGAATGCGGTGGTGGATAACCGGCCCGGCGGCAGCGGCGTGATCGCAATGGAGCTGGTCGCGAGGTCCGCGCCCGACGGGTACACGTTACTGAGCCTGGGCGACACGCTCATGCTGCTGGGCGCGCTGAAGCGTGTCTCCTTCGACGTTCTCAAGGAGTTCGAGCCTGTCGTCCCAACGTCCGCTCAGCCCTACATCCTCCTCGTGAACCTGAGCCTGCCCGTCAAGTCCATCAAGGAGCTGGTTGCGTACTCCGCAACGCAGACGGTGACCTATTCTGGAGCCGCCGGAGTGGGCAGCACGGTTCACCTGGGCATGGAGCGACTGGCGCAGCTCTCCGGCGCGAAGCTGCTGTTCGTGCCGTACAAGGGGAGCGCGCCCGCCATCCTCGCCGTGATGGGAGGCGAGATTCACATGGCGGCCGCGAGCTCGATCGCCGCGAGCGGCGCGATCAGAACCGGCAAGGTGCGCGCGCTGGCTGCACTGGGCCTCGCGCGCATCCCGACCATGCCGGACCTGCCGACGGTCGCCGAGCAGGGATTTCCCGGCTTCAAGATCACCAATCGCTACAACCTGTACGCGCCCGCGGGAACGCCGCGCGCGATCGTCGCTGCCATCAATCGCGTGGTGAGCGATGGCATGCATTCGCCCCAGATGGCGAAGCGCCTCGAGGCCGACGGCAGCCAGCCCGCCGAACGCATGACCCCCGAGCAGCTGAAGGCGACAGTCGCACGCGAGTATGCCGAGATCGTGCAGCAGGTGAAGCAGCTCGCGCACGTGATAAGTGATAGGTGATGAGGGATGAGGGATGAGGGATGAGGGATGAGGGATAGAACGTCTTGCTCCTCCTCCTGACACCGCTACTTCGAGCGGCGTGGTTCGGGACGTCCACCCGAACCGGATTTGCGCAAACGTCCCGATGACCCTCCAAACCATAGCTCGGAGAGATTCACACTTTCGCTTCCTCTCGGTGTCAGATAGAAGCGGACGCCACGTCGGGTCAGTGTGCGTATCCTCTTGCGCAAGTAAACGAATGACAAAGGAGAGCCTGGACTTGATCCGCGCCCCCGACGCAAAGCCGACCTTTGATACCTGGCCCACTCACAAAAACACGGTGGTCTCCGAACTTGCTGCCTGGATATGGATGTGGCTCGAAATCGAAACCTCCACTGGCATTCTCTTGCCGCCCGGTGCTTGCATATAGAGAATCGTGCGCGCCGTGAGTTTCGAGCCACCCATCACCCATTACTCGCGAAGCGCCTATCAGATCTGCATCTCCAGTATGTACAGCCCGCCGCTGAAGCGGTCTCCCGCGTATACCAGTCCCCGGTCGTCCCAGTACACGTCGTTGATCTGAATCGCGCCCTTGGGCGACAAGGGCGGCGCGCCCGGCACGAAGTAGGCGACCTCGCGCGGCTGGAACGGGTTGGACATGTCGTAAGCGCGCACGCCGCCGTTGAAGAACGTGGCGAGGATGACCTTTTCCGAACGCCAGGAGCAGTCGCCAGGGTAGTTCTCATAGAGGTTGTGCGACCCATAGCGCCCGCCGCGCTTGCCGAACACTTCGACCGGCGGCAGCGGCAAAGTGGCGATCGGCACCGGGTTCCTCTCCTCGCGCATGTCGAACACCCAGGTCGGCTTCGGCCAGTCCTCGCCGTCGTCCCTGGTGCACTCGTCGCTCACGATCAGCAACTCCTTCTCGAAGAGCGGCATCACCGTGTGCGTAAAGCCGTTAAACGGCGGCGAATAGTTGAAGTGCGAGACCTGCTTCGGCCGGGACTTGTCGCTGATGTCGAGTATGACGAGGCCGCCGTCGATATACGCGCAGTAGGCGCGGTCCGGCCGCTGGGGATACACCTGGGTGTTGTGCGGGCGGTAGCCGCTGTCGAACTTCGGATGACGCGGCAGTGGCGGGGCAGCGTCGCCTTCGCGTTGTCCCGGATACCACCAGCGGCCGACTTCCACCGGCTTGACCGGATTGCGCACGTCGATGATGCGATAGAACTGATGATCATTCTTGTTGCGCGGCTGAAAATCGGGCGCGCCCGAGGACATGTGCACGTACTCGCCGTCGGGGCACCACACGCAATGCACGCCGAGCGAATGCGGGCCCGACGCGTCGAAATGCGAGAGCTTTTTCGGCTGCTCCGGTGTGCCGATGTCCCAGATGTCGAAGCCCGCCGGGGTCATGCCGCGCTCGCCGCGGATTTGATGCGCCACGTACATCTTGTCGCCGTAGACCTCGAGCGAGTTGGAGCGCATCTTCGCATGCGGGAGCTCGGTCTGGATGATCATCCTGGGATTCTTCGGATCCGTGACGTCGATCGCCGTGAAATTCTTGGGCGCAGCCTCGTGCCCGAGCCACATCACGCGCCGGCCGTCTCGGGTCTTTTGCATGCCCATGCCCTCGCCCACGCCGCCGAAGCCGCCCATCTCGTGGTGCGAGATGAGCTTCATGTTGAGTGCGAGCGTCTGGGACGCCTGCTTTCCCGGGCTCATGGATGCGCTCATTGGGGTGCCTCTCCTGTAGGTAGTGCGCCTGCGGCGATGCTCGCGCTCCGGCGCGCTTGATCCAAGTCCGCGCCTCCGGTGCTCGGACCATATTGTGGCAACCGGCGGGGCGCCATCGAGAGTGCGAACATAGCACTTTGCAACCGGGAGCGGCGCGCACGCGGTCGTATTGTGATAAAACGTGGTCCTGGTTGCGGTGGATGGAGACGTTGCGATGGGCAAAGCCGACATCGACGCCCGAACGATAGGCGGTCCTTTCCTGTTCCACGTCGGGAAGGTCGATGACGAGAAGTTCGCCGTCCCTCATGCCTATGCCGACCATTCGACCGGGCTGGAGCAATACGTGCTGGTCGACCGTTCAGCCGGTTCCGTGCACATGGGCGCCGGCATCTGCCGGCTCGCGCCTGCAGGCTGCACGTCGAGCCGCGTGCATGCGTACGAAAAAGGGATCTACCTGCTTTCCGGCGAGCTGGAGGTCCAGCGGGACGCGGAAGCGTTTCGGCTGACCGCGGACGATTACGCCTTCGTCCCGTACGGGACGCCGCACGCGCTGCGCAATACCTCGAATGAGCCTGCACGCTGGTTCGAGATGAGCGCGCCGCAACCCAAGCCCCCCGGCGGCTGGGAGGACACCCTGTTTCTGGGCGCTGCCGATTGGCCTGCTCAGGTCGGCCGCCCCGATCTCGAGGACCCGTGCACGCGCTTCCTCGGCCGCTTCAAGGGTCAGAAGCCGATGATCCGGGATGCGGCGGGCGTACGGGGCCTGAAGGTTCATCGCTTCATGGAGCGCGACTTCGGCGTGCAGCACTTTTTCATGATGCGGGGCGAGCTCGCGGTGGGCGGCGTGCGCGGCCGTCACGATCATGCGGTGGAGGAAATCTACTATGTGATCGAGGGGGAAGCGGACATCGAGATGGAAGGGACGCGCTACCCCATCGGTCCGGGAGACTATGCCTGGACCGGGGTTGGCACCTGCCACGCGTTCTTTCAGAAGGGCGAGACGCCCTTTCGCTGGATAGAGACGCAGGCGCCGCAATTTCCCGAGCAGCACGCCTCGCGGAACTACGCGGCGTGGGAAAAACTGCGCGCCCGCGTAAGGCACTCCGGGTCGAAATAGGGTCTAGCATAAGGAGAAGACCATGCACAGCTTGAATCGTATTCTTCGTATCGCAGTTCGCGGCGCGATGTTCGCCGCGGCGGCGCTCGCCAGCTCCATGTCCGGCGCCCAAGCGCCGGTGCAATGGCACGTGCCGCTGCAGAAGGAAGGCGCTACCGTCAAGCTGTCCGAGCACGTCTATGTGATTCCCGACTTCAAGGTAGGGATGGTGCCCAACGTCGGCATCGTCGTCGGCACCCGCGCCACGCTCGTGGTCGACCCCGGCATGGGATTGAAGAACGGGCAGGTCGTGCTGCGCGAAGCGCAGAAGGTGGGCAAGGGCTCGGAAATCTACATCGTGAACACACATTTTCATCCCGAGCACACTACCGGCGAGGTGGCGTTCCCGCCGAGCGCGAAGGTCCTGCGTGCTGCCGCCCAGCAGCAGGACGTCGACGAGATGGGAATGAAGTGGGTCGATGTCTTCAGGAAGCGCTCGGCGGAGATCGACGATCTTCTGAAGGAGGCGACTTTCCGCACGCCGGCCGAGATCTTCGAGAAGGAGAAGGTGCTCGACCTGGGCGGGGTCCGCGTCCGGATCATCCGGCTGGGTCCGGGTCACACGCGCGGGGACACGGTGGCCTTCGTCGAGGAAGATCGCGTGCTCTTTTCCGGGGACCTCGCGATGAAGAATCTCTTTCCGGCCTTCGCCACGCCGCAGTCGGACAGCCGCACGTGGCTGACGAGCCTCGACGCGCTGTCGGCGCTCAAGCCGGCGAAGGTGGTCGGCGCCCACTACGATATCGCCGATGCCTCCGTGATCGAGGACTATCGCGGCGTCATCAAGGCGCTCCAGGCGCGCGCGGCGGAGCTGAAGAAGGAGGGCAAGTCCGCCGACGAGGCCGGCAAGCTGCTGGTGGAAGAGTTCAAGGCCAAGTATCCGGCGTGGGACCAGCCGGCGCGCGTGCAGGCGGCGACCGCGGCGATCTACCGGGAGCTGCCCTGAAGCGATAGTCGCCGGTCACGCGTGAACCTGGCTGGCAACTGGTGATTTATGACGGAAGGCAAGGAAGACCATGCGGTTTCGATACGCGAGCGCGTGAAGGCGCCGCCGGCGCCGGCGCTGGTGCAGTCGTACTACGCGCCGGCGGTTGACGCCGGGATCAAGTACCAGTTCGAGCCCGAGATGCTCATCCATCTCGCGCACGTGCTGATGCTCGACCGGCAGGGGATCGTCCAGCGCCAGGATGTCGCCCGCATCCTGCGGGCATTGCTGGATCTGCGCGGCGCCGGCCCCGCTGTGCTCTCCATCGACTACCGTCAGGAGGACCTCTATTCGTACGTGGAGTCGCACATCGTGAAGCAGCTCGGCCGCGAAACCGGCGGGCGCATGCACACCGCCCGCAGCCGCAACGACCTGCATACCACCTCGTGGCGCCTGGCGCTGCGCGGGCGGCTCCTCGTTCTGCTGCAGGAGCTCAACCGCGCCCGGGAAACGGTGCTCCGTCTCGCCGGCGAGCATGCCGAGACCATCATGCCGGGCTATACGCACACGCAACACGCGCAGCCGATCTCGCTCGGCTACTACCTGCTGACCGGGGCCGACCTGCTGGCGCGCGACTTCGCGAGAGTCGACAACGCCCTCGGGCGCTGCGACGCCTGCCCGCTCGGCGCCGGTGCGCTAACCACGACGGGGTTTCCGATCGACCGGGACTACGTGAGCGATCTGCTCGGGTTCCGGCAGCTTCTCGAGATCGCCTACGACGCGGTGTCCTGCCGCGACGATGCGCACGAGGCGGCCGCTGCGGCGGCCGTGCTCATGACCGGTCTCTCGCGGCTCGCGACCGACCTGCAGACCTGGAATACGATGGAATTCGGCATGGTCGAGCTGGCGGACGAGTACGCGAGCGTGAGCAGCATCATGCCGCAGAAGAAGAATCCACAGGCTACCGAGCACGTGAGAGGGCTCGCTGCGCGCGTTACCGGTGCGCTCGCCACGGCGCTCGCCTGCAGCAAGAACACCTCGCTGGCCGACGTCAACGACGGCGTGTCCGCGCTCAATGGGCCGGTACTGGAGGCAGTCGATCAGAGTTGCGGGGCGCTGCGTATCATGAATGGCGTGCTGCAGACGATCACCGTTCGACCCGAGCGCATGCGCCACCTCGCGGAAATCGGCTTCGGCAGCGCTACGGAGCTGGCCGACGTGATAGTCCGCGAGACCGGGCTTTCGTTCCGAATGGCGCACAACATCGTCGGCACGGTGGTGCGCGAGACGATAGAGGCGGGTCAGACCGCACTGGCGATCACAGCGGCCGATCTCGACCGTGCGTCGCAGACTCTGTTCGGCAGGCCGCTTGGCATAGCGCCCGATGTCGTCAGGAAATCCCTCGATCCCATGGAGAACATCCGCCTGCGCACGACGACCGGCGGACCGGCGCCCGGGGTCATGCGCGACATGATCGCCCGCCGTACGAATGGGCTGGCGCAGGATCGCGACAAGGTTGCAGCCATGCAAAATCGCATCGCGGACGCCACCCGGCGGTTGCTGGCCGCAGCGGAACAGCTGGCTGCACCGGCGTAATTGACGATAGGTGACAGGTGGTAAATGGTAAGCGGTAGCTGCCGCGGCAGCGCGGTTAGTTGACACCTGTCATCGGTCGCGTATCACGTATCACTTATCACGATCACCAGAAATGAAGATAACCAAAGTCGAAACGATCGTCGTCAACATGCCGATGATCAT
>DATFWO010000334.1:0-8621 GCA_035259205.1 Burkholderiales bacterium | reverse complement strand
GTAATGATCGGTGTGCGCGTAGCCCCTCACCGCGAGTACCGGGCCGCGCGGCGTGAAATCCACGATCTCGACGTCCGGCGGCGGCGTCTTGCGCACGTTCGCGATCTTAGCCAGGGCCTCTTTCAGCCGCTTGACGGCGTCGCCCACGTTGACTGAGTGCGCGAGTTGCGCCGTGCGGTCGACGCGGCGGAATTCCGCGGTCGAGCAGTTCTGGATCGTGTCCGAAAAGATCTTGTTGTTGCCGACGAACGCCGCGATGTTGTCGGGCATCTGCAGCGTGGTGGCGAAGATCCCGATCTCCTTCACCGTGCCTTCGATGCCCGCGACCTTCACGTAGTCACCCACCTTGAACGGCCGGAGCACGATGAGAAACGCGCCCGCAGCGAAGTTCGCCAGCAGCCCCGCCCAGGCCGCGCCGATCGCGATGCCCATCGCGGCGACGAGGGCCGCGAACGAGGTGGTCTCGACGCCGAAATAGCCGAGGATCGCGACGACCAGGACGACATTCAGCGCAACGCTGATGATCGTGCCCAGATAGCGTCCCAGCGTCGCGTCGACGTTCTGGCGCGCAAGCCCCGCCGACACCAGGCGCACCGCAAATCCGATGAGTGCACGCCCCACGATCCAGGCGGCGAGCGCGCCCAGTATCTTGAGTCCGAACGTCGTCAATGCCGCAGTCGCCGTCGTTGTCATGCTCTCGATGTCCATGTCACACCTCCTCAGCGGTAATAAGGTTACGCTCTTCCGACGCCCCCACACCGCAGCCCGGTCTCACTGTTTCCCCCACAGACGGCTGCGCATCATCTCTGCCATCGACCCGGCGCTGCGGAAGATGGGATCTCACAGGACGCCGTAGATCCACGATCCGATCAGACAGCCGATTGCGATCGCAACGATCGTAAAGAGCGCCGTCACGAAGTCGGTAATACTGGCGAGCCGGTTGTCGCCGACCAGCTCGGCCAGTCCGATCAGGCCGATCGCTCCCGGCACGAGCATCCACAACGCCGGCTGGAAGGTGACCATCGCCGGCGGGCCCCCGAAGCGATACTGCACGAGGTACGCCATCGGCGTGATCATCGTCGCGGCAATGAAGGCGCTCATGTAGCCGCCGAACACCGCGTTGCCCAGGAACTGGCCCGCCGCGGCGACGAACAGGACGAGCAGCATCCAGGGCAAGGTCTTCAGCCGCGCGGAATTGTGGAACGCCTGACCGACGCCGAAGAGCAGCACGCCCAGCCATGGCGCCCACGCACCGAACTCCTCGGCGCCCTCGGCCGAAAGCGCGGGCGGCAGCCCGATGAGAGAGACGGCGACCATCATGCCGAGGACGAGGAACATGAGCTGCACGAGGCCGGTTAGGAACCGGCTCGATCCGGAGACCATATCGCCGTACGCAAGGTCCATGGTCGCCACGGCGAGCACGCCGCCCGGAATGAACGTTGCGACCGCGGCGATGACCACGCGTAGCGGGCCCGCCAGTATTCCCCGCCGCGCGGCTTCGACCGCGATCAGCGACACAACGAACGCGGCTATCGTAGGCAGCAGCGTGTTGAGCATGCCGCGGCTGCGGGCGAACACCTTGAGGACGCCGACGATCAGGCCTAAAAGCGCGGCCCAACGGATGACTCCGACCGTTGGCTGCAGCATGAGCGCGATGCCCGTTGTAACCAGCATGAGCCCGAAGATGTTCCAGGCGGCTCCGAACCGTGGCGGTCGCACCAGGATGCTGTTGAGCCGCACGAGCGCCTCGCCTGGCTTGACAGCCATGCGTTCGGCGTCCTGCGCCAGCTCGAATGCCGCTTCGATCTGATCGAAGCGGAGCGCGAGACCCCGCTCCGAGGTGAAGTCGATGAAGGTTGCGCCTTCGTCGATCTTCACCAGGAGGACCGTCGGGAGCGCGACCACGTTCACGTTCCGTGCCCCGTGGGCGTGCGCGATCCGGCGCAGCGTGTCCTCGATCACGACCACCGCGTCTCCCGTGGCGAGCAGCGTGTGGCCGAGGCGCGACAGGAATCGCAGCAGCTCGGTCGAAGCGCCCTGGACCATGCCGGTCGTCATTACGGACCTCAATGGATCAGCAACACCATCACCGTGCCCCATAAGGCCAGCAGCGTGTTGCCGACGGCGCAGGTCACCCTTCAACATGGCGAGGAAACTGTGCCCGTTTGTTGCGGGAACGAACATTGGCCTTTGGGGCTACTGCATCTCTTCGAACTCGTTCGGCCGCCAGCCTCTGAGGACGGAGAACGGCGGCGCAGAAAAAAGAACGAGTAAGCATGGATCGCGATCCACTCCGTGAATACTTGGAACCTTTGGGTTGTAGAACCTGCAAGCCAGCGCAGATTGGCGCACGACGCAGGTGCGTTGCCGCCGACACAGGGCACGGCTAGACTGTCCAATCGCGCCGGACTTTCGCGTGCCCAGAAAGCTGGGAAAGATACAAAGGCTCATGCGCCGTAACGCGCTCGTACTCTTCATCGCTTCGGGAATTCTCGGCGGTTGCTCCGCAGACCAGCCTTCCTCCTACCAAGGCTATGTCGAGGGCGAATACGTATACGTCGCCTCGCCCGTCGGCGGCCGGCTCGAACGCCTCTTCGTGCAGCGCGGGCAGACGATCGACGCGAGTACGCCGCTCTTCGAGCTGGAGGCCGATCAGGAAACGGCGGCCAAGCGGCAGGCCGACGAGCAGCTCAAGGCCTCCCAGGCCCAGCTCGCCGATCTGAAGCTCGGCAAGCGCAATCCAGAGCTCGACGTGGCCAGGGCGCAGCTCGCCCAGGCGATCGCGGCGGAAGCGCAGGCCGCGCAGCAGCTCAAGCGCGACGAGGCCCAGTTCGAAGTCGGCGGCATCCCGCGCGCCCAGCTCGACGATTCCCGCTCCAACCACGCCGTCAAGGCCGCGCGGGTGCGCGAGCTCGCGGGCCAGCTGGAGGTGTCCCGGTTGCCTGCGCGCCAGGACCAGATCCGCGCGCAGGACGCCCAGGTCGCGGCGGCGCGCGCCGTGGTCAGCCAGTCGAGCTGGCGGCTCGATCAGAAGCACGTCTCCGCAACCCAGGCCGGCCTCGTGGTCGACACCTTGTATCGCGAAGGCGAATGGGTGCCGGCCGGCAGCCCCGTGGTGCGCATGCTGCCGCCCAGGAACGTGAAAGTGCGCTTCTTCGTGCCGCAGGCCGTCGTCGGCGGACTCAAGCCCGGCCGCAATGTCGCGGTGCGCTGCGACGGCTGCGAGGCCGACGTGCCGGCGACTGTGACCTACATTTCCAACGAGTCGGAGTACACGCCTCCGGTCATTTACAGCAACGAGACGCGCGCGAAGCTCGTGTTCATGATCGAGGCGCGCCCCTCGGTCGAGAATGCGCAGCGGCTGCGCCCGGGACAGCCGGTCGCCGTCACTCTCAAATGAGGCAGACATGAGCTCGCAGCGCGACGGCGCCGCAATCGACGTGCGCGGGCTGAACAAGCGCTTCGGCGACAAGCACGTGGTCAACGACCTGTCGCTGCGCGTGAACCGCGGCGAGATCTTCGGCTTCCTCGGGCCGAACGGCAGCGGCAAGACCACCTCGATCCGCATGATGTGCGGCCTGCTCACGCCGGACTCGGGCTCGGGCACCTGTCTGGGTTACGACATCCGCAAGGAGAGCCGCGAGATCAAGCGCCGCGTCGGCTACATGACGCAGCGCTTCTCCTTCTGGGAAGACCTGTCGATCCGGGAAAACCTCGATTTCATCGCGCGCATCTACGAGATGCCGTCGCGCCGCGAGGCGGTCGACCGGGCGATCGAGGGACTGAACCTGACCGCGCGGGCGACGCAGCTCGCCGGGGCGCTGTCGGGCGGCTGGAAGCAGCGGCTGGCGCTCGCCGCATGCATGCTGCACCAGCCCGAACTGCTGCTTCTCGACGAGCCCACCGCGGGCGTCGATCCCAAGGCGCGCCGCGAGTTCTGGGAGGAGCTGCACGCCCTTGCCGCGCGCGGCATCTCGGTCCTCGTCAGCACGCATTACATGGACGAGGCCGAGCGCTGTCACAAGCTCGCTTACATCGCCTTCGGCAAGCTCATTGCGCAGGGCACGGCCGAGGAAATCGTCGCGGGCCAGAGGCTCGCCACCTGGGCGGTATCAGGCGAGAACCTCGCCGAGATCGCCGGCAAGCTGCAGGGCGAGCCGGGCGTTGAGCAGATCGCCGCGTTCGGCTCGGCCCTGCACGTCACCGGCCGGGACGCCGCGGCGCTCGAGGCAACGCTGCGCCGCGCCACGGCCGGCACCGCGTGGCGCATCGAGCCCGCCCAGACGGGGCTGGAAGACGTGTTCATCCACCTGATGAGCCGTTCGGCGGACAACTACGGAGAGAAGGGATGACGCGCTTCTCGCTCGCGCGCTGGTGGGGGATCGTCCGCAAGGAATTCCTGCAGCTCCGGCGCGACCGCATCACCTTCGGCATGATCGTCGGCATGCCGATCATCCAGTTGATCCTCTTCGGCTACGCCATCAATACCGACCCGAGGCATCTCCCCACGGCGGTCGTGATCGCGGAGCAGAGCGAGTTCACGCGCAGCTTTCTCGCGGCGATGAAGACGAGCCGCTATTTCGAGTTCGTCGCAGAGCTCACGGACGAGGAGGCGGCGCGGGCTGCGCTCGCGCGCGGCGAAGTGCAGTTCGTGGTGACCTTCCCCGCCGATTTCACCCGCAGGCTCCTGCGCGGAGAGCGCCCGGCGCTCCTGCTTGAGGCGGACGCGACCGATCCCGCGGCGGCCGGCGCCGCGATCGCGTCGGTACGCGAGCTCGCCGCCTCCGTCGCGAGGAAAGACCTCAAGGGAGCGCTCGCGCCGCTCACGGGGGGCGATGCGCCGTTCGAAGTGCGCGTGCACAAGCTCTACAACCCCGAGGGGCTCACCCAGCACAACATCGTGCCCGGCCTGATGGGAGTGATACTCACCATGACCATGGTGATGATGACCGGCCTCGCGATGACGCGCGAGCGCGAGCGCGGCACGATGGAGAACCTGCTCGCCACGCCGGCGCAGCCGCTGGAGGTCATGACCGGCAAGATCGTGCCATACATCTTCATCGGCTTGATCCAGTCGACCATCATCCTGCTCGCGGCGCGCTATCTGTTCGACGTGCCCTTCGTCGGCAGCCTGACCGTGCTCTACGTCGTGGCGCTGCTGTTCATCGCCGCCAATCTGACGGTCGGCATCACGCTCTCGTCGCTCGCGCAGAACCAGCTCCAGGCGATGCAGCTCACATTCTTCTACTTCCTGCCGACGATGCTTCTGTCCGGATTCATGTTCCCTTTCCGCGGCATGCCGGGCTGGGCGCAGGTGATCGGCGAGGTGCTCCCGGCCACCTATTTCATGCGCCTGGTGCGCGGCATCCTGCTCAAGGGCAACAACTGGGCCGAGCTCTGGCCCAACATCTGGCCGATGATGGTGTTTACGGTGGTAGTCATGACTTTCGCGGTGATCTTCTACCGCAGGACGCTCGACTGACGATGAAGCGCGCAATGAGTCGTATAGCGGATTGCGCTGCAGCTTGCATCGTAATGGCTGCGCTCGCGGCCTGTGCCTGGGATCCGCTGCGCCCTCCGGAAATCCCGGCGACGGAGCGATACACGCCGACTCCAGTCGCGGAACCGCGGTTTGCGCGAGACATGGACGTCCCCGCGCAATGGTGGACGCTGTTCCAGTCGCCGGCTCTCGACAGCCTCGTGCGCCAGGCGCTGGAGGCGAGCCCCACCCTCGCCCGCGCGCGCGCGAAGCTGCGCCAGGCCCAGGAAGACTTGAACGCGCGCACGGGCGCCACCCAGTTTCCCAAGGTCGACGCGAGGCTTTCCGCCAATCGCGTCGACGTGAATCCGCAGTCCCTTGGCGTGCAAAATCTCCCCTTTCCCACTCCCCTCAATCTTTACCTCGCCTCGGTCGGCGTGTCCTACACCCTTGATCTTTTCGGAGCCACCCGGCGCGAGCTGGAGGCGCTGCAGGCCGAGATCGATTACCAGCAATACGAGCTCGAGGCGGCGCGCCTCATGCTGGCCGGCAACGTCGTCACCGCGGCGATCCGCGAGGCGGCACTGCGGGAGCAGGTCGCGGCGACCGAGGAGATCGTTTCGATTCAGGCACGCCAGCTCGCCATCACCGAGCGCATGGAGCAGCTCGGCACCGCGGCCCAGGCCGACGTGGTGGCCCAGCGCGTCGACCTCGCGCAGGCCCGCGCCGCACTGCCCGAGCTGCGACGCCAACTCGAGCAGGTGCGCCATCGCCTCGCTCTGTACATCGGCCGGCCACCCGCGGGGGCGGAGCTCCCGGAGTTCCGGCTCGCCGAGCTGCAATTGCCCGCCGAGCTGCCCTTGAGCCTGCCTTCGGAGCTGGCGCGCCAGCGGCCGGACATCCGTGCGGCGGAGGCGCTCCTGCACCAGGCAGCCGCGCGCGTGGGTGTCGCCACCGCGAACCTGTATCCGCAGATCACGCTCTCGGCCACAGCCGGCTCGCTCGCCTCCCGCGGCGGCGATCTCTTCGGGAGCGGGACCGGCTTCTACCTGCTGGGAGCGGCGCTCACCCAGCCGATTTTTCACGGCGGCGAGCTCCAGGCCAAGCGCCGTTCCGCCATCGCGGCCTATGAGCAGGCCGGCGCGGCGTACCAGGAAGTCGTGCTGCAGGGCTTCCAGAACGTGGCCGATGTGCTGCGCGCGCTGGAGGCGGATGAAAGGAAGCTCAAGGAACGCGCCGAGGCGGCTTCGCAAGCGCGCAGCCAGCACGACATCGCCGCGGCCCGCTACCAGTCGGGTGGAGTGAGCTACTACGCGCTCCTCGACGCCCAGCGCAAGCTCCACGCCACGCTTCTCGACCAGACGCAGGCCGCCGCCGATCGCTACGCCGATTCGGCCGCGCTGTTCCAGGCGCTCGGCGGAGGCTGGTGGAAGGAGCCGGTCCAGCCCGGTGCGCCGCTGCGGTCGCCAAGGTCGCAGACGCCCTGAAGTCCGCGATGATGATTTCTATCGCCGGCCGCCGCGCGTCATTCGAGTGTCAGGTCACTGCGTCTGCGTGCCGGGCACGCGCGCGGCGATCGCCCGCGCGATTGCGGCGACGAGCTCGTACCCGGAAAAGGGCTTGGTGAAATAGCCGGCCGCGCCCAACGCTTCGGCCTGGCTGCGGGATTCCGGCTCGTCGTAGGCCGTGATGAATATCGCAGGCGGCAAGGCTCCGGTGCTCGCCAGCCGCTCGTACAGCTCGAAACCGGTGAGACCGGGGAGGTGGACGTCGAAGACCAGGCACGCCGCATCCCGCGCGCCGCCTGCCTCCAGCAGCGCCTCGGCCGAGTCGAAAGTCACGGGCACATAGCCGCCCAGCCGCAGAATACGCACCAGCGCGTGGCTCATGCTGGCGTCATCGTCGACCAGGACAACGCGGCTTCCATGACCGGGTAACATCGGTGCCATTTTTCGTGTGGCGTCCGCCGTTTTCCTCCTCACGCCACTGTTGGGGCAGGAGCCGCTATGCTCGCAGATACTGCGCGACTGCGAAATTGACCTTTAGGGACACTGCACCTTGGTGCAATACGCCCGCATACCAGGTGACTGGTGCTACGCGACTGGTACCACGTGACTGGAGATGCGTGACTGATATTACGTGACTGACGCTGCATGCTTTCTCGGGCCTCCCCGTGCCAGGACATCAATGGGCGTTCTGCAAGATCGTTGGCCAGCCGACCAGAGCAACGGTCGGCCGCCTCAAGCGAGTCTTAGACGCGCCACGCCGTTTCCGTCACGCCCTATCAGTCACGTCGTACCAGTCACGATTCAGCAGCCACGAGGTTATAACCCCGCGGCGGCGCGCAGCGGCCGATGCGATGTTCGATTGATCTGCGACGATCTATCAGAAGCCGCGCGTGACTGAAACGGCGTGACTGGTCTAGAAACGCGTCAGGTCTTGAGCATCGTGAAGAAACTGTGAAGGCGCGGTGAGGAGACGACCATCGCGCCCCGTCGGCGGGCCCGTGCCCTTGCAGAACGCCATCGGTTCACGACGGCTCCTCTCCGTTTCGCGTCTCATCGTCGGTGTGCTCGCACACCATCGCCGCATAGAGGACGTTTTCAAGCTGGTGCAACCGCATGACCGTGTCCGCGGCGGGAATGCCCGGAAGATCCTCGACCGTGACGATGAAGCGGCCGTCCTTGGTTTCGGCGTGAATTTCGACACCGGGCAGCGCCGTGAGGAGCGCGCGTACGATATCGGCCCGACGTGGAACCGCATAAATGATCGCACTGCTGATGTTCACGTCAGCCGCCCTCCACCGAGGCTTCTTTTCATCGGGCCAGGATTGGCCTCTGCACTGGAGGTATTCGCGCCCTTTTGGAGGGCGCTTCCACCAGTCCCACACGGCGCCTCTATGCGGCAGGAGCTGCCATCGTGGCTTAGGTGGCGGATCCGGGCCATTGCACTTGGGGTCATTGCACCTTGGGGCAATGCCTCGTGACTGGTACTACGTGACTGGGAGCGCGTCGAGGGGCGGAGCAGGGACCCGCGTGCGGGATGCGACCCCCGGCGGCGCGCAAGGCGGCCGACGTGACTGAAGCCAATTTCTTGTGACGGATGGTCAGAGGCCGCGCGTCGAGGGGCGGAGCAGGGACCC
>DATFWO010000333.1:0-11206 GCA_035259205.1 Burkholderiales bacterium | reverse complement strand
TGGTAACGCCGAGCACTTTGACCCGCCCCGACTGCAGATGCGGCAGCACGCCAGGCACGCCGGCTGAGGTGATGAGGACGTCGCCCTGTGCAACGGCGGTGACGGCCGGCGCGCCCCCCTTATAGGGCACGTGCACGAGCTTCAGCCCGGCGGCGGACGCGAGCCATTCGACCGCGAGGTGATTCACGGCGCCGGATCCGGGCGAGCCGTACGTGATCTGCCCGGGCTTCGCCTTGGCAGCGGCGATGAAATCCTTGAAGCTCGAGATCGGCGAGCTGCTGTTCACCACCACCAGCATCGGGCCGTCGTTCACCATGGTGACGGGAATGAAATCGTTGCTGATGTCGTACGGGACGTCCTTGAAGATCCACTGGTTGATCGCGAACTCGCCCGTGTGCGCGAGCAATATCGTGTGCCCGTCCGCGACTGCCTTGGCGGCGATGTTGCCGCCGATCAACCCGTTGCCCCCGGTGCGATTGTCCACCACGAACTGCCATCCCAGGCGCTCCGTCATCTTGCTCGACAGCACGCGGGCCGCCGTATCCACCACGCCACCCGGCGCAAACGCCACGACCAGCCGTATCGGCCGGTTCGGATAGTCCTGCCCCCATGCCAGCGGCGCTACGAGCGATGCAATGATCAACAGCAACATCCTGGATACCCACATGATCGTCTCCCTCATTCTCGATTGTGCGCCGCTCGCGATGCTGCGTGAGAGGCGAAGAGGGACAAGTGTAACCGCGCTCGCGCGGAAATGAGCCCTACCATCTGTCACCTGTCACTGGTTGCTTCTCACGCCTCTGAATGCCGCTGCAAGCGGGCGGCAAGCTTCACCGCTTCGACGATCTCGGGATACGCGGCGCAGCGGCAGAGATTCCCGGACAGATAGTGCCGGATCTCGTCCTCGGTCGGATCGGGTTTCTCGGCAAGCAATTGACGGCTCATCAGGATGAACCCTGGGGTGCAGAAGCCGCATTGGAAAGCGCCGCATTCGATGAACGCCCTCTGCACGGCATCGAGCTCGTCTCCGCTCGATCGATCGACCGTCACGACTTCCGCGCCTTCCGCGAAAACAGCGAGAAAGAGGCATCCGGAGACGGCGGTTCCATTCACCAGCACCGTGCAACAGCCGCACAACCCCTGCCCGCAGCTCTCCCGCGCGCTGGTGATGCCGAAGCGACCGCGCAACAACTCGACCAGGTTCTCGTGCGTCCCTACCTGCGCGCTCACCGCCTCGCCGTTGAGCGTGAAGCGGATAGTGCGGTTCCCGCTGAGGGATGAGGGATGAGGGATGAGGATTCGCTCATTTGATTCTCTCGGCGGCCTTGGCGTCTTGGCGGGTCATTCGTCTTTCAGCGGGTCGCCCCGCCTCTCGCGCAGGGCGCGGTAGACCGCTTCCGCCGTCAGCGGCAGGGAAGTCAGCCGCACGCCCACGGCATCCTCTATCGCATTGGCGATCGCAGGAGACACACTGAAGGTTCCGGTCTCGCCGACTCCCTTTGCGCCAAACGGTCCGTTGTGCTGCTCGGTATCCACCGCCTCGCTCGCCATGCTGCGCGGAATATCGAGCATGCCGGGAATCTTGTAGTCGGCCAGCGAGGCGTTCGTAACCTGTCCCGCGTCGAAATTCATTATCTCGAACATCGTGAATCCGAGCTGCATGATAGCGGCGCTGGACAGCTGGGTCTTGACGATTTTCGGATTGATCGGCTTGCCGACGTCGGCGACGTTGACGAGCTTCGTAACCCTGACCTGCCCGGTCTCGGTATCGACCTCCACCTCTGCGCCGGTTGCACCGACCATCCAGAACGGCGTCACGTCGGGCGACAGGCCGGTATCGTGGTCGGGCGATTTGTAGGAGGGGATGAAGCTTCCGACGCCCACCACGTTGCCGGCGAGCATGCCGTACTTCTTTCTGAACAGATCCGGGACGGGGGTGGTCTCGGGCGAGAGGCCGAGCTCGCCGGCGAGCGCCAGCAGCTTGTCACGGGCATCCTCCGCGGCGCGCCTTACCGCATGACCCATGTGGTAGAGGGACCGCGAGCCGAGAGTCCCCATGTCGTAGGGCGTCACGTCGGTGTCCGGATGCACGACCTTCACCGACTCTACGGCGGTCCCCAGCACCTCGGCGGCGATCTGCGCCATGGCGGTATCGGACCCCTGCCCCATGTCGACGGTGCTGCAATAGAGGCTGCAGCTCGCGTCGGCGTAGACGTTGACGATGGCAACCGATGTCGTCGGCGAGATGGAGGCCTTGAATCCGATCGCGATGCCGCGGCCGCGCCGGATCGCTCCATCCCCACGATCGAACGGTCGGCTCCAGTCCATCTGCGTCGCGGTCCGTTCGAGCACGTTCTCGATCGCCGCATCGCGCATTACCGTCCCGGTCGCCTGCGGGCGGCCCTCGCGCAGCATGTTCCTGCGCCGTACCTCGAGTGGATCCATGGCGAGGCGGCGCGCGATCATGTCCGTATGACACTCGTAGGCCCACACCAGCTGGGGAATCCCGAATCCGCGCAAGGCACCGGCCGGCGGAAGATTGGTATACAGGGCGTACGAGGCGATCCGCACGTTCTCGATGTCATATGGACCGGCAGCGGTAAATCCCGACTTTTGCGTGACCCGCGGACCGATATCGGCATAAGCACCGCCATTCCACCACACCTCGCATTCGCGCGCGGTGATACGGCCGTCTCCCATGACTGCGCTCTTGATCCGCAGCGTCGTCGCGTGCTTGGTGATCGTGTAGAACTGCTCTTCCATCGAGAGCGCGACCTTGACCGGCCGGCGGGCAAGCAGTGAGAGGGCGGTGGCCAGGGCTTCGAGCTTCACGTATACCTTGGCACCGAAACCGCCGCCGAGATGGGGAACCTTCACCCGCACGCGGCTCTCGGGCCAGCCGAGCAGGCGCGCGATCTCGCCCCGCACGAACGAGGGGGTCTGAGACGACGTATGGATGGTCAGCGACTGGCCCGTCGGCTCGGCGACCGAAACGAACGGCTCGAGCGGCACGTGCAGCACCTGCTGGGTGCGAAACGTGTGCTCGACGACGTGATCGGCGGCGGCGAACGCAGCCTCGACATCGCCACGCCGCAGATGAAAGTCGAGAGCGACGTTCGTATTTCTGCGCCCCTCCAGATGCTTGAGGTCGGGGAACGTCCCCGCCGGCTTCAGCGCCTCGTGCACGATCGCCTTCGAAGTCATCGCCTCGACTTCATCGAATACCGCCGGCAGCTCGTCGTATTCGGCAACGATTCGATGCGCCGCTTCCTCGGCTATGTGCGGATCCGCGGCGAGAACTACCGCTACGGGTTCTCCGGCGTAGCGCACCTTCTCCAGCGCAAGAATAGGCTGATCGTGAAAGGCCGGGCCGTAATAGGGATTGGCGACGACGGTGCGTATCTCGTCACCGGTGACCACGCTGTGCACCCCGTGTACCGCGCGCGCTGGGCCTGTGTCGAGGCGCCGGATGCGCCCGTGCGCAACCGTGCTGCGGAAAATCTTCGCGTGCAGCATTCCCGGCAGGACGAGGTTGTGCACGTAGTCGGCGCTCCCGGTCACCTTCGCCCGCCCTTCCAGGCGAGGAACCGACCGGCCCACCGGTCCGGATGTTGACGTCTTCGCCGTCATTGAAGCCAGTTTCTAGTCTCGAGTCTCTGGATTTCCGGCGAGCGCCGCACGGACTGCGCGGGCAACGTAGACGCGCACGAGCTGCCTCTTGTACGCCGCCGAACCGTGAACGTCGGAGACGATCGCAGCCTCGTCCGCGGCTGCGTCGCCCGCCCGGCGCAGTGCTGCGTCATCGACGCGCGCCGATCGCAAGGCGCTTTCGGCAGCAGCGAGGCGCATCGGCGTATCGGTCGCCGCGCTCACTACGATGCGCGCGTCGCGCACCTCGGCGCCATCGGTATCGAGCGCAACCGCCACGCCGAGCGCCGGCCAGTCGTCCGCGGACCGCAACGTGCATTTTAGATAGGCGGCTCGCCGGGAACCCTGCCGTGGCACGCTTACTTCGGCGATGAGCTCGCCGCGGCCCAGCGTCGTCTCGAGATACCCGGCATAGAGCTGCTCTAGCGGAAACGTCCGGCTGGCATCGGCAGCGAGTGTGGTCACGCTGGCCCCCAGTGCGATCAGGACGGGCGGCAGGTCCATATGGGGGTCGGCGTGAGCGAGATGGCCTCCCACCGTCGCGACATTGCGCACGCGTACGTTGGATAGCGATCGAAGGGCGCGACTGATGACCGCGGCATGCTTCAGCGCTGCGGCGGAACGCTCGAGCGCCGAAAGCGTCGTCATGGCGCCCAGCCGGAGCTCGCCAGCGGGCCCGGAGACGATACCGGAGTACTGCTTCTCGATCGAGCGCAGGCTGACGAGCCGGGCCGGCCGGAGCACGCCCATCTTCATCATCAGCATCACCGCGGTGCCCCCCGCGATCGGGCGCACCGACGGCTCGTCGGTATCGAGGAGTGCGGCCGCCTCGCGCAGCGTTCGGGGTTCGGCAAGTTCGAACGGCGTCATGTGCTGTTACTACGGGCTCTGGAATCGTTACAATTGCTTTCGACTTTACACCCGTCACTCGTCACCCGTCACTCGTCACGCCCTATGCAATTCGACATTAACCTCATCCAGCGCGGCGCCCGCTTGCGGCGCAGCCCTTTCTTCGACGCCACGCAGCGCCATGGAGCCAGGGCGTACACCGTCTACAACCACATGCTCTTTCCCATCCGCTTCGCGGACCTGGAAGAGGAGTACTGGCACCTCATCAATCACGTGACTCTGTGGGACGTATCGGTGGAACGGCAGGTCGAGATCACCGGTCGCGACGCGTTTGCGTTTACCAATCTGCTCACGCCGCGCGATCTCGGCAAATGCGCGGTCGGACAGGGCAAGTATGTGGTCATCACCGCAAAGGATGGCGGCATCATCAACGACCCCGTGCTGTTGCGGCTGGGCAAGAACCATTTCTGGCTCGCGCTCGCCGACAGCGACGTGCTGCTGTGGGCACAAGGCGTGGCCGTGCATTCGGGCATGAAGGTGGAGATTACGGAACCGGACGTCTCGCCGCTCCAGATCCAGGGCCCCAAAGCCAAGGACGTCATGCAGTCTCTGCTCGGCGATCGCGTGCTGAAACTACGCTACTACCATTTCCTCGAAACGCTGCTCGACGGCATCCCGATCATCGTCACTCGCACCGGCTGGACGGGCGAGGTGGGCTACGAGATCTACCTGCGCGATGCCAGCCGCGGCGATGATCTGTGGGAGCGCATCATGCACGCGGGGAGCCCGCATCAAATCCGGCCGACGGGTCCTTCGGATATCCGGCGCGTCGAAGCCGGCATCCTGAATTGGGGCGCGGACATGACCCTGGAGAACAACGTCTACGAGGTAGGACTGGAACGCCTGGTGGACGAAGACAAGCACGCGGGCTACGTCGGCAAGGACGCGCTCAAGAAGATCCGGCGGGAAGGCGTGACGCGCAAGCTCGTGGGCGTCGAGATCGCCGGAGATCCCCTTCCGTTCAATCCCGAGAAATGGATAGTGAAAGCCGGCGGCGAGGCGGCCGGGCGCATCACATCAGCGGTCTGGTCGCCGCGGCTGAAAAAAAACATCGGCTACGCCATGCTGCCGGTCGCCCACGCGAAGCGTAGCGCCAGCCTGACAGTGGACATTCCCGGAGTTGGCGAGCGGCAGGCGACCGTAGTGCCCAAGCCATTCGTCGATCCCGACAAGGCCATCCCGAAGGGCTGAGATGCCAAGCCAACTACCATCGTCGAGCGCGGCGACCTGAGCGCCGCGGTTCCGGCCAGAGATAGCGTCCGGGCGCCAGGATCGCGTTGGGATCCATCCAAGCCTTCAAGCGCCGGGGCAAGGTCATGTCGATGAGGCCCCGGTCCAGCAGACTCATGCCCTCGATGCCCAGGCGCCAGGGCGGGAAACCCGCGCGAACGGTCGCTTCGAGCACAGCCTTGTAGCACCGGCTCGCGCGTTTGCGCTCTCCGGGATCCCGTCGGTTGAAACAAAGACGCACTACCAGCACGGCGGCGCGTCCGTTCGGCAATTGAACGGTGAGTTGCGGCCGGATACCGAATCTTGCGCTCTTTTCCGTAACGAGCCGTATCGCCTGTTTCACATCGCGCCCCGTGGCCGGGCAGGTGACCCAGAGAAAGTACAGGCCGTAGTCGTTATCGAGCGGATCGGTGGATTGAGGGACACGCAGGGTCTTTTGGACTTGCGGCCCGCCGAGATAAGTGAGGACGAATGCGGGGCTGGGCGAGAACGGCTTGCCAGTGCAAAGCGTAGCTCCCGCCTGGAAGAGATCCGCGACGCCGGGTGTCGCGCGCAGGTCCAGAGCCTTCAGCGCGCGGGCTACGTTGCGCGGCTCGGCTGGCAGGAAGAGCGAGCGGCCGAGCGTTGCGACCGCGGCCTGAATGTCGCGTCGAATGGCGGCGCGTGCCGCCGCTGCGCCGTAGAGGACGCCGACGGCGAGCCACCGCGGCCGACCGTCCCGTCCCGGAGCGGGAAAGATGTGGACGTTCGTCGCGAGCATGCCCCGCAGGCGGAAGGGACGCAGGACGTCGATCAACCGCGGCAGCGCAGAGGCGGCGACGGAGATGAGACAACATTCCGCCCCGCGCGGGCGCAGCGCCAGCCACAAGCCCATGCGGGTAACCACGCCCAGATTGGACTGGCTGAACAACCCCTCCAGGTTCGGACCGACCCCCCATTTGGCAAGACGGGTGACGCGGCTACGCGGGAAGTTGCCAAACCCGGTCCGGACGATTTCCCCGTCCGGCAGCACCGCCTCGATACCGCATAGCGACGCCGTGCGGTCGCTCATACCAAGGCCGCGCTCCAGCGTATTGCCGACTATGCTCGTCTCCGGTCCCGCGTTCGTCGATTCGAGCCACCACTGCGGCGCGGTCGACGCGAGCGTCCGCGCGAGCTGTCCTTGCGTAACACCGGGCTCGACGACGGCATAACCGAGCTCGGCGTTCACTTCGACGATGCGGTCCAGATCACCCAGATCCAGAACCACCTGTTCTGCCGTGACCGGGCACGCCTCGCCCCAGCCCCAATTGCGGCCGCAACTGATGGGATATAGGGGGATACCATGCTCGCGCGCAATGCGCAGCAGCCCGGGCACCTGCTCGGCGCGCTCGGGCCGGATGGCCGCGGCGGCAGCGGGCGCCCGGCTCAGGTTCGTGCGCCGGTAACGAGCGAGCCTCGCGTGATCAACCAGGACGCGGTCGGGACCGAGTTGCCGTCGCCAGCGCGCGAGCGCGCGCCCAAACCGGCTCGCGCGCGCCGCGCGGGCACGAGTCATCTCAGCCTCGTCATCGAATTTTTTTGGACTGCTCCTAGAATCGCACGATGCGCTCTTCGCGCGCAACATGAATCGCGACCGGGCGCTCAGGCTCCATCTCGATCTGCAGCGGGAGAGAGTCAATACGAAGGACGCGCCCGGTCTGCGTGCGGGCCGCCAGCGCCTTGGGTACGTCAACGGCAAGGTAAATCTGACGGCTGCAAGCTTTTCCGAAAAGTTCGCACCTGTGGCAGGCGCTTACGAATCGCGGCCCCAATTCCTGTGGGGAAACCTGCCGGCAATATCCCGAGGCGAGCCTCCGCTCGACCAGCTCGTGATTGCTCTCGAGCTCCATGCGCATGTATCCCGTCGAGCAGCCTGCAGCGTCGAGATATGCCCACCAGAAGTGCTCCAGCAGGCTTCCCAGCCCCGTGCCTCGAAACCGGGGATATACGAACTGGGAGAACACCTCGGGCCGCTGCGGATCGGATTTGACGTCCACCCCCGCCCATCCCGCGAACATGCCATCGGGGCGCCGCAGCACGGCGAGCTCGGCGCCGGGCATCGTGCGCAAATTCATGGTCTGTCGCCCTTCCCGGGCGGCGAGCGCAATCACCCACTGCCGCTCTTCGCCGTCGGCCCAGGCGAGCGTCAGCGACGCTTCGTCACGGCGCCCCCCGCTGGCGACTACCCGCCCGGGAACGAGCGGAGCTTCCAATGTATTGTCCCTTGCCATTTTCCGATGGGTGGTAATGCACGTTTACTTTAGGGAAACGCAGCGCCGCAAAGCTATGCAGGCATGCACAGCCTGGGTGCGTAGTATTGGCCGGACTGCTGTGAACGGACGCACTCCTCCGGCGTGAGAAGTCTCACTACCGCCAAATTTGAACGTGTCGAGGCAATTTGGTTATCCTTCACGCCATGGCACGGTCCCCCAAGGCCAAATCCACCGCCGGGACCAGGCGCCCCCCGAAGAAGCGTACGCCGAAAAAGGCGGCCGCCGGTTCGCGCGGCATCCTGGCGCAGGATTGCCGCCTGGATTCGATCCCGGAAGACGCCCATGAAGCGCAGCGCAGGATAGAGAGCGAGGGCGGCATCGTCCTCGCGGCTTACCGCGACCCCCTGGGTGGACAGCCGGTGCTCATGGCGATGCTGCCCGTCGAGAAGATCGAGCCGACGCCGTTTCAAAGAGACCTTTCCGACGCGCATCACAAGAAGCTCGCCGGCGTGATCGACAGGACGGGCCTGTTTCTGGATCCGCTGATCGCGATTACCGCCCCCGGGCACGGATTCTGGACGCCCAACGGGCGCCATCGGCTGGAGGCAATGCGCCGGCTCGGAGCGCGGGCCATCACCGCGCTCGTCGTTCCGCGGCGCGAGATCGCCTGGCAAATCCTCGCACTGAATACCGAAAAGGCGCACAACCTGCGCGAGCGCTCGCTCGAAGTAATCCGCATCTACAAGGGGTTGCTCGATGAGGACGAAGCTCGCCCCGAGAGCGGCTTCGCCTTCTACCTCGAGGAGGCCGGGCTGGTGACGCTCGGCCTATGCTACGAGAAGAAGGGCAATTTTGCCGGCGGCGCCTACGCGTCCATCCTGCGCCGGTTGGAGACGTTTACCGAAGAGCCGCTGAAGAAGGCGATGGCCGCTCACGAAAGGCGCGCCGGGCTGCTGTCCGACCTCGATCAGCATGTCGGCGAGGCAGTGGCGAAACTGAGGGCTCGCGGCCTCGTAAGCCCCTATCTGCGGACCTTCGTCGTCGCGCGCATCAATCCGCTGCGCTGGATCAAGGGCGAACTGCCTACAGTCGAGGAGGTCCTGACCACGATGCGCGACCGCGCCGCACGCTTCAACACCGACAAGATCCGGCAGGAAGAACTCGCCAGCGCCGACGGGGCGCCGGACGAGGAGACCTAATACCGTAAGCGGTAAGCGGAAAGTTGAAAGTTGGATGCCGCGATGGTCGGAAGTTCCTCTGCTCGCCGCTTACTGCTCACTGCTTACCGGTCTTATAATGCCGCAAGCATTCCATAACGTGGCAAACGAGGAGGAAGTCATGAAGGACACTTCCGAAAACAGCAAGGCGGGGCGCCGTTCGTTCCTCAAGGGCACGGCAGCCGTCGCTGGCACGGCCATCGCGGCCACCACCCAGCTCGCCCAAGCGGCCGAAGCTGCCGCCGACCAGGCAAAGCCGGCGGCCAAGCCGGCCGCTCCCGCGAAACTGCCGAGCGAAACGTTCATCACGCGCCCGGGATCGGACTTCATGGCGGATGTGCTGAAAGCGATCGGCCTGCAGTACGTCGCGATCAATCCCGCCGCGGGCTTCCGCAGCCTGCAGGAATCGATCATCAACTATCTCGGCAACAAGAACCCCGAGATCATCACCTGCCTGCACGAGGAATCGGCAACGCACATGGCGCAGGGCTACGCCAAGGCCTCCGGCAAGCCGATGGGCGTGATGGTGCACGGGACGGTCGGCCTGCAGCACGCCGCGATGGGCCTCTACAACGCGTGGGTCGACCGCGTGCCGCTGATGATGCTGGCGGGCAACGGGATCGACGCCGTGACGCGCCGGCCCGGCGTGGAGACCATACACAGCGCCATCGATCCGGCCGCGATGGTGCGCGAGTTCGTCAAGTGGGACGACCAGCCGGCGTCGCTGCAGCATTTCGCGGAATCGGCGGCGCGCGCCTACCGCATCACCATGACCGCGCCGATGGAGCCGGTCATGCTCTGCCTCGACATGGACGTGCAGGAGGAGCCGATACACGAGTCGGAAAAACTGCGCATGCCGAAGATCACGCGCCTGCAGCAGCCGCAGGGCGACACCGCGGCGCTGCGCGAAGCCGCGAAGCTGCTCGTCGCGGCGGAGCACCCGGTCATCATCGCCGACCGGGCGGTGCGCTCGCAGGAGGGCGTGAAACTTATGATCGAGCTAGCGGAGGCGCTCGGCGCACCCGTCATCGACAACGGCTGGCGGATGAATTTCCCGAGCACGCACGACCTCGACATCTCGTTCCTGCGCCAGGCCATGCTGCGGGATGCCGACGTGATCCTGCTGCTCGAGGTGAACGACCCGTGGGGCAACCTCAATTCCTTCAGCGATCCCTACAAGACCTACCGGCCCATCATCAAGCCGGACGCCAAGGTCATCACCATCTCGATGCAGGACGTCTACCACAAGTCCAACTACCAGGACTTCCAGCGTTACATGCCCGCTGACCTCGCGATCGGCGGCGAAGTGCAGGCGTCGCTGCCCGATCTGATCGAGGCGATCCGGCGCGCGACAACGAGCGAGCGCAAGTCCGCGTTTGCGGACCGGTCAAAGGCCGTGGCGAAGCTGCACCGCGACATGCGCGCGCGCGACAAGGATGCGGCGGCGGTGGGCTGGGACGCGAGCCCGGTCAGCGTGGCGCGCCTGGTCGCGGAGATGTGGAACGTCATCAAGAACGAGAAGTGGGCCTTGCCGGTGAGCAACCACATGCCCTGGGCACGGCGGCTGTGGCCCGTGACCGAGTATTACCAGATGCTGGGCAGCAGCGGCGCGGCGGGCGTCGGTGGCTACGCGCCGATCGCGGTAGGCGCCGCGCTTGCCAACAAGGACAAGGGCATGATGACGGTCCACTTCCAGCCGGACGGCGACCTGATGTACGCCCCAGGCGTTCTGTGGACGGCGGCGCACCACAAGATTCCGATCCTGATGCTCATGCACAACAACCGCTGCTATCACCAGGAGATCATGCACATTCAGCGTCAGGCTGCGCTCCACAACCGCCCGATACACACGGCGCACATCGGCACCGCGATCAGCGATCCCAACATCGATTTCGCCAAGCTCGCCCAGGGCATGGGCGTATGGGCGGAGGGGCCGATCGAGGATCCGGCGAAGCTCGGCCCGGCGCT
>DATFWO010000332.1:0-23870 GCA_035259205.1 Burkholderiales bacterium | reverse complement strand
GCTTGTCGGGATAGCCCTGCCCGGCCGCTGGAAGCGGAAGCATCGCGACCAATGCCGCCGCGGCTCCGACAACGAGGGATGAGGGATGAGGGATGAGGCATGAAAAAAAATGAGTCATCGGCTACCCGCCATTATCTCGATCCCCAAGGTAGTCATCCCACCGAATAGCGGGACTGCCTGAATTCCAAGAGCCCCGCAAAACATTTTTGCGGCGCCGACAAGGCATTGCTTCATCCCTCATCCCTCATCCCTCATCCCTCATCCCTCATCCTTCATCCCTCATCCTTCATCCTTCATCCCTCATCCCTCATCCTTCATCCCTCATCCCTCATCCTTCAGTCCACCGTCGCGCCCGATACTTTCACGACCTTGCCCCATTTGGCGTACTCCGAGCGGATGTAGTCTCCGAATTCCTTCGGCGAATTGCCCACGCCTTCCAATCCCTGGCTGGTCAACTGCTCTTTCATGGCGGGCGCGCGCAGGCTTTTCACGATCTCCGAGTGCAGCCTGGCGATCACGCTGTCGGGCGTGCGCGCCGGAGCGACGATCCCCTGCCACACCATCACCTCGAAACCCGGCAGCAGCGCTTCGTTGATGGATGGAACGTCGGGCAGAAGATCGGTGCGCTTCAGCGATGTAACGCCCAGCGCGCGCAACTTTCCCGCCTTCACTTGCGGCAGCACGGTCGCGATGGTCCCGAACACGGCCTGCACCTGTCCGGCGAGCAGGTCGGTCAGCGCCGCTCCGCTTCCCTTGTATGGAACGTGCACCAGGTCCACCCCGGCCATGGACTTGAACAGCTCGGCGCCGAGATGGGTCGTCGTCCCGCTGCCGGCGGAGCCGTAATTCAGGCTGCGCGGCTTCGCCTTTGCCAGCGCAACGAACTCCTTGAGCGAGCGCGCCGGCAACGAAGGATGCACGACCAGCACGCTGTTCATCACGGTGATCACCGTGATCGGCGCAAAATCGCGCACCGGATCGTACGGCAGCTTGCGGTAGAGATTCGGCGCGATCGTGAGCGTGCTCACGTTGCCGAGCAGCAAGGTATACCCGTCGGGAGGCGCCTTCGCCACGATATCCGATCCTATCGTGCCGCCGGCCCCGGAACGGTTTTCCACTATGAATGACTGTTTCCAGACTTCTGTCAGCGCTTGCCCTATGATCCGCGCGATGATATCGACTCCGGAACCTGGTGGAAATGGCGCGACGATGCGCACGGGCCTGGCCGGATAGGCATCCTCGGCGGCGCTTGCGGGCGGCGCGCATGGCAGGGCCGCAAGGACGGTAGCGGCCAGAATTCCGGGATTCCAGTTCATGGTCGCCTTCACGCCGGGATATTCCTCGCGCGAAAACAGAAGATCCGCTTCCGCTATCGCTGCTCGCGCTCGCCGGCACGAGCGATGCAAGTCAGGAAAAGGTCCTTGAAAACCCCGTCGACCTCCGCCAGGGATTTTTTGGAATAGATGAGCGAGACAGCTCCGGTAATGACCTGGGGTTCGAGCGATTGATTGGATGCTTTCAACGATTCTTCGGCCTGGCTTGAGGTCTTGCCCAACCGCATCTGAATCGCGGCGTAGCGCGGAAGACTCAGGGACCGGAAGCAAAACGCGGCGTTTTCCCGATGCCGGTCCTCGGCCGGCAACTTGAGAGTCTTGGCGCAGCCATAGAATCTCGCGCCCGCCATCTGATCGGGGTCCCGGTACTCGCCGGACCGGAGCTTCTCGATCTCCGCCGCGTCTTCGGCGACGCCCAATTTTCCCAGCGAGGATGCGATGACTTCTCTCGCCTTCCCGTATGTTATTTGCTTGTCGCGCAACAGATATCCGAGTTCCCACACTCTCCTGGAATAGCGGTAACAATACTCCAGCTCGTTCCCGCCGCCTTCGCCTGCAGGCACCGGATAGCTGGAGATGCTGCCGAAGTCGTCCGGTCTGGACGGTTGCCCGGCTCCGTGTGCCGCGTATCCGGCGAGCAGCACGAAGAGGATGCCGGCAGCAGGCGCGATGGTCCAGGCTGGAGCTACCTGAAGGTGGCGCGGCATCTGGCGCCCTGTCAGCCCGTCACACAATCCCGATCTCCAGACACGCCGTCTGCGCAACCGGATTGTGGCGCACCGGGCTATCCTGCTTCAAGGCCCATGGCGCGCGGGTATACTCGCGGCAGCGGCTCGAAGTCTCCTGGGGAGGGTTCATGCAATACCTGACGTTTGCGGCATTGGTCATCGCGACTCATCTCTCCGCCGCGTGGACGCTCTGCCACGCGCAGGACTGGCCCACCAAGCCGATCCGCATGCTCATCGGATTCCCGCCGGGCGGGCCGACCGACGTCGTCGGCCGCATCGTGAGCGAAAAGGTCGCAGGACAGGTCGAGCAGCGGATCATCATCGACAATCGCGCGGGCGCGGCCGGTAACATCGCCGCGGAAATTCTGGCGAAGGCGACTCCCGACGGCCATACGCTGCTCTACTCGTCGAATTCGATCGCGCTCTCCCCGGGCCTGTACTCGAGGCTCGGCTTCGATCCTCTGAAGGATCTCGCTCCCATCACTGAAATCGGCAGCGGCTGCCTCATCTTCGTGGTGCACCCTTCGCTCCCCGTCAAGAGCGTGCAGGAATTCATCGCCTACGCGAAGGCGCGTCCGGGCCAGTTGAACTACGCGTCGTCCGGCGCGGGCACCAGCACGCATCTCGCCGCCGTGCTGTTCTCGCAGCGTACCGGGCTGCAGACACAGCACGTTCCCTATAAGGGTACCGCGCCCTCGCTGGTGGATATGATCGCAGGCAGGACTCAGTTCCTGATGGGCGCAGTCAATACTGCCGTGCCCCACGTCAAGGAAGGCAGGCTGCGCGCCCTCGCCGTGACCGGAGCCAAGCGCATACAGTCGCTCCCCGAGTTGCGCACGCTGGACGAATCGGGGCTGCCCGGGTTCGTGGTGACGAGCTGGCAGGGACTGTTCGCGCCGGCCGGTACACCCGCCCCGGTGCTTGCGCGAGTGCATGCGGAGTTCGTCAAGGCGGTGCACAGCCCCGATTTGAGACCGAAGCTCGAGCAGCAGGACATGGACCCGACCGGCCTTCCCATCAAGGACTTTATTGCGATGTATCGCGCCGAGCTCGCGCGCTGGACCAAGGTAGCGAAGGACGCCGGACTCAAAGCCGAGTGACGACGAGCGCGCGCGGCTCACATCGCCGCGCATTACGGGCGGTGGCGGGTCCTCGTTCCGCCCGGTGGCCGGCTAGCGTTCTCCGCCGCGCCTGCCCATGGGTCTGCGGCCCTTGTTCCGCTGGCGATTGTGCATCTGGCCCGCGCCTCCCTGGCGTTGCCGCGGGGGGCGCCCATGCCTGGAATTTCCGCCCTGGCCACCCCCGCTGGCCAGCCTTTTCACGCGCTCGATCTCGGCTGCGACGGCTTCGACGTTCTCCGCACGTCCCGCGTCCGGACCCTGCGCCTGCAGCGCTGCCCTCTCCTGGTCGAGCAACTCCTGCAGCTTGCGCAGCGCCTGGCTGCACGCCGCCGCGCGATTGGTGTCCTTTTCCATCGCTTGCCGGTGTATTTCGATGTGGGCGATGGCGTCGATCACTTCGTCCGTGATCATTCTTGTCCTTTCGACGCTATGCACGTGGTGAAGGTAATTCTACGCGTGATTCCGCCGGTGCTGTGGAACCCCTCGGGCGGCCATACCCCGCCTGCCGGGCCCCGCATGAGGATATCCGGCCGTGGAGTCCGGCACGTGGACCCGTCATAATGAGCGGCGGTTGCGACAATTCTGCTGCTGCCTCTAAGATTGCCCGTTCCACACCCACGGAGAAACCGCCATGAGCTCGATGTCCCAGATTTCGCTGCCCGTTTTCGTCAAGCACCTGAACGGCCTCGCGGGCTGCATGAAGAAGGCGCAGACTCTCTACGCCGAAAAGAAGTACGACGAAGCCACTTTGTTGAACTACCGTTTTTACCCCGACATGTTCAGCTTCGCCCGGCAGGTGCAGCAGGCGACCGATCACGCGCGGAACTGCACCGCGCTGCTCGCCGGCGTGGACGCGCCGAAGTACGACAACAGCGAGAAGAGCCTGGCGGACCTTATCGGCCGAGTGGAAAAATCGGTCGCGTGGCTCAAGACGATCAAGCCGGAACAGGTCGACGGCACGGAAGAAAAGTCCGTCACCGTGAAAATGCAGGACCGCGAGTTGAACTTCAAGGGACTGGACTTGCTGCTGAACCGGTCGCTGCCCAACTTCTACTTCCACGCCACGACCGCCTACGACATCATGCGGCACAACGGCGTGGAGCTCGGCAAGCGGGACTTCATGGGAGCTTGATCGAGCGATGAGCGACGCGTCACCAGGAGCCGCCGGCCCGTGACGTGTCGCTCGTCCGTCGTGCCGTCCGCTGGAGTCGCCGCGCGGCGCGCCGGATAGTCCCTGCTATGAGCTTGCGGCCCCCTTCACCAGGCTTGCCATCGCTGCGGCATCGGCGTCATTGATCCCGTTCAGCCCGCTTACGACGCCCGCGCGGTCCACCGCGGGCCGGTTCTGGCTCACCTTCCATTTGCCGATCAGTCTCGTGACTGGAATTTCGATGCCGACGATGGCGCCGAGCATCTGCTCGATGTAGTCGTCGGGGGCGTCCGTCACCTTCCATGGATCCGTCATTGCGGCTTCATTCCGGTTCGTGAGTTGTTCCACCAAGTCCCGCAGCCAGCGGCGGTCTTCGACGATACGCAAAGGGCCGTAGCCGTGGACGACGACATAGTTGTAGGTCGGCACGACCTTTCCGCTTTCCTTCTTGGTCGGATACCAGGAGGGAGTGATGTAATACCGCGGGCCCTGGAAAACCACCAGTGCCTCGACGTCTTTCGAGAAGTCGCGCCACACCGGGTTGGCGCGGGCCACGTGGCCGCGCAGCGTCCCCAGCGGAGCGGGCTCGGGATGGATTTCGAACGGAATGTGGTTCGCGTTGAGCCCCTGCGAGCCGAGCGTCACCAGCGCGGCCAGCGGGTGCTCCCGTATGAACGCGTGAAGAACTTCGGGACGTGTTTCCTGGAAATGGGATGGCGAGTACATGACGGTTATTCCGCGATCGTGGCTCTCGAAGCATAGGCGGACTCAACCCGGAAGCGCAACACGGCTGCGACGGACGCTCCAACGGAACTCCACGGTTCCTTCGCGTTCGGATACTATCCCCGCTCAAGGAGCGCAAATCCATGGACCTGATGTTGAAAGGCAAGGTCGCGATCGTCGGGGGTGCGAGCAAGGGCCTGGGCCGGGCGTGCGCGCAGGCGCTTGCCGAAGAGGGCGCGAACGTGGCGCTGTGCAGCCGGTCGCAGGCCGATCTGGACAAAGCTGCGAAGGAGATCCGCGACGGCACCGGCACGGACCCGATGCCATTCGCGGGGGATCTCGAGCGTCCCGAGACCATCCGCAATCTGGTTGCTGCCACCGTGAGTCGCTACGGCCGGCTCGACATCCTCGTGAGCAACTCCGGAGGCCCGCCTCTGACCAACGCGCAAAACGCGACCGAGGAGCAATGGGCCACGGCCGTGCAGCGCTCCCTTCTGTTCTTTGCGCGGATGTCGCGGGAGGCCCTGCCCCATCTGAAGAAGAACGGAGGCGGCCGCATCATCAATATCCTTGCGAGCACGGTCTATCAGCCGATACCGAATCTGGCGCTCTCGGGCGCGACCCGCATGGGCGTGGTGGCTTATGCCAAGAGCCTTGCCGATGAGGTGGGTCGCGATGGCATCCTGGTGAACAACGTCTGCCCCGGGTCTATCCTGTCGGAGCGCATGCTGTCGAACGTGACGGCCCGGGCGAAGGAAAAGGGCATCTCGGTGGAGGAAGCCCTTGCTGAGCGCGCGGCCGAAACTGCGCTGGGACGAATCGGCGAGCCGAAAGAGCTGGCGTACCTGGTTGCGTTCCTTGCCTCCGGCCGCTCGAGCTACATCACGGGCACCACGATGCTGGTGGACGGGGGGCTCGTGCGCTCTGTACTTTGAGTGACGGGTGACGACTGACGGGTGATCAATCCCCAGACGGCCCTTTCTGGGACGCCGTACCTGCGACGATCTATCTGAGACGCTTTACCTGAGACACGGAGTTCGCCATGCCATTCTTCAAGCTGGACGAGATGCCCGGCTCGGTCGTAGCGCCGGGTCACTCCACCGCGCACGGCCCTACGATAACCGGCGACGAGCTGGAGATCGGCTACTACACGGAGCCCAAGGGCACGGGCGCGAAGCCGCACCACCACAAGAGCGAGCAGATCATCCTGGTGCTATCGGGCCGGCTGCGCATGCGCGTGGGTACCGAGGTGCGCGAGATCGGCCCGCGCGAAGCGGCGCTGATCCTGAGCGATCAGGACCACGAGCAGGTCGCCGTGGAAGACGGCACCCGTTTCATCAGCTTCAAGACAGCCGCCGGCGCGCAGCCTGAAGGCGAGTGAAGTAAGGGCTTTACCCCTTCACTGCTGGCTATCACTGATCGGGATCAGGAGCGTCGTCGGACCACCGCCGGCGCGGTGCCGAAGTGTCGTATTCCGTCGCGGGATCAACGGGCTCGTCGTCTTCTTCCGTATCGTCGTATTTGTCCAGCTCCTTCAGCAGGGATTGCAGGCGCAACTCGGCGGCGGAATCCTGCGTGGACTGCGCGGACAAATGCCGGGCAATGGCCGACGCGCTTTCGAAGTCGCGCCGCGTCTTGATCGGCCGCGCAACCCGCTTGCGGCCCCGCTTGGGCATGGCTTGCCTCCCCCCCTTATGCATCCAGCTGTATTCTACCCCCGCCCGGCCCGGATGCTGGTCTTCTTATGACCGCCGCCCTAGTCACGCCCTTAGCAGTCAAGCAGTGAAGAGCTGAAGGGTGAAGAAATGCCAGCCTGCTACTCCACTGCTGCACCGGTCCTGGCACGCGGCCTGAATATGGCCGTGTGTAGTATCTCGACTAAAGTGCGCTCGCCGGAGCGGATTGCGACGTACAGCCGCACAAACTCATGCCCCTTCCGCTCCCACTTCTCTTCCGGGATGGCCCGTACCTCGTAGTGTGGCCCAAGCCGCGGTGCAGCGTGGAAGGAGATGCGGCTTGCAACGTGGATCCACGCGGGAAGAACGAACCGGTTTCTCAGGGCCAGGTTCGCCTGCCGCAGGACCAGCCCGGGGTGCAGGAATGGGGCGTTGCCCCCGCGGTACAAGGCAAGGTCGTCCCGCACGTCTTCGCACCATTCCAGGTTTTCGCTGGCGGTGGGTTTCCAGACCAATGCGGGGAACGCAGCGCCGACCTCCATCAAGTCCCAGGTCGCTTCAGGCCGTTCCGTCGACGACAGCGAGGGCGGGCGCGAAGCTCGCGCGTCCGGCTCGGGCGGCCTGCGCGCCGTCCCGGCCTTCATGCGGGCGAGCTCCACCCCCGCCTCGTTCGCACAGGTCAGCACGAATTCGAGGGCGCCGTCCGCATCCGGGGCTCCAGTTGCGTTCACCGTGAGCAACTCGCCTTCGTAGGCGGGCTCGCTGAAGCTCACCTCGGCCCATCCGCGTTCCAGCCAGACCGCCCCGCAATGCTCGACCAACGGCCGCGTCATGTGAGCGAATACGCTCACCCCGGGCACCAACCCGCCGCGGAACCCGTAGCGCCGGGCGACGTCGTCGCTGTGCATCCGGTTCTCGGATTCGGTGGCCGCGTTGTGCGCGCGAACGCGGTACACGGAAACGTCGTTCACTGTTCACCGCTGTTCAGTCGATCGCCGAGTGAACCAGGTTGGCAACGATGTCGAGGCGGCGGCTGTGCCACGGCTCGGGGACGCGGCTGTTGGTGAGATAGGCGAACGAGACGCCGGACTCGGGATCGGCCCAGCAGTAGGATGCCCCTACGCCGCCGTGCCCGAAGGTTCGCGGCGAGGCGAGGCTGCCCAGCCCGCGTATCGTTTCGGTCGTTCCGCGCACGTGAACGCCGAGCCCGCGGTGCATGGGCATACCCATGTATTCGTCGTGCATCTCGCCGGTGTGGTTGCGGGTGACGAACTCGATCAGGCGGCGCGAGAACAGCCGCGTTCCGTTCAACCGGCCGAAGCTCGCCATCATCTGGTAGAGGGCGGCGATGCCGCGCGCAGTCGCGTAGCCCCCGCTGCTCGGGATGCCTGCGCGCCGATAGGGCGCGGTATTCTCCTCCGCGAGCGGACGCTGGCTGCCGTCGGGCGCGGGCTCGTGCATCGTCGCGGCACGGCCGTGCTCCGCGTCCGGCAACCCGACGAAAATATCGCGCGCGAGGCCGAGCGGCTCTATTACCCGCTGCCGGAGGAAGTCGCGGTAATCGACGCCGGCTACCGCCTCGATCAACGCGGCCGCGGTCCAAAGCGCGGCCCTGGGGTGATAGCAGAGTCGTGAGCCCGGGGTCCATTCGAGCGTGAAGTCGCAGACTTGCCGGCGCATCTCGTTGTGGTCCGTCCAGCCCGCGGAGGAAACGCCCTGGCTCGGGTATCCGGCGCGATGGCTCAAAACCTGCGCGAGCGTGATCTCGCCCTTGCCGTGCCGCGCAAACTCCGGGATGTGGTCGGCGATGCGGTCGGAGAAGCGGAGCAAACCTTCCTCGACCAGCACCCAGATCCCGGTCGCCGTGATCACCTTGGTATTCGAGAAGAGCAGCCAGAGCGTATCGTCCGTCGCCCCCGCCCCGGAGCCGGAGGCTGCGCTGCCGAATGTTTCGAACAGGGCGAGGCGGCCGTGCCGCGCGAGCGCGATCTGCGCCCCGGGATAGCGGCCCTCCACGATGTGCGCGGCAATCAGGTGGCGCAGCCGCTGAAGCTGGGGTTCGTGAAAGCCGAGCTCGCGCGGAGTGGACGGCTCCAATGGAAAGGTTGAGGCCACATTGCCCTTTGCAACCGCAGTGCCGGCATCGTTCATCTCGTCCTCCTCAACTTCAAGTGAGGCGTCTCAGGTAATTCGTCCCAGATGGTGCGTGTCAGATGAATCGTCCCAGGCAAAGCGCTCCGTGACGAACGCTGGCCACGTTCGACGGCGTTATGAAGGGAACATTTGCCTCGTCTGACATTCTCCGACTCCACTGCTCGCACGATCAAGTTGCATTGCGACAAGCAAGACGCCGCACCTGGGACGCATCATTTGCGACGCCGTATGTGGGACGCTGTATCTGTGACGCTGTACCTGGGCCGCCGTTTCAGAAGCATCTAATCGCCGCGGATGTTCGCCACCTTCGCCACCTTCGCCCACTGTTCGTGCTCCGCCTTCAGGAACCTGGCGAATTCTTCCGGCGAGCTGGCTACAGGCTCGGTGCCGTCGAGCGCGAGCCGCTGCACGACGTCGGGCCGCTGCACCGCCCTCGCGATCTCCTTGTGCAGGCGGTCGATGATGGTTCCCGGCGTGCCGCGCGGGGCGAGCAGGCCATGCCATTGGGTCACCACGAATCCCGGCACGCCCGACTCGACCAGGGTCGGGATCTCGGGCGCCGTCTTCGAGCGCGTCGCGGTGGCTATGGCGATGGCCCGCAGCATGCCCGATCTCACCTGGCTGTATACGGAGCCCATGCTGAGGAAGCTCATCTGTACCTGTCCCGACAGCATATCCGTCAGCGCGGCGCCGACGCCCTTGTAGGGAATGTGTACCAGCTGGGTACCGGTGGCAGTCGCGAACAATTCGCCCGCAAGATGCGCGAGCGACGCCTTACCGGTCGATGCGAAATTGAGCCTGGACGGATTCGCCTTCGCGTATGCGATCAACTCCTTCACCGTCCTGGCCGGTATTCCGGGATGCACGGTCAATATATACGGCGCCGCCGCCACCTGCGAAATGGGCGCAAAGTCGCGGTAGAGGTCGTAGCGCGTCTTGTTCACGATCCCGTACACCACGAGGCTCGCGCTGAGCAGCATCAGGGTATAGCCGTCCGGGGGCGCGATCGAGGCAAGCTCCGCGGCGATGCTGCCGCTCGCGCCCGCGCGGTTGTCCACGACGAAGGTCTGTCCCATGGTCTCGGTAAGCGGCGTGGCGACCAGTCGCGCGACGAAGTCCAGCCCTCCGCCCGCCCCCGACGCGACGATCACTCTGACCGGCTTGGTGGGATACGCGGATTCCGCAGCGAGAGAGGTCGCCGGGCCGGCGAGCGCGGCTGCGATTACTGCGGCGGCACTCGCCCGTGGTTTCGTATTCATTCGATCTCCTCGTGGCACAGGCGCCGACCTCGTCAGGCGCCGATCGCGCCCTTGTGCTTCTCGAGCGCTTTGGGTATCGCTGCCATGAAGCGGCCGATCGCCTCGAGCATGGCATCACCCACCGCCGCCAGCGCACCGTTGGCATAGGCCGCGCCGCTGGATGAGTTCAGAAAACCGAGGTACGCCTCGAGCTCCGGGTCGGACAACGATCGGTACGCGTAGAGCATATTCAATATCACCATCTGATCGGCTTCCCGGCGCAATTGCGGCAGGGCGGCTTTGACCTGCTGCCGCACCGCATCGACGGGCACCCGCTGCTGCACCGGCAGAGCCGCGTTGACTCCGAGCGCGGTCGCAAGGACGACGGCTTCCATGATCTTGACGGCCATCTCGCTGGATCCGGAGGCGCGATTCAATTCACCGATGAGGCGGACGCGCTGCGCCGCGGGCGGATTTTGCTCGAGCTCCCGGCCGTAGGCTTGCATGCGCTCTGCGGCCGTCGGCTCGGCCGCTTCGTTTTCCAGTGCGGTGATGCGCAGGCCGGCGGGACTTTCGAGCCAGGCGAGCGCATCATCGAGCTGGCGCGCGGTAAGCGTGGCGCCCAGGCGAGCCGTTATCCGTTCGATGATCGGGTCGGGCTGAAACGCCTGGGTCGCCGCGTCGCGCAGGCCAGCGCGCATCTCGACGGGAACGCCGTCCAGCGGCTCATCCATGCCGCTCAGGATACTGGGCAGGATCTGTCGCGTGGCATAGGCCATCCCCGAGACATCGACCAGCCGATTCACCGTGCTGCCAGCCCCGGGAGGCCCGGCCGCGTGCGAGAGCTGCCCGCCGACGAACACCGCGATCAGAAGGACGCTCGCTGCGATACGGACAAAACGGCCGTGATACGTCAACGCGACGCTCAGCCCCATATTCGCAATGGCTAGACTCATGAAACCGGTATTCTAGGCTTCCCTATGCCCGCTTCCGCTTGATGAGATAGGTGTGCTGGCCCTCGAGCACCGTTTCTCCGCGCTGATTCACCAGGCGCGCGGCGAACTTCACTATGCCGGTCGTGCCACCCCTTGAGAGCCGGGTTTCAGCGACCTCCAGCTCGGGCGTGACGGTCTCGCCGAGCAGCACCGGCTTCACGAAGCGTCCGCTTTGGTCGAGGAAGGCGATCATCGAGTCTTCCACGTGCGGCGACAGCGAGCCTGCGCCGAGCGCAGTCAGCGCCATCAGCAGCAGCCCGTGAGCCAGAGGGGCGCCGAACCGCGTAGCCTTCGCGTATTCCGGGTCGTAGTGCAGCGGGTGCGCGTCGCCCGTCATCTGCGCGAACAAGCGGAAGGCCGCTTCGTCGAGCGTGCGCGGCGTGCCGGGAAAGCGCTGCCCCGGCTGGAAGTCTTCGAAGAAATATTGCGCCACCCGCGAGTTGCCTGCGGACGTTCCCATTCCTCAGCCGACCTTGACCGGACCGCCGGTCTTCACCGACTGCAGTATCGCTTCGAAGACAGCGACCCCGTGCACGATCTGGTCGTGGGTAATCGGAAACGGCGGGCCGCCGCCGATCGCGTCTGCAAACGCCTCCAGACCGACCTTCACCGGATTGATACCCTTGTGCTCGATCACCTCCGGCGGCGGAACGGGCGCGCCCGGCCGATCGGGCGCTGCGGTAAAGCGGAATGCGTCGAGATTGCGCTCGGTCTCGGCAAGACCGCGGGAGCCGTACACCGCGAACCGATAGTCCCCGGCGGTTGCCTGCGAGCTCAGCAAGCTGGAGATCGCGCCGCTTCTGTGCGTGGCCATGATGCAGTTCGTGTCGTCGACAAGCGGTGCGGCGCGGCGCGTGTTGACGCAATACACTTCGCCGATCTCGCCGCACAGGTCGATCGCGCCGTCGACGAGATGCACGCCCAGCGCCGTCAGCGGGCCGAGCGGAGCTTCCCCGGTGTCCGCCCGCCACGAATCCCCAGGCAGGAACAGGCCGATCGGCGCCGTGGCTTCAGCAACGCAGACGGATATCGTTCCCACGCGGCCGTCCCTCACGCGCGCGCGGATCTCGCCGAACGAAGGATGGAAGCGGCGCTGATAGTCGATGCCCAGCACGACTCCCGCCTTTCTGACCGCTTCGATCGCACTCCTGGCGCTTGCCGCAGTGAGCGTGAAGGGCTTCTCCACATAGACGTGCTTGCCCGCCTGCGCCGCACGCTTCACATGCTCCTCGTGCCTGCTGTGCGGCGTCGTGTAGACGACGGCGTCGATCTTCGGGTCCTTCAGGATGTCGTCCAGGCTCTCGCGCAGCTCGATCTTCTTCTCGCGGCAATACTCTTCTGCCCTGGCGCGCGTGCGCGAATGGGCCGCGACGAACGCGAGCCGGTCGCTCTTGCCGTGCACGCCGTCGACGATCGTTTTTCCCCACCAGCCCAGCCCGACGATGGCAGTTCGAATCATGGCTCTTCCTCGAGGTGCGGTCGCTAGGTTCTGGAATCCGGAAGCGGAATGATACGTCATCGGAGCGCGCAAACGCGTCGACGCGGAAGTCGCGCTAGGCGAGCGCCCGGTCGGCGTCGGCGCGCACGGTCTCCTCCCGGATCAGCGCGAGCACTTCGCGCTTCAGCTCATTGAACACGGGAGAGGTGGTGACTTCGATCGTGCGCGGCCGCGCGAGCTCGACGGGGATGCGCCTCTTGATGCGACCGGGCCGGGCAGTCATGACGCAGACGGAATCGGCAAGCAGCAATGCTTCCTCGATGTCGTGCGTGATGAAGAGGACCGTCTGGTGATGGCGCTCCCACACCGAAAGCAGCAACTCCTGCATGAGGGTGCGCGTCTGGGCGTCCAGGCTGCCGAACGGCTCGTCCATCAGCAGCACCTCGGGCTCCATCACCAGAACCCGCGCGATGCCGACGCGTTGCTTCATTCCACCGGACAGCTCGGCCGGGTAGTGCGAGGCGAATCCCTTCAGGCCCACCTGCTCCAGAATCTGCTCGGCGCGCGGCCGGTATTCCGCGGCCGGCTTGCGCTGCGTCTTCGGGCCGAAAACGACGTTCTCGTAGACCGAGAACCAGGGAAAGAGGGCCGGCTCCTGGAACACGACGGCGCGCTTCGGCGAGGGCGCGGCCACGGGCACGCGATTCGCGAGCACCTGGCCGCGGGTAGGCGCGTCGAATCCGGCCACCATGTTCAACAGCGTGGACTTGCCGCAACCCGACGGGCCGAGGATCGCGGTAAAAGACCGGGGCGCAATCGAGAGGTCGATCGCCTGCAGCGCTTCGATGCGGGCCGCGCCCTTGGCGAATTCCTTCCACACGTCGCGCAGCTCGACCGCGCCCTGCGCCGGCTCAGCGCTCATGCGTGCGCCTCCAGGGTGCGCCAGCGCAGCACCAGGCGGGATGCGTAGACGATGACGCGGTCGGAGAGAAAGCCGAGGAAGCCCACCGAGATCATGGTCGCGACGCAGATATCCATGCGGCCGACATAGTATGCGTCCCACAGCACGTATCCGAGACCGGACTTCACGGCGATCATTTCGGCGACGATGACCGCCGTCCAGGCGACGCCTATTCCCAGACGCAGCCCGGTGAATATCGACGGCAACGCGGAAGGGAATACCACCTTCGCCAGCACCGTTCCCGGACCCGCCCCCATCATGCCCGCAGCGCGCAGCAGCAGCAGATTGGTGTCGCGCACGCCGTGCGTCGTGTTCACGACGATCGGATAGAAGGCGCCCAGGCCGATGAGAAAGAGCGCGCTCGCATCGTAGATCCCGAATACCGCGATGGCGAACGGCAACCACGCGGTGATCGGCACGGGCCGGAGCAGCTGGATCGTGGGATCGACCACGCGCGCGACGAGGCGATTCCATCCTATCATCAGCCCGAGCGGGATCGCAACCAGCGCCGCGAGGCCGAAGCCCTCCAGGACGCGCCGCGTCGAATACGCCACATTGGCCAGCCATGTCCCCGAATAGGGCGACAGGGTCATTTTCGAGGCGCCGAAGATCCACGTGTGCCACGCGCGGAGAACTTGAGAAGGCGAAGGAATGAGCCCCTCGGTGACCCAGCGATACTCGACGGCTACGTGCCAGAGCGCGAGCAGCGCGGCCGGGAGGATGAGGAACCACGGCGGGAACCAGGACGCGCGCGCACCATTCGCCATCGCGCGCCTCTTTCCGGTCGAGTCCCCGCGGCCGGCCGTCCCTTACTGGTTGAGGCCGAGCTGCGCAGCAGGCTTGCCGGTCGCCTTTGACAGGAAATCGTAGGTGTAGTGTTGAGCGACCTCGCCCGACACGTCCCGGGTGATCACGCCGTTGTCGGACAGGAATTTCGAGATCCGCTTGATCGACTCGAGCGGCAGCGTCGCATCGAGCCGCGTGATGCGGATCGACTCCTCTGCGACGTTCTCCGGCAACCCCGCCTTCTCGGCGTAGATCTTCGCCCAGCGCTGAGGATTCGCCTTGGCGTAGTCCAGCACGTCGAGGTACGCCACGACGAGTCGCTGCACCGCTTCGCGATTCTGGTCCATGAAGCCGCGGTTTACGGCGAGGACGGAGATGAGCCCGCCCACGGTCTTTGAGCGGTTGTGATCGATAGCGGGGTACGCGCCGAAACCTTCGACGATCGCCTGCGCGCAGAACGGCTGCCACACGACGGCCATGTCGATCTCCTTGCTCTGCAGCGATTTGAGATAGTTGCCGCCACCGCCCACGATGTTCACGATCTTCAGCTTGCCGTAGTCGAGCCCGTTCTCCTGCACTGACGCCGCGAACTTGAGCCACGAGATGGAACCGGCCCCGACGCCGATGCGCTTGTCGGAGACGGACTTCCAGTCCTTGATGTCCTCGGCCTTGCGCACGACGAGGCAGTCGTTCCCCGACCCCACTCCGGCTACGCCGATGAGCGACTTCGTGCTCTGGCCGAGCGCGAGCGAAATGTCCTGCGGCCCGAACGCGGTGAGCTGGATGTCGCCCGAGGCGAGCGCGGTGCGCGCGTCGGCGAAGCGCTGGAACATCACTGTCTCGACGTGGACGTTGTGCTTCGCCGCGTACTCGGGCAGCAGCCACAAGGGCGAGAGCGCGGGCACATTGAGCATGCCTTGCTTCACCTTGACCGCAGTGGGCAGCGGCGCGCGCAAGGCATCGGTCTGGGCGAACGCGATGGAAGGGATTGCGGCGGCGACGAACAACAAAGCCGAGGCGCGACGAAAAGCGGAACGGATACGCGAGGTCATGTAGCCCCCTGAATGCCGTACGTTTCGTTGATTATAGGTGGATTTGAGCGCAGGGGCAGAGCATACTAGAAGCACAAGTCGCGAAGGGCCAGACATGTCGACAGCCAAACCCTACGAGCCGGCAGGCGTGATACCTGCCTGCTTGCTGCCTTTTCATCCCGATCTCAGCATCGATGAGCCGTCGTACCGAAAGCATCTTCGGGACGTCACCGCGGTGCAGCGCCTCTCGGCCATCACCATCAACGCTCATGCCAGCGAAGTGGCTTCCTGCACGTTCGAGGAGCAGGAAAGAGTGCTCGCGTTGACCATGGACGAGGTCGGGGACCGGATCCCCGTCGTCCATGGCGTTTACGCGGACGGCAGCCTCGAGGCCGCGCGCATCGCGCGCATGGCCCAGCGCGGCGGCGCGTCGTGCCTGCTGGTCTTCCCGCCGAACCCGCTCGGGCTGGGTTCGCATTCCCGGCCAGAGATGGCGATCGCTCATTTCAAGACCATAGCGGACGCGTCGGACTTGCCGATCATCTGTTTCCAGTACCCGCTCGCCGGTGGCCTCGGCTATCCGGTCGACACCGTGCTCAGGATGGTGGACGAGGTCCCTGCCATCCGGGCCATCAAGGACTGGTGCAACAACGTCGTGCAGCACGAGCGGCAGATCAGGCTGCTGCAGGGCCTGCCGCGTCCCGTGAACGTGCTGACGACCCACAGCTCGTGGCTGTTCAGCTCGCTCGTGCTCGGCTGCAACGGGCTGCTCTCCGGCGCCGGCAGCGTCGTCGCCGACCTCCAGGCGGCGCTGTGGCAGGCAGTACGGGGCGGCGATATGGCGCGCGCCAGGCAGTTGAACGACAGGATCTATCCCGTCGCGAAGGCGTTCTATGCCGATCCGTTCGCCGACATGCACAACCGGATGAAGGAAGCACTGGTCATACTCGGGCGCATTCCCTGCGCGGCGGTGCGTCCCCCGCTGGTGAAGCTTACTCAGGCCGAGATCGGCAGGATCGGCAAAGCGCTCGACGACGCCAAGATACTGCGCGACGGTGCGCTCGCGCTTGCGGCGTAACCCGAAAACCGGGAGAGCGGGAGATCGAAAAGCCGGCAGGCTGCTACGCACAGATGCAACGGTTGCGGCCGAGGTCCTTCGCCCGGTAGAGCGCATTGTCGGCGCGCGCGATGAGCTGCGCCGGCGCATCGTCGCGACCGTTCACATAGGTGGCGATTCCAGCGCTGAAGGTGACGATGTTCCCCGTCGGCGACAGCTCGTGGGGAATCGCGAGCCCGGCGACTTCGCGCCGGGCGGTCTCAATCATCTCCAGCGCGCCCTCGCTCGGCGTATCCGGCAGCAGGACCGCGAATTCCTCGCCTCCATAGCGCGCGGCGAAGTCCGTGCTGCGCCTGCAGGTCGAAGCCAGCACGGATCCGATTCGCCGCAGGCATTCGTCCCCTGCGACGTGGCCGTAGCGGTCGTTGTAGGCCTTGAAGTGGTCCACGTCGCAAAGCACTACGGATAGCGCCGTGCGTTGGCGTGCAGCCTGCGCGAAGTGCTGCGTGATGAGAAAATCGAACGATCGCCGGTTCGCGATGCCGGTAAGGCTATCCTGATTGGCGAGGGCTTGCAGCTGCCGGTTTGCCGCCGTCAACTGGGCCGATAGTTCGACCTGCTTGCGACGCATGTCGTCCAGGCGCTGCAGCGCCCGGATCTTCGCGCTCAACACCACCGGACTCACCGGCTTCATCAGGTAGTCGTCGCCGCCGCACTCGATCGCGCGCTCGAGATCCTGATCGTAATCGCCGGCCGAGAGAAAGATGATGGGGATCCATTCGTCCGGCTGCAGCGCCCGGATGCGCCGGGCAGCCTCGTAGCCGTCGATGCCCGGCATTTTGACGTCGAGCAGTATCACTCCCGGCCGTTCGGTGATGAACATCTCGACGCCCTGTTCACCGGTTTCCGCAACGATGGGCTCGTGCTTCATCGAGCGCACCGCTGCGGTGAGCGCCGCCCGGATGGTCGCCGAATCGTCCACGATCAGAATCTTGGACATGATTCCTCCCTCCTTCCCTTGCGGGAGAGTCTGCCCGCCTGTCACTCTCCTGCTTTGAACTCACGCACCTTCGGCTGCGTGGGGATTGAACTGCCCCTTGTTCATGCGCGTAATCGTCACGCTCGTGAACATGCCGGCCTTCGTAAACGGGTCACCGTCCACAAACGCCTGGGCCTCGGTGCGGCTCTTCACGTTGACGATCAACAGGCTGCCGACGTAGCTCCTGCCGTCGTCGCTCGTCGTAGCGCCGGAAATCACCAAGATGTTTCTCTGGCTTTTCAGATATTCGACGTGGGGCTGCAGGCCTTTCTCGCGTTTCTCGGCGAAGTCTGGCGCGGCTACACGCGATATGGCAAAGAGCATCGCAATCTCCTTTCATGGGGCGTGACTGATAGCTCGTGACTAATAATTCCTGATCAAACGTGAGTGGTGTGTCGTGACTGTTCTCGGGAGAGCGAGATACACAAGTGGGGGAAACGATCTAGCGGCGTTCGTCCTCCCGATTGCCTCTCTCCCGGCCTGCGGGCTTTTCGATCTCCCGTTCTCCCGACCTCTCGCTCTCCCAGCCTTCGCTTGGGCATGATGCCATAATATGGCTCAACGGCTCTTTCGAGAAGAGAGCGTGCACGAGGAGGAATTAATGAAGCTCGCAGCTCGTCTGTTCCTGGCTCCGCTATTGTTCTGCGCCGCAGCTGGCGTCCCGGCTGCGGACAGCGCGGCCGACTATCCGAGTCGGCCGATCCGCTTCATCGTGCCGTTTGTGGCCGGCGGCCCGAGCGACGTGCTGTCGCGGATGCTCGGTCAGAAGATGTCCGAAACCTGGGGCCAGTCGGTCATCATCGACAATCGGGGCAGCGCGGGCGGACTGCTCGGATTCGAGCTGGTTGCCAAGGCGGTGCCGGACGGCTACACCCTGATACTCGCCAATGGCTCCGGGCTCACGATCAATCCGTTCGTGTACCTCAAGCTGCCGTACGATGCTCAGCGCGATTTTCAGCCCATCACGCAGGTCACGTCCGGCGCATACTACATGGTGGTTCCGCCGTCGGTCCCGGCGAAATCGGTGTCGGAGTTCATCGCCCTCGCCAAAGCCAAGCCGGGGCAGCTCAATTTCGCGGCGACCGGGACCAACAACCTACTGGCAGCGGAACAGTTCAATTACATGGCGGGCATCAAGACGACCGCCGTGAACTACAAGGGGACGGGCCAGGCGCTCACGGCGGTCATGAGCGGGGAAGTGCAGATGTTCATCATCAGCCCGCTGATCGCAATAACGCAGGTCAAGGCGGGCAAGCTGCGGGCGATCGGGATAACGGGGCCGAAGCGCAGCCCCGCCCTGCCGGATGTGCCGCCCATCGCGGATACCTTACCGGGCTACGAGAACATCACCTGGCACAGCGTGCTGGTCCCCGCCAGGACACCCAAGCCCATTGTCGCGAAGCTCTCTCAGGAGCTGATCAGGATCATCAAGCAGCCGGATGTTCAGGAACGCTTCAGCTCGCAAGGCCTCGACGCCGTGGGTTCGACGCCGGAGGAGCTCGTCGCACTGATCAAGAAAGAAGCCGTGATGTACGGAAAGCTGGTGAAACAGATCGGGCTGCAGCCGCAGTAGACCTGTAACTCGTGACTGGTGACTGGTGACTGGTGCCTCGTGACTGATACGGAGTGACTACATCCGGACGATCGGGAGAAAGAGCGTGTAGGTATTTTCTCCCGCTCTCCCGATCTTCCGTCCTCCCGCTCTCCCGTTCTTTGGTCACCGCCCGTGATAGACCGGCTTGCGCTTTTCCAGGAACGCAGCGGCGCTTTCGCGGAAATCCTCCGTGAGATGTAATCCGCGCGGCCCGACCGCGTGAGCCTTCACGTCGATCTCGTGGAGCATGGAGCGCCGTGCGGCGACGACGGCCCGCACGGCGAGCGGCGGATTCTCGAGGATTTTCCGCGCGAGCTCCTGCGCAATCTTGACGTGTTCGCCCGGCTCGCAGAGACGGGTGAGCATTCCATGCGCTGCGGCTTCTTCCGCCGTCCAGGTGCGGCCGGTGAGAGCGACTTCGGTCGCAAATGCACCCGCGCCTTGATTCGCGATCATCATCCAGAAGGGCGTGCTGTCCAGCCCGCGGGGCGTCTCCGTGATCTGGAACCTGGCGTCGCGCGCTGCGACCAGCAGATCGGCGTAGAGCGCGATGCGCACGCCGAGACCGTATACGTAACCGTGCACCGCGGCTACGATCGGCTTCGCATTGGCCGAGCGGAAGAACGGCTCGCGGAAGTTGGCACCGCGCCCCGCGGGGCTGCCCAGTTTTTCCATTTCCTCCCTGGCGCGCATCTGGCGCTGCCTCACATCCGCGCCGCTGCAGAACGCCCGGCCATTGCCGGAAATGATCCCGACCCGGGCCTCGGCGTCGTCGTTGAACCGGTAGAGCGCATCGCAAAATGCAACGCCGACTTCGTCGGAGAACGCGTTGAGCTTCTCCGGCCGGTTCAACGTGATGTATGCGATACTCTCTTCCTGCCTGTACTCGACCAATGGCATTGATGTCTCCGTGACTCTTTCGTCCGGTGGTTCGTGCCTGGCGACTCGTGGATAGTACGTGACTGATGAACTCGTAACCTCTTATCTCTTCGGGAGAGCGGGAGGGCGGGAAATCGGGAGAAAAAGCTCCCCTGTTTCCTGGGGCCCTTTGCTCTCCCGCGCTCCCGCCCTCCCGGCTTTTGTCCTCCCGCTCTCCCGGTATCTATCCCAGCAGCGCGCCGCGCGTTCTGGTCTGCATCCGGTAGACGCTGGTGCGTGCCGTAAAGAACAGTACGGTGCCGTCCTCGCCCCAGGCCAGGTTGGCTGGTAGTTCCGGCAGGATGATGCGCCCTAGCAGGGTCCCGTCGGCTCGGCACACCCAGACGCCTCCGGGACCCGTGCAAAACACGTTGCCCTCGACGTCGACCTTCATGCCGTCGGGCACGCCGGGGTCATTCGAAGCCATGTCGAGCAGGATCCGACCGTTCGTCAAGCCGCCGTCCGCGCGCACGGCGAAGGCGCGGATATGCTTGTGGGCCGAGTCGTCGATATACAGGACGGATTCGTCTGGCGAGAATGCGAGGCCGTTCGGCAGCGCGAAGTCTTCGGCTACGAGTTGCATTTTGCCGTCGGGGGCGAGGCGATATACGCCGTGGCACGGTTGCTCCTTCCCCGGAATGGGGGCCTTCCACCAGCCTTCGGGACGCGCCATGCCCGGAGTGCTCGGCTGCACGGCGTAGGGCGGGTCGGTGAAATAGATCGAGCCGTCGGATTTCACCACGATGTCGTTCGGGCTGTTGAGCCGCTTGCCCTGGAACTGCTCCGCCAGCACCGTGCGCGCGCCGCCGTCGGCTACGCGCGTCACGCGCCGCCCGCCGTGCTCGGCCGCCAGCACGCGGCCCTGGCGATCCAGCGTGAGACCGTTCGAATGTCCCGTGGCATACGTGGTGAGCTCGGGCCCCTCCGCCAGGCGCCGCCAGCGCACGATGCGATTGTTCGGAATATCGCTGAAGAGCAAGGCGCCGCCCCGCCACACGGGCCCCTCGGTGAACCAGAGCCCGCCGGCGACCCGCTCGATCGGGGTATCGGGGGCGATGAGGTCGTGCAGGCCGGAATTGCGGACGTCGAGCGATGACATTTTTTTCCTTCCAGGAAGGAGTGACTGGTGGGATCAGTTGACCGTAATTTTCGTTGCCGCAACAATCTTTCTGTACTTGGCGATCTCCGACCTGATGTGCTCTCCAAACTCGGCTGGAGTGCTGCCGACGGGCTCGGCGCCGAGATCGATCATGCGCGCCCGGATATCCGGCAGCCGGAGTACCTCGATCACGTCGCCATGCAGCCTGGCCGTGATATCACCGGGAGTTCCCGCAGGCACAGTCATGCCGTACCACTGGCTTACATCGAATCCCGCGAGCCCGGATTCGGCAAGAGTCGGCACGTGCTGAATCACCGGCGAGCGCCGGACCGTCGTGACCGCGAGCGGACGCACTTTGCCGGAATTCAGGTACGGCGCGACCACCGGCAACGCAACGAATCCGCTCTGCACGTGCCCTCCCATGAGATCCACGAGTTGGGGGCCCCCGCCCTTGTACGAAACGTGGGTGATGTCGATGCCCGCCAGCAGTTTCATCCACTCGCCGGAGATGTGGTGGGGGCTGCCGGCGCCCACGGATGAGTAACTGATTTCCGCCGGCCGCTTTTTCGCAAGCGCGATGTATTCCTGCACGCTTCGAGTGGGCAACGATGGATGCACGATCAACACGATGGGCGAGACCGCGAGCTGGGTGATGGTAGCGAAGTCGCGAACCGGGTCGTAAGCCAGTTTGGGATAGAGCGTGACGTTCAGCGCAGCTTCGGGCGACGCGCAAACAAGGATGGTGTACCCGTCGGCGGCGCTCTTGGCGACGACGTCGGCCCCTATCATGCCACTCGCCCCCGGGCGGTTGTCCACCACGACCTTCTGCCCCCACTTCTCGATGAGCTTCTGCCCGATCAGCCGCGCCAGGAGATCGTTACCGCCGCCGGGCGGATAGGGGACGACGATACGTACCGGCTTGCCCGGATAGCTTTGCGCGCAGGCATTTCCTGCGAGCGCCATGCCGAGCGCCGCTGCAGCCGCAGCGAGTCGCGCAACTACGGCAATTCCCATTTCACACTCGATTTTCCGGCAGCGCGGGAGGTCGGGAGATCGGGAGAGGAAGCCTGCTCCATCGCGCTCCGCGCTCGAGGGTTCCCGCCTTGACACACCCACGGCTATCGTCACTTCCACCGCTCCTTCGGCAGCTCGACGTACTGGGCGATGCCGTTGCCGAACGACCAGTCTTCGCGGCTGTTTTCGACCAGGGCAATCGTGACGTCCTCGGGCCGCACGTTCGCATCGCGCGCCAGGAGTTTGGCGGCCTGGCCGTAGAATGCGCGCTTCTGCTCGGTGGTCCTGCCTGCGCTCAGGAACACCTGCACGATCATGACGCCGTCGGTGCGCTTGACCTCGAGATAGTTGCTGTCGTAGACGAGCCGTCCGGGCGCATGCTCCGTGATCACCTGGAAGTGATCTCTCTCGGGCACGCCGAGACACTCCACCATGGCCCGATGGACGGCGTTGCCGATGGCGGCGACTTCCGAATCCAGGCGGCCTTCCAGGAGATCGATGCGAACGAGGGGCATCGCTGGCTGCTACTCGACGCGGACGAACTTGAGGCCGGGGCCCTTCGGCTTCTGTACCAACGTCAGCGTGTCGCCCTTGACCGTGAACTCGTACTCCAGGGTGCGGCCCGGCTCCATGGCAAACGCGCTCTTGGCAACCGTGGGGCTCAGGGTGAGCTTATTGCCGCTGACGGTGTAGCTGCCGGTATTCATGTACAGCATGTTGAACACGGCGACCTTGTCGGCGTCGGTGGCGACATCGTTCGAGGGATAGGATGGGAGCGGCTTGGAGCCGTTCAGCCGGACGGCGCTGTAGTGCTTTTCCGTGAAGAGGTACAGCCCGGCTTGCGGACTGGTAAGCGGCGGGCCGTCCGGATTGGCGATCTCCGTAACCTTCCAGGCCCCCATCAGGGGGTTCTTCGTCTGACTGTGGACGGTCGTTGCGGCCAGTGCAAGGACACACAACGTCAGAGACAGCATGAGATCAACCAGGCGGCGCATGAAGGTCTCCTTTCGGTATTTTTTGGCAGTAGATACGGAAAATTCCCGGGAACAGTGGAACCGGTCCTAACCGATCCTTCCTCCGTCGGCATATTATGGACCCTACGGGAGGGCTCCTATGCGCATTCCTAAAGTGCTGCTATCCATAGCGAATGGGGTCTGCGCGCGGGCGCCTCGCGCCAGGGCGTCCAATGCGCCGAAGGTTGCCGGGCATCTGCAAGACAGATTTGTCGTCCACCACAACGAGAAATGGATACCGCTGGATGAAGCGTCGCGAATAATGTACGACGAGCTCGCCGGGACGAAGTGGAGAGCGATGGCCGACAAGGAAGCGACGCTCGAGGAGCGGTTGAACTACCTGGCCGCCCACCTTGTCCGCAACGCTCCAATCGAGGGGCGTTCTCCACCGTCCATGGAACACAGGCCTATTCCGTCCGGCGATTTCGAATCCGGAATAGTCAAGGGCGGCGGTAGATACTTTCAGCGGGACTACCAATCGTACCTTACGTTTCTCGACCTGCGCATTAAGGAAGCGGACCTGCAAGACGCACTGAAGAAAATGAAGGCCTGATGACGCGTGACTGATGATGCGTGGCTGGTGACTCGTGACTGGTGACTGGGCTGTCTTTCTCTCGGAGAACGGGAGATCGATAGAGCGGGAGAAGAACTAGAACCTATCTCAATAATAGGCGCGTGATGCGTTGTGGCCAGGACGGACCGTATGCGAGGCGCACGGCGCAGGCCATATGTCGATATGGTCAAGCCGGGCAACGAAGCAGACGACCGTCCTGGCCGCAACCCGAGTGGGACGGGGCGCTC
>DATFWO010000331.1:0-5898 GCA_035259205.1 Burkholderiales bacterium | reverse complement strand
CTTCGGCGATCTCTTCCGCACCCACCTCGGTGCGCAGCAACCTCGGCTTCCCCGCCTTGGGCTTGTCGGTGTGCTTCAATTGCGCTTCCAGCTGCGGCAGCTTCCCGTACTGAAGCTCCGCGACCTTGTCGAACTTGCCCTGCCGCTGGAGCTGAACGATCTCGGCGCGCACCTTGTCGATCTCTTCCTTGATGTGCGCGCTGCCCTGAACGTCGGCCTTTTCCGCCTTCCAGATTTCCTCCAGGTCAGCATATTCGCGCTCAAGCGCTCCGATTTCCGATTCGATGAGCGCGAGGCGCCTGCGAGACGCTTCGTCCTTCTCCTTCTTGACGGCCTCGCGTTCGATCTTCAACTGGATGATGCGCCGGTCGAGCCGGTCCATCTCCTCGGGCTTGGAATCGATCTCCATCTTGATGCGCGAAGCCGCTTCGTCGACGAGGTCGATGGCTTTGTCCGGCAGAAAGCGGTCGGTGATGTAGCGGTGCGACAATTCCCCGGCCGCGACGATCGCCGGGTCGGTGATGACGACGCCATGGTGGACCTCGTATTTTTCCTTGAGCCCGCGCAGGATGGCGATGGTGTCCTCGACGGTGGGCTCGTCCACCAGCACCTTCTGGAAGCGGCGCTCAAGGGCCGCGTCCTTCTCGATGTACTTGCGGTACTCGTCGAGGGTGGTCGCGCCGACGCAGTGCAGCTCCCCGCGCGCGAGGGCGGGCTTCAGCATGTTGCCGGCGTCGATCGCGCCTTCCGCCTTGCCGGCGCCGACCATGGTATGAAGCTCGTCGATGAAAACGATGGTCTGTCCGGCATCGTGCGAGATCTCCTTCAATACCGCTTTCAGGCGCTCCTCGAATTCACCGCGATACTTGGCTCCCGCGAGCAGCGCGGCCATGTCGAGCGCCAGCACGCGCTTGTTTTTCAGCGTTTCCGGCACTTCGCTGTTGACGATGCGCTGGGCCAGGCCTTCGACGATCGCCGTCTTGCCCACGCCGGGCTCGCCGATGAGCACCGGATTGTTCTTGGTCCGGCGCTGGAGAATCTGGATGACGCGCCTGATCTCGTCGTCGCGGCCGATCACCGGGTCGAGCTTGCCGCCGCGGGCGCGCTCGGTAAGATCCAGGGTGTACTTCTTCAGCGCTTCGCGCTGCCCCTCGGATTCCGCGCTTTGCACGGTTTCGCCGCCGCGCACCGAATTGATCGTCTGCTCCAGCGCCTGGCGGGTCGCGCCATGCTGCTTGAACAGTTTCCCCGTTTCGCCCTTGTCCTGGGTCAAAGCCAGCAGGAACAACTCCGAAGGAATGAACTGGTCGCCGCGCCTCTGGGCTTCCTTGTCGGTCACGTTGAGCAGGTTCGCGAGCTCGCGCGAAACGTTCACTTCGCCGCCCGTGCCCTCGACCTTCGGCAACCGGTCGATAGCTTGCTTGAGTGTGGTGCGCAGGCCGGCCACGTTCACTCCCGCTCGCGACAAGAGCGAGTCCGTGCCGCCATCCTGCTGATTGAGCAGCGCCGCAAGCAGGTGCTGCGGCTCTATGTACGGATTGTCTCCACCGACAGCCATACTCTGGGCATCGGCGAACGCCTGCTGGAAGCGAGTCGTAAATTTATCGAAGCGCATATCGGGCCGCTAAACCATAAGTGGTTGACTAAGAGTGCATATTGGGAAGACCGGCACGGTTTTCAAGGGCTATGACTGCCGAAATTTCCGCTGCGTTCCAATCGCTTACGGATCATCCTCGGGGCGCACGGCGCCGCGGCCCTCCTGCAGCCTTGGCGTAGAATCCTCGGCGTCTATACCCCTCGGTAAATCCATGCCGAAGCGCAGTCAATCCAGACGTCGCCGATCTTCCCGAGTCGTCGCCTCCCGCCCGCACCTGCTGATAGGCACGCGCAAGGGCTTCTTCTTCCTGCACGGCACGCCCGACCGCCGCTCCTGGAAGCTCGCAGGGCCCCACTTCCTGGGCAACACCGTCCACCACGCGGTGCTCGATCCGCGCGATCGCCGCACCCTGTTGATCGCTGCACGCACTGGCCATCTCGGGCCGACGATATTCCGCACGCTCGACTTCGGCAAGACCTGGAAGGAAGCCAGTCGACCGCCTGCCTTTCCCAAGGCACAAGCTCCCGAAACCGGGCGCGCGGTCGACCACGTGTTCTGGCTGACACCAGGGCACGAATCGGAAAGGGACGTCTCGTACGCCGGCACTTCGCCGCAAGGCCTGTTCCGGTCGGCGGACGGCGGTGAGACCTGGGAAGGCGTCTCCGGATTCAACGAGCATCCGATGCGCACTCGCTGGACGGGCGGGCCGGGGGACGGCACGCCTGACGGCCCGAAGATGCATTCCATAATCGTCGATCCGCGCGATGCAAGGCATCTGTAAGGTCTACGTCCCTTCGCCGCTTTCCAGCTACACTGGCGAAGCGACCACGGTGGAGGCCGCGGGCGACAGCGTTGCGGAAGTGCTGGCCGATCTCGACCGGACTTATCCCGGCATACGCCGCATCATCAACGAGCAGGATGAGATCCGCCGCCACATCAAGATCTTCGTGAACCGAGACCGGATCACGGATCTCGCCGTCCCGCTGACAATGGCCGACGAAGTCATGATCGTGTGCGCCCTGAGCGGCGGATAGGAGCACTGCGTGAGACGTCATGATACCCGTTCTCCGCAGCGCCGGCTCTCGCTCGCCAAGGAAATTACCATTGTCCTGGTCGTCAAGGCGCTGGCGCTGTGCGTGATCTGGCTCGCTTTCTTCTCGAGTCCCTCCGGCCGCAACCTGGACGCCGGCGGCGTCGCCCGCTCGCTGCTCCAGCCGCCGCCGCAGGCCACTCAACCACAGGAGACCGAACGTGCTGCCCGATCTGGAACTCGTTAACGTCTCGCGCCTGCAGTTCGCGGTAACGGCGCTCTACCATTTCCTGTTCGTTCCGCTCACGCTGGGCCTGTCGTGGATACTCGTCATCATGGAATCGGTCTACGTGATGACCGGGCGCGCCATCTATAAGGACATGACGCAGTTCTGGGGCAAGCTCTTCGGCATCAATTTCGCGATGGGGGTGACAACCGGCATCACGCTCGAGTTTCAGTTCGGCACGAATTGGGCCTACTACTCGCACTATGTCGGCGATATTTTCGGCGTGCCGCTCGCCATCGAGGGACTCATGGCGTTCTTCCTCGAGTCCACCTTCGTCGGCATCTTCTTCTTCGGCTGGGAGCGCCTGTCCCGCGTCGGGCATCTCATGGTGACGTTCCTGGTTGCGCTCGGCTCCAACCTCTCCGCGCTGTGGATCCTGATCGCGAATGCCTGGATGCAGCATCCGATCGGCGCCGAATTCAACTATGAAACGATGCGCATGGAGCTGATGAGCCTGCCCGAGATCGTCCTGAACCCGGTCGCCCAGTCCAAATTCGTGCATACCGTGGCGGCCGGCTACGTCACGGCGTCCATGTTCGTGCTCGGGGTGAGCTCCTGGTACCTGCTCAAGGGGCGCGATGTCGCCTTCGCCATCCGCTCGTTTGCCGTGGCCTCGGGTTTCGGCCTCGCGTCGGTGTGCTCGGTAATCGTGCTCGGGGACGAATCCGGCTACACCGTGGGAGAGGTCCAGCGCGTCAAGCTCGCGGCGATCGAGGCCGAGTGGCACACGCAGCAGCCACCCGCTGCGATCACCGCTTTCGGCATCCCCAACGAAGCGGAGGAGCGCACCGACTACGCGCTGCGCATCCCGTGGGTGCTGGGCCTGATTGCCACCCGTTCCACGGACACGCCGATCACCGGGATCATGGATCTGAAGAAGGAGGCTGCGGCACGCATCGAGAACGGAATGGTCGCCTACGATGCCCTGCAAAAGCTGCGAGGTGGCGACAAGAGCGATGGCACCCGCAGAACGTTCGAGCTGCGGAAGAAGGACCTGGGCTACGGGCTGCTGTTGAAGAAGTACACGCCGAACGTCGTTGACGCCACGCCCGAGCAGATCCGGATGGCGGCGGCCGATACGATTCCCCGAGTCACGCCGTTGTTCTGGGCTTTTCGCATCATGGTGGGATGCGGCCTTATCATGCTCTTCATCTTCGTCGCGGCCTTCTATTTTCTCGCCGTGCGCGACCTGGCGCCCCAGCGCTGGCTGCTCAGGATCGCGCTCTGGAGCATGCCGCTGCCATGGATCGCAGTGGAGATGGGATGGATAGTGGCCGAATACGGCCGGCAGCCGTGGACTATCGCCGAAGTTCTGCCCACCTTTCTCAGCGTCTCCAACATACCCGCGTCGCATGTATACGTCAGCCTCGCCGGCTTCGTCGCCTTCTACAGCGGGCTGCTCATCGTCGAGGTTTATCTCCTGCTCAAGTACATCAGGCTGGGCCCCTCCAGCCTTGGCACCGGCCGCTACGAGCTGGAAGCAGCGGAGAAGGGAGCTGCCGCATGATCCTCGATTACGAGACGCTCAAGGTCATCTGGTGGCTGTTCGTGGGCGTGCTGCTCGTCGGCTTCGCGCTGACCGACGGATGGGACCTGGGGGTGGGCACTCTGCTGCCGTTCCTCGGACGGACGGACGAGGAGCGCCGCGTCATCATCAACTCGATCGGCGCTACCTGGGAAGGCAATCAGGTGTGGTTCATCACCGCCGGCGGCGCGACGTTCGCGGCGTGGCCTCTCGTCTACGCGACGGCATTTTCCGGCTTCTACGCCGCGTTGATCCTCACGCTGTTTGCGCTCTTCTTCCGGCCGGTGGGAATCGACTTCCGCAGCAAGGTGGAGGACCCGCGCTGGCGCAGCGCCTGGGACTGGGGGCTCTTCATCGGCGGCACGGTGCCCGCCGTAGTGTTCGGCGTTGCGTTCGGCAATCTGCTTCTCGGCGTGCCCTTTCACTTCGAGCCGACCCTGCAGGTCTATTACACCGGCTCGTTTTTTGCGCTGTTGAACCCGTTCGGCCTGCTTTGCGGACTGCTCAGTCTCGCCATGCTGGTCATGCACGGCGCGGCATACCTCCACGTACGCACCGAGGGCGAGATCTACGCCCGCGCCCGGGCCGCTCTCAAGGCGGCCGCGACTGCCGTCATCGTCCTGTTCGCCGTCGGCGGCATCTGGGTTGCGACCGGCATCGAAGGCTATCGCATCGTCTCGATGCCCCCTGCGGACTCCGCGTTCATGCCGCTGGCGAAGGCCGTGGAGAAGAGCGGGGGCGCCTGGCTGGGCAATTACTCCGCGCACCCGTGGATGATCGCGGCCCCGCTGCTGGGGTTCGGCGGCGCCGCGCTTGCAATCCTGTTCTCGGCGCGCAACCGGCAGTTGGCGGCATTCGTAGGGAGCGCGCTGTCGGTTGCCGGCATCGTTCTCACCGCCGGCTTTTCCCTGTTTCCGTTCATCATGCCCTCGAGCAGCAGCCCGCAAAGCAGCCTCACCGTGTGGGACGCCGTGTCGAGCCATCGGACGCTGCATATCATGTTCTGGGTGGTAGTCCTGATGCTGCCGGTCGTCATCGCGTATACGGCGTGGGTCTACCGTGTGATGCGCGGAAAGGTGACGGTGGAACAGATCCGGCAGCATCCCCATTCCATGTATTAGGAGGAAATCCGCATGTGGTATTTCGCGTGGATACTCGGTGTCGGCTTCGCCCTCGCGTTCGGGATCATCAATGTGATGTGGCTGGAGGCGAACTATATGCTGGGCGAGCTCGACGAAAAAGACACGACGAAGAGCTTCAAGGACCGCCGGGAGTAGCCGGGACGTCACCCGCGGCTTGCGGCTTGCACTAGAACCTAGCTCAATAATAGGCGCGTGATGCGTTGTGGCCAGGACGGACCGTATGCGAGGCGCACGGCGCAGGCCATATGTCGATATGGTCAAGCCGGGCAACGAAGCAGACGACCGTCCTGGCCGCAACCCGAGTGGGACGGGGCGCTC
>DATFWO010000330.1:0-32833 GCA_035259205.1 Burkholderiales bacterium | reverse complement strand
GACGAGCCGTATCGTCCGTGTGGGATAGTCCTGCGCGAAAGCGGCTGCCGCCGCGCAAAACATCGGGACGCACACGATTTTCAGCAGGTTCCCGGGCATATGGCCTATCAAGGGGAATCGGGGCAGAATTGTGTGCGTCCCCATTCTAACGTTCATGATTCACCCAAGGCCACGCCGATGAATCGAACCAGCACGAGCGCGCCCAAGAGCCTTGATACCTACCTCGACCTGATTCGTCACGACCCGGCCGAGTTCCGGACGGTGAGCCGCACCGTGAATCCGCTGAACTTCGACGTGACGGGCCTGCTGGCGCAGCTCGATCGGCGCGGCGAGTATCCGGCGGTGCAGTTCGACAATCCACTCAACCTGCACGGAGAGCCGTCCAGGTTTCCCATCCTCACCAACCTGTGGGCCACGCGGGAACGCTGCGCCGAGGCGTGCGGGTTGCCGCGCAGCGAGGCGGGCCGGCACCTCGGAATCCGCTTTGCCGAGATGGTCGGCCGCAAGCGCGAGCCGGTGGTCGTATCCGAGGCGCCGGTGCACGCCAACGTCTACCAGGGGAAGCACGCGGACATGTGGATGTTCCCCGGTGTGCGCCACTTCGAGATGGACCTTGGGCCCGTGTTCCTGATGGGCCTGATCGCGCGCACGCCAGGCGAGAACTTCTACAACATCACGTTCACCAAGACCTTTCCCGAAACACCGCAGAAGGGCGGCTTCACCATCCACACGCCCCACATGCTCCGCATGACCCGGGAGTGGGAGCAGCGGGGCGAGCGCTGTCCGGTGGTGAACGTCCTCGGGCACCATCCCGGCTTCTGGCTCGGGACGCTCAACAATACGCCGTGGGGCGACAACGAGTACGCGACGGCGGGAGGATTCCTCCAGGAGCCGGTCCGCCTGGTCCCGTCGGTGACGTGGGGGAAGGATTTCCTGGTGCCGGCCGATGCCGAGATCATCATCGAAGGCGAGATCGTTCCGGGCGAGCGCACCATCGTGAACCCGTTCGGCGACATCAGCCGCCAGTATCAGGCGCAGCAGCTCGCGCCCTACATGGAGGTGACCGCGATCACCCATCGCGAGACCGCGGTATTCCAGGATGTTTTCTCGGGCCACCGCGACCACATCCTGCTCGCCAGCATCGCGCGCGAGGGCGCGATCTACAACCACGTCCAGTCGAAGTTCGGCAACGTGGCCGCGGTGCACATGCCCCTATCGGCATGCGGCCGTTTCACCGCCTATATTTCCATCAAGAAAGCCGTGGAAGGCCAGGCGAAGCAGGCCGCCCTCATGGCCATCGCACAGGTACCGAACCTTCACGTCGTCGTCGTAGTCGACGACGACATCGACGTCTTCAACGAAGAAGACGTGCTGTGGGCGGTCAACTTCCACGTCGACCCGCGCCGCGACGTCGACCTCATCAAGAACGTGCGTGCCGGGACCGACCCACGGGGACTGGGCTCGAGCAGATTGATCATCGACGCCACCCGTCCCACGCACATCGCCTTCCCGACGCGGTTGCGCGTGCCGGAGGAAGCCATCCAGCGGATGAAGCTGGAGGAATGGCTGGACTCGGTTAAAGGACAATGAGGGAAATGAAAGGAAAATGAGCGATGAGACTCTTCTGGTCGACCTGCCCGAAGTGCATCAAGGCGTTCGTGGTCGAGTGGGCACTGCGCCATGCGGGACGGCAGCTCATCTGCCCGTTCTGCAAGCACCGCTACCTGCCGGAGGAATCGGCGGCGATCGACGATCGCTACGAGTCCTAGAAACGATGACGTCTATTCCAATATCGCTGAGCGCGTTCTAGCTAGTGAACTCTGGTCAGAACCCTTCAAAGGCGCAATGCAACTTCCTTCACTTACGCGTATCGCACCGAACACCTAACATCGAGAAACCGAAGTTCTGCTGATCGAAACATGTCTTCACACCTTCGAATGCCGTACCAATGATCGTGAGGAAATCGGACCCGCGCTGATACACACCGATTGGGGCAGGTCCACCAACCGCCCCGCCGATAATCGTCGTCTGGTTCGCACCAGAATCTGGTCCTCGAATGATTTCGTAGCCGTCGATACCGCCAGCAAATTCCGGGTCCGGACTGAGACTGATGGTGACGTTTTCAAACGCATTGTAGAGGGCCAGGTTATAAACGAACACCCCCGTCAACACGTGAATGATCCAAACGTTTTTTACGACACTATGGCTCACATTTCTGAAATCGATGCCTATGTAGCCGTTGGCAAGTGCACCGTCGATCATCAGGTCTTCAACACGGAACCGGTACTGCCGGGTAGTCGAATTCCGCACACCCGCGACACCGCCGATGACCGTGCAGATTCCGCTGCCACGTAACACGGCTCCGTCTTCGAGTAGCATAAAACCGGGATAGCTGCCGCACGGCAGCTGCATGAGGCCTGACACGACAGTGTCGGCGTAGGTAGTTGTGACTCCGAAACCGATAAGGATCAGAAGACTGGTAATGAACTTTCGCATATAACCCCCCCAAATTCAGCGGCACCTGCCGAAGCAGTGCTAGATGTTTACCGGACGTTTACATCCGCCCAGTAAACAGCACCCTGTCATAACCTACGATTAGTGCCCTTAAGGGCTCGTCGATCTGCAATGTCCAGCATCCATCGTCGGCGGGCATGCCGTCTGCATAGTTTATATCGCGCTCTTCACGGCATCAACGATTCGCCGGCCTTGAGGGCTAGGCTCAATTTTTGTTGAACGACCGCTCCTGGCCGCGATCGGCCATTGTCCGTCCGTTCCAAATCCCCATCTGTCCACTTCGCTGTTTTAGCACCTCTGCAACGCTTTCCGCGCGCTGCCTGCGCAGGTGCCGTGCGTCCGGAACGCCTCCCGTGCTACTCCACCGGCGTACCGGACGTTTTTACCACCTTCCCCCACTTCGCGATCTCGGCCTTGATGAACGCGGCGAACTCTGCCGGTGAATCGTTGACCGAGTCCATGCCGACCGCGGCGAGCTGATCGACCACTTTGGTCGAGCTGCCGGCCGTGACGATCGCTTTGTTCAGCGTCGCGATGATCTCCTTTGGGGTGCCGGCGGGCGCGGCCATGCCGTACCAGAGCCTCCCCTCGTGTCCGGGTACCGTCTCGCCGACGGTGGGCAGATCGGGGAAAAACCGCGAGCGCTTCGTGCCGGTGGTGGCGATCATGCGCAGCTTGCCAGTCTTCGCGTGCGGCGAGACGCTGGGGCCACTCCCGAAATAGATCTGTATCTCGCCGGAAAGGAGCGCGACCATGGCGGGGGCCGCGCCCTTGTAGGGCACGTGCACGATGTTGATTCCGGCGAGCTGCTTGAAGAGCTCGCCCGTCACGTGCGCGCCGGAAATGTTGCCCACGGAGCCGAAGCGCAGCTCCCCCGGCTTGGCCCGGGCGAGCGCGATCAGCTCCTTCACTGTTGTCGCGGGCACCGAGGGGTGCACGACGAGGTTGAAGTCCGACGTCGCGAAGAGGCTCACCGGTGCGAAATCCCGCAGCGTGTCGTACGGGAGGTTGGGGACCGCGCCCTGGACCACCGCGTTCGGGGTGGTGTTGGCGACGAGCAGCGTGTAGCCGTCGGGCGGCGACTTGGCCGCGATCTCCGCGCCGATGCGCCCGCTCGCCCCGCCGCGATTATCCACGACGAAGCGCCAGCCAAGATCGTCGGTCAGCGCTTGCGCGACGATGCGCGACGGCACGTCCGACCCGCCTCCCGGGGTTGCCGGAACGATCAGGCGGATCGGCCTGGCGGGATACGGCTGCGCGGCCGCAGTATTGGACAGCAGGGCGGCGGCCAGCACCCACAGGGCAAGCATCGAGGATGTCATGGCATTCGGCTCTCGCGGGAACGTGTGCGTAGAATATACATCTGCCATCCACCAAACCGCTGACCGATTGAGCGAATGCCAGGCATGCGCGACATCGAAGAGCTTGCGATATTCATGCTTCCCGGCTTCGGCGGCTCTGGCGACGAGCACTGGCAGACCGCGTGGGAGAAGGCTTTCCCGGGCTTTCGGCGGGTGGAGCAGGTCGATTGGGACCACCCTGTCTATGCGGAGTGGGCGGCCCGGCTGTCGGAGGCCGTCACGCAGAGTGCGCGCCCGATCGTGCTGGTTGCGCACAGCCTCGGGACTTCGCTCGTCATGCGTTGGACCTTCGACCAGCCTGCGCTTGCGCGCAAGGTTGCCGGAGCCTTCCTCGTCGCACCGACGGATCGGGACCGCTTCGAGGGCGCGTCGGATTTACCGATCCACGGTTTCGGCCGCATGATACTGGAGCGTTTTCCCTTTGCCTCGGTAGTGATGGCCAGCCGCGATGACGACCGCGTGTCTTTCGAGCGCGCGCAAGTTTTTGCCAGAGCCTGGGGCTCGACGTTGGTCGACGCCGGCAACCAGGGCCACATGGGAACGGCGGCGCGGCTTGGCGTCTGGCCGTTGGGGCTCTTCTGGTTCGGGCAATTCGTCGCTTCGCTCCAACAGCGGTGACCCGTCATCGGGATAAGCGACCGGTGATCGATCAGCCGTGGGCGAAGCGCTTTCGCCAGTCGTTACTGTCAGCCGTCGGTCGTCACGCCTTCGATGTGGAGCGGCTTGCCGTTGACCTCGACATGGCTCGCCAGCGGCACCTGTTGCGTCACCAGGCCTTCGGCGAAGCATCCAGCCTTGGCATTCCTGACAAGGTGCGCTAGCTTCTCGGCCGGCTCGCCGCTCTCGATCTTGAGGTAGGTGCTGACGCCTTCCCAGCGATTGAACACGGTGCCTTTCAGCACCGAGCCGCCGAGGTGCTTGCGGAAGACGACGCGGCAGTTCGCCCCGCCGACCTTCATCTTCATCATGTGCGCGTACCGCGCCACCTGGGTCAGCAGTCAGAAGCCGATCGCCAGCGCGAGATAGTTCATCGGCGAGGGATACCGGTCGGTGCCGCCGATCCGCGCCGCTTCGTCGGAGTAGACCTCGAATTTCCCCGCCCTGCCGCGCTTGAGCTGTAACTCGCCGACGACGAACTCGGTATGGACGTCGTTCTCGTTGGTGATGCCCTGCGCGGGAAGCTCCGGCTTGTCGATCACCCTCTCTCCCGGCTTGTCCGACAGGTCTTCATTGCCCAGTGGTTTCATCATGTCGTTCCTCCATGGCCTTGAAGAAGTGATTCGTGACTCGTGACTGGTGGCTCGTGCGGGTCCATAGGCCTCCGTGCGGCTGCATGTTTCCAGCCGATTCTTGATAGTAACAAAACAAAACGCCGCGCACCTGGCGCGGCGTTCATAAGGCGGGTGTCGACTCAGCGACGAGTCACCAGTCACCAGTCACGAGTCACGTCTCACCCTTACTGCAGCCGCTCAAAGACCGCTGCGATCCCCTGGCCGCCGCCGATACACATCGTGACCAGCGCGTATTTCCCGCCGATGCGCTGCAGCTCGTAGAGCGCCTTGACGGCGAGCACGGCTCCGGTCGCGCCGATGGGATGTCCCAGCCCGACCGCGCCGCCGTTGGGATTGGTCTTCTTGGGATCGAGCTTCAGATCGCAGGAGACCGCAAGCGCCTGCACGGCGAACGCTTCGTTGGACTCGATGACATCCATCTGCTCGACCTTGAGCCCCGCTTTCTCGAGCGCCTTCTTCGACGCCGGCACCGGGCCTATGCCCATGATTTTTGGATCCACGCCGGCGAGCCCGTAGGATACGAGCCGCGCCATCGGCTTCAAGCCCTTCTTCTCGGCCGCAGCGCGCTCCATCAGCACCACGGCTGCTGCGCCGTCGTTGATCCCGGAAGCGTTGCCCGCCGTGACCGTGCCGTCCTTCTTGAACGCCGCGCGCAGCTTGGCGAGGCTCTCGGGACTGGCATCGGCGCGGGCGTGCTCGTCGCGGTCGAAGAGCGTCGTGCCTTTGCGGGTCTTCAGCTCGATCGGCAGGATCTGCTCCTTGAAGTAGCCCTTCTCGATGGCGTTGACCGCGCGGCGGTGGCTTTCGACCGAGAACTCGTCCTGCTGCTCGCGGCTGATCTTCCATTTATCCGCGATGTTCTCGGCTGTGATGCCCATGTGCACGGTATCGAAAGGATCGGTGAGCGCCCCCACCATCATGTCCACCACGCTGCTGTCGGCCATACGCTGACCCCAGCGCAGGGACGGCATCAGATAGCCGCCGCGGCTCATCGACTCGGCGCCGCCGCCGACCGCGGCGTCGGTGTCGCCCAGTATGATCATCTGCGATGCGGAGACGATCGCCTGCATGCCGCTCCCGCACAGGCGGTTGACCGTAAGCGCAGTGGAATCGTCGGGCAGGCCGCCCTTCAGCCCGGCAACGCGCGAGAAATACATGTCCCTTGCCTCGGTGTGAATGACGTTGCCGAGCACGCAGGCGCCGACCTCCTTCGCGTCCACTTTCGAGCGCTTGATCGCTTCGCGAATGACTTGCGCGGAAAGCTCGGTCGGGGGGATCTCTTTCAAAGCGCCGCCGTAATCGCCGATCGCGGTGCGCACGCCGGAAAGCACTACTACTTCACGTCCGCTGGCCATGATGAACTCCTTAACTGTCTGAACTGACTGAGTTTAATGGTAGTCCCGGTGGCGAACTTGCCGGGCACTGGGAGAACGCCGAGTCTACGCCTCCGGGGTAGGGCTGTCGAGATTGTGCGGCACAGCAGAGACCCTGAGCGGTGAATGGTGAGCGGTGGCCAGACCGACCCGGAACCAGGCAGTGACGAAAGCGGGCCGTGCAACTTGCCGTAGTACCATGTCGTGCGCTCGATCCCATAAGCCAATGAAAAAGAGAATTTCGACCAGATCTCCGCTCGTCCTGCTCACGATGTCGCTCGCTGCCGCACCCGCCAGCGCGAATCCGACGGGGCCGCAAGTCGCGAACGGCCAGGTCACGTTCAATCAGGCAGGCAATTTCCTTCAGATCACCAACAGCCCGAACTCGATCATCAACTGGCAGTCCTTCTCGATCGGCGTCAACGAGATCACGCGCTTCGTCCAGCAGTCCGCGTCGAGCGCCGTGCTCAACCGGGTCGCGACCGGGAACCCCTCGGCGATACTCGGAGCGCTGCAATCGAACGGTCGCGTGTTTCTGATCAACCCGGGGGGCATTTTGTTCGGCGCCGGCTCGCAGGTGGACGTCGCCGGGCTGGTCGCATCGACTCTCAACCTTTCCGACGCGGACTTCCTGGGCGGGAGGCTGAGATTCGCCGAGACCCCGGGCGCCGGCGCCGTAGTCAATCAAGGGGCGATCACCGGGGCCGGCGGCGGCATCTATCTCGTCGGCGCGGGCGTCACGAACGGCGGCGTGATTTCGAATCCGCAGGGGGAAATCGTACTGGCTGCAGGCAAAAGCGTCGAGCTGGTCAACCCGGCCACGCCCAGCCTGCGCGTGGAGATCAACGCGCCGGACAACGAGGCCCTCAATCTGGGCCGGATCATCGCGAGTTCGGGGCGCGTCGGAATTTACGCGGGCCTCATCGGGAACAGCGGAACGTTGAACGCGGATCGAGCCGTGGCCGGTCCCGCCGGCGAAATTCTGCTGAAGGCGACGACGAACATAGCCATCGAGGCCGGGTCGTTATCGGCGAGCGGAGGGACGGTCAAATTGGAGGCGAACGCCGTGACGGTGAATGCTCCTGTCACGGCCGGTAGCATTCTTGTGAACGCGGTCGGTTCCGTCTCTATTGGACCGGGGACTTCGCTGACAACGGATGAGAGAATTGCATTGCAGGCAGGTAGCAACCTTAACCTGGGTGCAGGTGCGGTGCTCAGTTCCGGACAAGTAGCAATTTCGGCGCAGAATATCGGCAATCCAAGTGTGGCGGCAGGGTGCGTCAATTCGATTTCTCAACCTTGTAGCGGACTCTCTGCTCCTTCAACAGGCATGGTGATCAGTCCAGGGGCGGGTAACCCAGGGGCGATACCGATGATCGTGGTCAGCTCCGGACCCGGCAACCTGATGGTCAATGGGACGAATGTCCCCCTGGGCACAAACTCGCCGGCAGGGTCAACGGATGTGATCGTTCTCCAGAGCGCCGGTCAGTCGACGCCGGTCCTCATCGATTTCGCTGCGTTGGCCGGCGCTGCACGGGTCTTTCAGCAGGGAAACGGGCAGCTCCAGGACGCGCTGCAGTCCACCTCTCGTATCAACGATGTGACACGGACCCTCGATGCTTCCACGCGGATCCTGCCTTCGCGGGGCCGCAGCCCGGCATCCGAGTAAAGCCCGGTCGAAGCCTCGATGCATCGCCCCGCGTTACTTCCCCGCTTGCTGGCGACAGCGCTGCTGACTGTGCCGGCATTGACGGCCGACGCGGCGCAAAGGCCCCCACCTGAGCCGCTGGGTGAGAATCTGTGTCCAGCGACGATCAATGTCGAGCAGCGGATCGCGCCGGTACCGGAAGGATGGGAAGCGTCGCTGTCGGCGGACAAGCCGCAGCTCGCCATGGTGACGTTTTTCGACGGCCCCCCTGCCGAGCGCGCTTCGTTGAAGTACGACAGCGAGGAGAAGCAGCGATCGAACTGGGTCGCGACGTGGACTCTCGCCCCGAGCGCGCGGGGCTACTGGATACAATGCGCCTACGAGAACACCACGGCGCTGCTCGCGCGCCGCCTTCCCGAGAGCGTCAGGACCTGCAAGGTCATCTACGAGCGTAAGACATCGGGGACGTCCGGCCTGCCCGCCGTAAAGCACGTGGGATGCTCGGACAAAGTGCCAAAGAAGGCTGACGAGAAGAAGTAAACCTGCAACACTCTCATCACTCGTCACCCATTTGCCCGTCACCGTCCTTCCAGAGCATCGCCGCTCCCCTGACCCCGCTCGAATCTCCGTGCGCGTTGCGCACGAGCCTGGTGCGCACGACGTCTGAAAACACCCACTTGGGCAGCAACGGCGGCACACGTTCGTAGAGCGTCTCGATATTCGACATCCCGCCGCCGAGGACGACAATCTCGGGATCCAGGAGATTGATGACGGTGGCGAGAGCCCGCGCGAGGCGCTCCTCGTAGCGGCGCAGCGTTGCTACCGCTGCGGTCTCGCCACTCCGCGCCCTCGCGACGATGTCCTCGGGCTGAATTCGTTCGCCGGAACTGCGTTCGTGATCGACAGCGAGCCCCGGGCCGGAGAGAAAACTCTCTATGCATCCGTGCTTCCCACAGTAGCAGACAGGGCCCGGCCGCTCGTCGTCCAGCGGCCAGGGCAGCGGATTGTGGCCCCATTCTCCCGCGATCGAGTTCGGCCCTGAGAGGAGTCGTCGATCGACCACGATGCCGCCCCCTGCGCCGGTGCCCAGTATCACGCCGAAGGCGACGCGCGCGCCGCGTGCCGCGCCGTCGATCGCTTCCGAAAGCGCGAAACAATCGGCGTCGTTCGCAACGCGCACCTCCTGTCCGAGCATGCGCTCGAGATCCGACTTGAACGCCTGCCCGTTTAGGCACGTCGAGTTGGAGTTGCGGATGAGACCGGTCGTGGGAGAGGGCGAGCCCGGGGTGCCGATGCCGATCCTGGCGCGCGCACCGAGCGCGGCTTCGGTTTCCCGCACGAGCGTAACGAGCAGCCCGAGCGTGGCGGCGTAGCCTTGCGCCGGGGTGGCTACCCGCCGGCGGAGCAGCTCTTCGCCCGCGGGCCCGAGCGCGATGATTTCGGTCTTGGTGCCGCCCAGGTCGATGCCGATGCGATAGGAGTTCACAGGCGTCAGCCGTCACTTCTTGGCTCGTTGGTAGAGCCGAAGCCTCTCATCCCTGTCACGCGAGTTCGAATGACGAAGTCGTGCGTGCTCCTATACTACCGACTCCATGGAAATCTTCGAACCGAGTCGCCAAAGCCCGCGGTGGCCGGCCGGGCGTATGATTAGAACCAATAGGGTCTACGCATCACCAGGGGGAGATTGCCAATGCTAACGCGCTCGCTCGCAGCCCTCGCGCTGGGTTCGTTCTTCGCGCTCTCGCCGTCGGTTCAGGCCCAGGATCTGCCCAAGGTCCATTTCAGGGTCATCGGGCTCAACAGCCCGACGGTGGTTTCTTTCGTGGATGAAGTGCCGTTCTGGCGCAAGACCCTGCCCGAGGTGTCGAAAGGGGCGCTCACCGCGGACATCACCCCGCTCGACCAGTTGGGCATCGACGACAAGACGATGCTGCGCCTGCTTCGACTCGGGGTCATGGACTTCGCGGCCATGGATATCTCCAAGATGGCGGGCGACGACCCGCGCTTCGAGGGCTGCGATCTCGCCGGCATCACCCTGGACGCCGACGCTGCACGCGCCGGCTGCGAAGCCTACCGCAAGGTGATCGACCGCCAGATGCAGAAGAACTGGAACGCCAAGTTCCTTGCTTTCGGCGGCAACCCGCCGCAGGTGTTCTGGTGCCGCAGCGCGCTGAACGGCTTGGCCGAACTGAAAGGCAAGAAAGTGCGCGTCTTCAACGTGACGATGCGCGATTTCCTTGCCGGCGTGGGCGCCACCGCGATTAGCATGCCGTTTGCCGAGGTGGTGCCGGCGCTCTCCGCAGGCGTGGTCGACTGCGGGGTCACCGGCAGCCTCTCGGGCAACACCGCCGGCTGGCCCGAGGTGACGAAGTCGCTCTATCCGATGTCGCTCGGCTGGAGCATCAACGTGGTCGCCACCAACCTCGAGCGCTGGAACCGGCTCGACAAGCGCATCCAGAACTTCATGCTTGCGCAGATGAAGGCGTACGAGGAGAAGATGTGGACGACGCTGAAGAAGGCGACCGCGGAGGCCGACAACTGCAACACCGGCAGACAGCCCTGCACCATGGGCAAGCTCGCCAACATCACCATCGTGCCGGTAAAGCCAGCGGAGGCCGAGCAGCACAAGCGGCTCGTCGAGACCGCGGTGCTCGCCGGCTGGGCGAAGCGCTGCGGCGCCGAGTGCACCCGGGAGTGGAATGACACGGTCGGCAAGGCGCTTAAACTGACCGCACCGATCCCGTAGCCCGTCGCGCCCCGGCCGGCGATGAAGCGGCTGCAAGAGATTGCCGAGGGCATTTCGCACGCGGGCGCGATCGTCGGCGGCGCGCTGCTGCTCGTCGCCGCGCTCACGATCTGCGTCGACATCTTTCTGCGCTATGCGTTCTCGCTTACGATCGGCGGAGCGGACGACCTGTCGGGGTACGCGCTCGCGATCTCGAGCGCCTGGGGCTTTTCCCTGGCGCTGCTCAGGCGCTCGCATATCCGCATCGACACGGTCTACGTGAGAGTCAAGAGCCGGGCGGCGCGCGCGGCGCTCGACCTGCTCAGCCTCGGCTGCCTGGGCCTGTTCGGCGGGCTCGTCGCCTGGCACGGCTGGGGCGTGCTCAGCCTTTCTTGGGCGTCGAACTCGCACTCGCAGTCGGCGATCGAGATGCCGCTCATCTATCCGCAGGGCCTGTGGTTCGCAGGTCTCGCGTTCTTCGTCATGGTAGCCGTGCTGCTGGTGGCGCGCGCGGTCCGCGCCCTGATTGCGGGGCGCCCGGATGAGCTGTTCCGGCTGATCGGCTCCAAGTCCGCGGTGGACGAGGCCGAGGAGGAGATCAAGTCGATCGAGCACGCGATGGAAGAAGGCAAGACGCGAGGCCGCACGTGACGGCCGGCATATCGCTCGGGGTGCTGCTTGTCGTGCTCGGCAGCTCGATCGCGGTCGCGGCGGGCATGGCGATGGTCGGCCTGATCCTGAACGAGGCCTACTCGCCGATGCCGCTCAGCCGCATGATGGGCGAGCTCGCCTGGGCGACCACCAGCAACTTCATCCTCACCGCGATTCCCTTCTACATCATGTTTGGGGAGATCCTGCTGCGCAGCGGCGTTGCCGAGCGCATGTACAACGCGCTGGTGCAGTGGCTGTCGTGGCTTCCGGGCGGGCTCATGCACTCCAACATCGGCTCCTGCGCGCTGTTCGGCTCGGTCTCGGGCTCGAGCGTCGCGACCGCGGCGACGATCGGCGTCGTGGCGATGGGCGAGATCGACAAGCACAAGTACAACGAGCGCCTGTTCCTTGGCACGCTCGCCGCCGGTGGCACGCTCGGCATCCTCATCCCCCCCTCGATCAACATGATCATCTACGGCGTGATGACCGACACGTCGATACCCAAGCTCTACCTCGCCGGCTTCCTGCCGGGCTTCATCCTCACGGTCCTGTTCAGCCTGACGGTGCTGATCGCCTGCCTCTGGAAGCCGCGCTGGGGCGGGCGCAGGATCGAGACCAGCTGGCAGGAGCGCTGGCGCACGCTGCCCGATCTGCTGCCGCCGCTCGTGCTGCTGCTCATCGTGATCGGCGCGATTTTCTTCGGCTTCGCGACCGCCACCGAATCGGCGGCGGTCGGCATCCTTGGCGCGCTCGTCATCGCCGCGTGGCGCGGCCGCCTCAGTCTCGCCATGCTGCGCGCGGTCTGCGAGGGCACGGTGCATACGACCGCGATGGTGGCGGCGATCCTGGTCGGCGCGTTCTTCCTGAACATCGTGATCCAGACGATCGGCCTCACGCAGCAGCTCTCGCAGCTCATCCGCGCCTACGAGCTGACGCCCGCGCAGGTGCTCGGCGCGGTGATCTTTCTCTACCTCGTCCTCGGCACCTTCATGGAGGAGCTCTCCATGATGATCTCGACTATCCCGATCACCACGCCGCTCGTGCTCCAGGCGGGATACGACCCGGTGTGGTTCGGCGTGCTGCTCGTGCTCCTGATCCAGACCGCGATGATCTCGCCGCCCTTCGGCATCAACATTTTCGTCATCCAAGGCATCCGCGGCCGCGGCCAGCTCGTCGATGTCGAGGTCGGCTCGGCGCCCTTCGTCATCGCGCTGCTCGTCATGATCGCGCTCATCTGCGCCTACCCCGGCATCGTGATGTGGGCGCCGCGGGCCTTCGGCTGATGCTGGCATGACATCGTCGCGAGCCCTGTCATGGACGACTATATCGCACTGCGAGTGACGAGTGACTGGTGCTGCAGTAGAGTACAGCCTGACAACCGGTTGGTTTTCGCAGGAGCAAGGAATGAAACGCAACCTCGTTAGACGCGAAACGAAAACGGTCAGGAAATTGCCGGCGGCACCCGCTGCAGTCGCACAGGCCCAGCCGGACGGCTGGCTGAGTTTCAGCTACTCGCACCGCGAAGTCTCGCTATCCGGCGGGAAGACGCGGCTCCGCTCGCGGGAATATCGATTCGCGAACGGCAGGCTAGAATCGGAAGAGTTCGACGGGACGCTCGACGCGTCGGTCTACCGGACTGCGGTCCTGCGTGCGCAGGAGTTGATGCTGGCCCAAACGAAGAGCCTCCTGGGGCTGTTCTCCGCCTTTCTCCCGTTCAAGGGCGGCGAGAAGAAGTAAGGAATGAAGGGGCCTGACGGCCCCTTTTCTCGTCCGCCCGCCGGCAGCTTGGGCGGTGGGAACGCCATCGGAAAGCGGCGACGCCGGCTCCAAGCCCCGTCGCTTGTCAACGCTTGCCGATGCGCTGATACAGGCGGTAGCGCTCCTCTTTATCTCCCGGGCGTTGCCCTTCCCAGATTTTCTTCCAGTAGTCCGGTACAACACGATGTTCGACAGAGTGGCCCTGGACGAGCAACAGATTGCAACTAGGGCGTCTCTCGGGGACTTCTTCCCGTTGGGTGATGATGCCCGAAAAGTAGTGCAGCATCGCGCGCTGCGTCAGTCCCAGATCGCGGCCGGCGACGCAGGTGTATTTCTTGGGCAATGCCTTTTGCATGTCGACGAACACGGAGCGATAGCTCTTGACGACGTCCGCCCATCCGACGAACAGCACCGCCAGGAGCGCCCACATCGCCGTGATGCCCGCGGCCCAGGCCACGACCGGCCGCTCGGGACCTTTCTTGAGCTTCACCAGCACGGCGCACCATGCAACGGTGTAGACCGCGCCGATCAGGAAGGGCAGCCATTTGAAGCCGAACTCGTACCCCGGACGGATCGCGTGGAGGTGCCGGTGCAGGCGCGCGGGTACGCCCAGTTCGAGCGCGCTCCAGTAGAACCAGAACACGATCACGAAAAACGTCCACGTCATCACGCTGAACCAGTACCAGGCGTTGGTCGCGCCCCGGCGTAGCGTATCGGGCGCCGGCACCGCCAGCAGCGCCAGCGGCACGAGCATCGGTAGGGCGTAAAGCTCGCGGTAGTCCGCCGAGGCGCAGAGCGCCGCCAGGGTCACGGCAAAACCAGTCAGCGGCAGAACGATCCTCGGTTCGGTGAGTCCGCCGGACCGCGCGCGCCACAAAGTCCAGGCCGCCAGCAGCCAGGCCGGAAACGCGTACCACGGCAGAGTTCTCAGGTAATACGCCGTGCTCTTCACGATCGTGGCCGCGCCGCCGGTGTAATCGTTGAGGTTCGCTTCCCATAGCCAGGTGTTGAACAGTTCCGGAGACCGGTTATAGAGCAGGGTGGGCCAGATCAGCAGCCAGGGCGCCGCCGCGGCGGCAGCGATCGCCAGCGCGCCTGCATAACTCCGCGAGCGCCATGCCCGCCCCGCCGCAGGCAGCAGGAGCGCTATTGCGATGATGATCGCCGGGGCGACGATGCCGTTTGCCAGAAACCCGATGCCGGCTCCGGTACCGATCAGGAAGCCGCCGGCACTCGCTCGTCTCAGCGCAAGCGCGCAGCCGTAGTAGGCCATCGCAAACCCGGTGAGCATCGCGACGTCCGTGATGATCTGGTGCGAACGCACCACCAGGCCGAAACAGCCCAGCAGCAACAAGACCGCAACCGCTCCGGAACGCTCACCGTTGAGCTCGCGGGCCGCTGCTGCCGTGAAAAAAAAGGTGAGCGCCATCCACAAGCCCGTGGCGAGCCGGGCGCCGTCGTGCAGCGGCAGGATGAAAGAAAAAATCCTGGCGCACGCCGCAGCGGTCAGATGAAACAGGGGGGGCTTGTCGAGAAAGGGCTCCCCGGCGAGCGTTGGCACGACCCACGACCCTCCGTCAAGGAGCTGGTAGATAACACCGAAAGTGTACGCCTCGTCCGGTTTCCACGGATCGTGGCCGATCAATCCCGGCAGCAGCCAGGCCGCACAGAGCAGGACGACGAGCAGGTTGCGCTGGGACATTACTGGTGGCTAGGCTCTAGGCACTGCGACAGCGCGAAAGAGGACGAACGCGAGCCTGTCGGTATTACGCGGCGGAATCATGAATCGCGTCATTTTGGGAACGATCTACACGGTAGGAACCGGGACTGTACCTGAAACGCCAAGTGCTGTAGCTTTTGCCACATCGGAACTCCCATCGCCGACACCGTTCTGCGGGCTGTGTCCGACAAGTGCACCGGGGAGCGACCTGGTACACGCGAGTTGGCCCATCAAGCACCTATTTGCCGCATGAATCGCCAGCCGTGACCCGAAATAGGGATCGAGCCGGTACGTACCGCACTAATTTCGTGCATAGCCGCGAGCCACGGCAGGTTCGCAGACATTCTACCGTGTATGCGATCGGCATCGATTGCTCAAGAAATTCAGGCAATTGAAGGAGCGTTACTGCCGCGGCCCGGTCGGTAGTCCACGCCTGGTATGCATCGTGCAACTACCTAGTCATAAGCTCAACGAGGAGAGGGAGATGTCCGTGTTTCACGATCCGTTCGACCCCGATACCGGCCTTACCCGAGGTTGCGGCTGCGGCCTGCACTCAAACGAGGCGGAGCACGATGCCGACCTCGCGCGCGCCCTAGGCAACGCGGCGAGCGATACGGATGCGCTGGCGAGCCGCGTCGTCGATCAGGCGGTGATGCGGGCATTGTTTCCACGCGACCAGACACGGCGGCGCTTCCTCAAGGCGGTCGGTGTCAATACGGCGCTCGCGGCGGTCGCTCAGTTCTTCCCGCTTGCCGCTGCGCGGGAAGCATTCGCACAAGGCAAGGGCGAGATCGAAAAGCCCAATATCAAGGTCGGTTTCATTCCGATTACCTGCGCGACACCGATCATCATGTCCCAGCCCATGGGCTTCTACGGACGGGCGGGCCTGAACGTGGATGTGGTGAAGACCGCGGGTTGGGCGGTGATCCGCGACAAGACGCTCAACAAGGAATATGACGCCGCGCACATGCTCTCGCCGATGCCGCTCGCCATCACGCTCGGCATAGGTTCCAAACCCATACCCTATACCACGCCCGCAATCGAGAACATCAACGGCCAGGCAATCACGCTGGCCGTCAAGCACAAGGACAAGCGCGATCCCAAGCAGTGGAAAGGCTTCAAGTTCGCAGTGCCGTTCGACTACTCGATGCACAACTACCTGCTGCGCTACTACGTGGCGGAGCACGGCCTCGATCCCGACAAGGACATCCAGATCCGCGCGGTGCCGCCGCCCGAGATGGTGGCGAACCTCCGCGCCGACAACATCGACGGTTTCCTTGCGCCCGATCCGGTCAACCAGCGCGCGGTCTACGACGGCGTCGGTTTCATCCACGTCCTCACCCGCGAGCTGTGGGACGGGCATCCCTGCTGCGCGTTCGCCGCCAGCCGTGATTTCGTGACGCAGTATCCCAACACCTATCGGACACTGCTCAAGGCCATCATGGAGGCGACCGCCTTCGCGACTAAGCCGGAAAACCGCAAGCAGATCGCGGAAGCGATCGCACCGGCCAACTATCTGAACCAGCCGGTGACCGTCGTGGAGCAGGTGCTCACCGGCACCTTCGCGGACGGCCTGGGTAACGTGCAGAAAGTACCCAACCGCATCGATTTCGATCCCTTCCCATGGCACTCGTTCGCCATCTGGATCATGACCCAGATGAAGCGCTGGGGCCAGTTGAAGGGAGACGTGGACTACGCCAGGGTCGCGCGCGAAGTGTTCCTCGCCACCGATGCGACGCGCCTGATGAAGGAAGTGGGGCTGAAGCCCCCCGCGACGACCAGCAAGAAATTTGCGGTGATGGGCAAGGATTTCGATCCGGCGAAGCCCGATGCCTACATCGCCAGTTTTGCGATCAAGCGCACGGCATGACGCCGGTGTCCGGTGAACAGTGAACGGTATGCGAAAACCTACCGCTCGCGGCTGTAGAGTCCACCGCTCGTGGCCCGCGGCTCACAGCTTACCGCCTTGCGTCGCTGGTTACTCGTCACCCGTCACCCGTCACGGAGTTCAAGTATGAAGGGTATTCACTTCTGGGGCGCGCCGCTGCTCTCCTTGGTGATCCTGCTGGCCTTTCTCGCGATCTGGCATGCCGCGACGCGGCATGAGGCGGGAAGCCAGGTGGTGGACGCTGAGTACGCCAAGCTCGTCGGGGCCGAGGCGGCGACCGGAAAGAAATCGGCGTTTCCCACTCCGCGCGAGGTCGGACGGAAGCTCTGGGAGCACATCGCCAACCCGTTCTACGACAACGGCCCCAATGACAAGGGGATCGGCATACAGCTCGCATACTCGATCGCCCGCGTAACGGCCGGCTTCCTGCTCGCTGCCCTCGTTGCGATACCCATCGGGTTCCTGATCGGCATGTCCCCCCTGGTGTACCGGGCGTTCGACCCCTTCATCCAGGTTCTGAAGCCGATCTCGCCGCTCGCGTGGATGCCGCTGGCGCTGTTCACGCTCAAGGACAGCGGAGTGTCCTCGATCTTCGTGATCTTCATCTGCTCCATGTGGCCCATGCTGATCAACACCGCCTTCGGCGTGGCCTCGGTGCGGCGCGAATGGCTCAACGTGGCGAAGACGCTCGAGGTCGGGCCGCTGCGCAAGGCGTTCCGCGTGATCCTGCCCGCCGCCGCTCCCACCATCATGACCGGGATGCGCATTTCGATCGGTATCGCGTGGCTGGTGATAGTTGCGGCTGAGATGCTCGTGGGCGGCACCGGCATCGGCTACTTTGTGTGGAACGAGTGGAACAACCTGTCCATCGCCAACATACTGTCCGGGATACTCGCGATCGGCCTCGTCGGCATGCTCCTCGACCAGATCCTCGCGCGCCTCACGCGCCTGGTCAGTTTTCCTGAATGAAGGTTGCATTCAACCGCCGAGACGCCAAGACCGCCAAGAGAGCAAGAATGAACCCACAGATAGTCTCAGCCGCGAGCGCATGCACCAAGGCCCTCGCGTTCGTCACCCGTCACTCGTTACTCGTCACGCCCTTCCGGCCATGAGCGACCCCTTGATCAGAGTGGAAGGCATCACCAAGCGCTTTACCGGGCGCGATGGCGCCTCGACGACGGTGTTTCAGGACCTCCACTTCGGGGTCGAGCAGGGCGAATTCGTCTGCCTGATCGGGCATTCGGGCTGCGGCAAGACTACGATACTCAACATCCTCGCCGGGCTGGAGCCCGCCTCCGACGGCTACGTCTTCGTGGGCGGTCGCGAAATCCGGGGCCCCAGTCTCGACCGCGCGGTAATCTTCCAGAGCCACGCGCTGATGCCCTGGCTCACGGTGATGGGCAACATCGCGTTCGCTGTCACGTCGCGCTGGCCGGAGTGGGACCGCACGCGCGTGCGCGCGCACAGCCAGAAGTACATCGATCTGGTGCACCTCACCGGCGCCGAGAAAAAGCGCCCGGCCGAGCTCTCGGGAGGCATGAAGCAGCGCGTGGGAATCGCGCGCGCGCTGGCGATCCAGCCCAGGATGCTGCTCATGGACGAGCCGTTCTCGGCGCTCGACGCATTGACGCGCGGCGTGCTGCAGGAAGAGGCGCTGCGGATCTGCGCGGAGACGCATCAAACCGTCTTCATGATCACCCACGACGTGGACGAGGCGATACTCCTCGCCGACAAGATTATCCTTATGACGAACGGCCCCGAGGCGAGGATCGCCGAGATCGTCGTGAACACGCTGCCGCGCACCCGTTCCCACGACACGATACACAGGGAGCCGCACTATTATCCGATCCGCAACCACCTGGTGGATTTTCTGGTGACCCGCTCGAAGCGGTTCAACGCCGAGTGCCCGCCCGACTACGATCAGAAGCATCCTCCCGTTGTGGCACCGGGCGCAACGCAGGATACTGGCAGGCCCGGCGCCGGTGCGACCGCGCGGCCCGCGGCCGAGAAGGCCGTGGTCGTGAGCCTGCGGCATTGAGCGAACCTCCATTGAGCCGCGGATAAACGCAGATGCACGCCGATGGCACAGTCGAGACCGACCATCGCCCCGAGACATCAGCCATAGGGGAATATGCGGACAGCGCGACCGTCGCCCGCTTCGGATTGTGATCGGCGTCTATCTGCGTTCATCTGCGGCTGGTTCTGTTGTTGATTTTTACCAAAGGAGAGACCCATGAAAAAATCCGATGCACCCGAAGCACTGCTAGCAGCGGCTGGGGTAATGAAACCGCTGACGCGCGCCGACGTAACCGAGATGGTCGTGATGGCCCGGCTCAAGAAGGGCCTCACCTGGGCGAAGATCGCGAAGAGCGTCGGACAGAGCAAGGAGTGGACGACTGCCGCGCTGCTCGGACAGATGCAGATGACGAAAGACCAGGCGGAAACCGCGGGTAAGCTGCTGGGGCTCCCGGCAGACGCGGTGCTGCTGCTCCAGCAGGTGCCGTACAAGGGATCGCTGCCCACGGCGGTGCCGACCGATCCGCTGATCTACCGGTTCTACGAGCTCGTCAACGTCTACGGCACGACGTTCAAGGAGCTGATCCACGAAGAATTCGGCGACGGCATCATGAGCGCCATCGACTTCAAGATGGACCTTACGCGCGAGCCGGATCCGAAAGGCGACCGCGTGAAGATCGTGATGAGCGGGAAGTACCTCCAGTACAAAACCTATTAAATCGGACATCGGGCGCCCTGGCGCGTCCGATGCCGATTTAATTGCGCGGGATGGAACGGACGAGCTGCCGTTCATCCCGCGCGGGCGGGCGGATAATCAATGCGCTGGTATCGATCATCGCGCCTGACAGAGTCGGCCCGGGCCCTGCGCGACTCCGGATTTCCGCCTGGGCACCCAAGTCTTCACGGACTCGTGCTTCGAACCCGAGCCCGTCCCATTTTTCGTCGCCGACGCGATTCGACAGGCGCTCCGCGGGCGCGTGCTTGACGCTTTCCGGTGCCGCCGCCACTATAGCGCGGGGTTATTCAAAAGGGGGAAACCATGATCATACGCAAGCGTGGGTGGGCAGCACTCGCAGTCGCCGCGGCGGTTGCCGGCGGCGCCGTTGTCGCACAGCAGTCGGCGCCCCCGAGAAACGATCACAGCTGGGCGTCCAAGACACCTGCCGGAAAGCATCACACCCTGGCCGCGACGCTCCAGACGGTGCAGTGGGGATGGCTCGATCCCAACGAGTCGCCCAAGCTCACGATCAATTCGGGCGACACGGTGTCGATAGAGACCATGATGCACTCGCACGACCAGATCCGTCCCGGCGTGGACATGAACAGGATCGTCGAGCTGAGGAAGGCGAATCCCGGCGGCGGGCCGCACTCGCTGACGGGGCCCATCTTCGTGAACGGCGCGGAGCCCGGCGACGTGCTCGAAATCCGGATCCTGCGGATCGAACCGAAGCCTTTCGGGCTCAACTTCAACCTGCCCGGCAAGGAATTCCCCACGATCGGTGCGCTCGCTTCCGAAATGCCTGACGGGTTCCTGCGCTTCTTCTTCCTCGACCTGCAGCGCCGCGTCGCCGAGTTCAAGCCCGGCATCACGCTCGACCTTCGCCCCTTCCCCGGCACGCTGGCCGTTGGCATCGATCCGAACGATCCGTCGCCGCGCAAGGGAGGCGCGAAGGACCCCATGGCGCCGGTATCCACGCTGCGTCCATGGAAGAACGGCTCGAACATGGATATCAACGAGCTGCAGGAAGGCTCGACGATCTTCATTCCGGTGTTTCTCAAGGGCGGGCTCATCTGGACCGGCGACTCGCACTGCCGCCAGGGCAACGGCGAAGTGAACCTCACCGCGCTCGAGTGCTCCTACAAGGAAATCAGGCTGCAGCCGATCGTGCGCAAGGACATGAAGATCGAATGGCCGTTCATCGAGACGCGCACGCACTGGATCGCCACCGGCTTCAACGAGGACCTCAATGTCGCAATGACGAACGCCACGCGCGAAGCGGTCAACTGGCTCGCGAGCCAGAAGATGGTGCCGATGGACCGCTACGAGGCATACAGCCTGGTATCGATGGCTGCCGACTGCCGCGTGTCACAGGTGGTCGACGTCCGCAAGGGCGTGCATTGCATGATCCCGAAGTCGATCTTCACGAAGCGTTCCTAGTTGCACCGCCCCCGCATCCCCTCCTCAGGGACGAGGAGGGGCCGCCTCCGGCTTGTCGTGCTGGCGCTTGCCGTCGCGGCGGCGCCAGGCCGCGCCTTCGCGCTGGAGAAGCTTCGCGTCATCGCGACATCGCCTGACCTGAAGGCTCTCGTCGAGGCGGTCGGCCGCGAGCGCGTCGAGGTCGAGAGTCTCGTCTCCCCGGCTCAGGACCCGCATACGGTCGAGGTCAAGCCCGCGCAGCTGGCGCGCGTCCATGCGGCTGCGCTCGTCGTGCGCGTCGGCCTGGATCACGAGCCGTGGTTCGCGCGGCTCAAGGTGCCGAAAGACGTGCCGGTCCTCGACGCGTCGAGAAGCGTGAAGCTCCTCCAGACGCAGGTGCCGCGCCTGCGTGCGGAACGCAGCGCGCACGTCCACGCCTGGGGCAACACTCACTACTGGCTGGATCCGGCGAATGCCGTGGCGATCTGCGCCGACATCCACGAGGCCCTGACGAGGCTTGCCCCGGGGGATGCGCAGGCCTTCGATGCGAACCGCAGCGCCTTCACGCAGGGCCTCGGCGGGAAGATGCGCAAGTGGCAGGCTGCGCTGGCGCCGTTTCGCGGCACCCGGCTCGTCGTGATCCACGACAGCTGGGCCTACTTCGCAGCAGCTTTCGGCCTGGCCATCGTCGCGGCCGCCGAGCCGCAGCCGGGCGTGCCGCCTTCGCCGGCGGAGCTCGGCGCGCTATTCGGCCGCATGCGGGAAGCCGGGGTGAGAATCATCATCGCGGAACCCAGCTCCAATCCCTCGCTCGTGCGGCAGATCGGCGAGCGCACCGGCGCACACGCCGTGACCTTGCATCCGTCCGGTGATGACTACGTTCGTTTGCTCGACGAAAATGTATCGCGGCTCGCCGCCGCGCTAAGGCAGAGTGCCCGATGATCGAGCTTCTGTTGTGGCCGCTGCTCGCGGGGCTCACGCTCGCGGCAATTCACGCCTGGTTCGGACTGCACGTGCTGGCGCGCGGCGTCGTGTTCGTCGATCTGTCGCTTGCCCAGGTCGCGGCGCTCGGGCTCACCGTCGCGATCCTCGCCGGCCACGACGTGGCGAGCGAAGCGGGCTATTGGTATGCCCTCGCGTTCGCGCTCGGCGGCGCGCTGCTCTTCGCGGTCACCCGCGCGACCGGGAGGAAGATCCAGCAGGAGGCGATCATCGGCATCGTATACGCCGTGTCCGCTTCGCTCTGCGTGCTTGCGCTCGATCGGGCGCCGCAGGGCGCGGAGCACATCAAGCAGCTCATGATTGGCTCCATCCTGACGGTCACGCCGCAGGAAGTCGCGACGATCGCCGCGCTGTATGCCGGCATCGGTGCCGCGCACGCAATCTTTCGCCGGGCACTCGTCGACGTGTCGTTCGAGCCGGATGCGGCCGCGGCGAGCGGGCGCCGGCTGCTCGTCTGGGATATCGTCTTCTACGGATCATTCGCGCTGGTCGTGACCTCGTCGGTGCGGGTGGCCGGCGTGCTGCTGGTGTTCGCGTATCTCATCGTGCCTGCGGCTCTCGCCGGCATGGTGGCGACGGGTCTCGCCCGCAGGCTCGTGGTTGCGTGGACGCTGGGCGCCGCGCTGACGGCGGTCGGACTTTACGCGTCATGGCGCTGGGATCTGCCCACCGGCCCCGCCATCGTGAGCGCGTTCGGCGTGGCGGTGGCGATAGCAGGAGTCGCCTACGCCGCAAGGCGGCTCACGCTGCGCCACTGGGGACGGCTCGCAGCCGGTGCGATCGCCATCGCGGGCGCGCTGCTGCTCGCGTTCCCCCGGATGGACCAGCCGTGGCTCGACGCGGTCGAGACGGTGGCGCCGCCGCTGCAGACCCTCTTCCTTACGGAGTTCGAGCGCTCGACGCGCAGCGACACCTTGAAGGACATCGAGCGCGCGCGCGCGGAACTCGCACGCCTGCGCGCGCTCGAGCAGGACGTGCGCTGGGGCCGGATCGACATGGAGGGGGAGAAGGCCGAGCGCCTGCGGCAATACCTCGCGGGGCGCGGCGAGATTTCCGCGGGCGACGAGCTCGTCCTGCGCAGCCTGCACGCGAAGGCGCGCGAGCGGCAGCGCTGGATGCTGGGCCTGCCGCTGCTGCTGATCGGCACGGGCGGTTTTTTCTGGCTGGTGCGACCGCGCACGGTGTCAGGAACTCCCTCTTGAAGTTCCTGACATCTTCTGCGCTACACTCAGCTCATGATCCATCCGCCCCGGGGCACGCGCGGCATGGCGGTCGCGCCCCATGCGCTTGCTTCCCAGTCCGCGCTCGCCGTCCTGCGCGAGGGCGGCAATGCGCTGGAGGCGATGGTCGCCGCGGCCGCAACGATCGCCGTTGCCTACCCGCATATGAATTCGCTCGGCGGCGATTCGTTCTGGCTCGTCCACGTTCCAGGCCGCCCCGTGCGCGGGATTGACGCCTGCGGCGCAGCAGCGGCCACCGCTTCTACAACCTGGTACGCGGCGCGGGGCGTCACCGGTGTGATTCCCCATCGTGGCGGCCTTGCCGCCAATACCGTCGCCGGGACGATCTCCGGATGGGACGCCGCCTTCAAGCTGGGACGCCGGTGGGGCGGGAGGCTGCCGCTGAGACGCCTGCTCGAGGACGCCATTCACTATGCCGGGAAGGGCATCGTCGTGACCGCGAGCCAGCACGCGGCCACCGCCGGGAAGCGAGCGGAGCTCGAAGTGCAGCCCGGATTCGCCGAGACCTTCCTGGTGGCGGGAAAGCCGCCCGGCGCGGGGAGCCTCTTCAAGCAGCCGCGGCTGGCGGCGAGCCTTGCGCGGCTCGCGCGCGCCGGGCTCGTCGACTTCTATACGGGGACGCTCGCCCGGTCGATGGCGCGCGACCTCGCCGCAGCGGAGAGTCCGCTCACGCTCGCGGATTTCGCGCGCCATCGCGCCCGGTTCGTGCCGCCTCTCGCGCTCGAGCACACGGCGGGAACGGTCTACAACATTCCGCCGCCCACGCAAGGCGTCGTGTCCCTCCTGATACTTGGGATACTCGATGAGCTGGGGCTCAACGGGGCAGACCACCTCGGCGCCGACTACTTGCACCTGGCCGTCGAGGCGACCAAGCAGGCATTCGGGATCCGGGACACCTGCGTGACGGATCCCAGGTACATGACGGTGAGCGGCCAGGAATTGCTGAGTCCCGCGCGGGTGCGCGCGCTTGCGGCGAAAGTCGATCGAAAGCGGGCGTCGTCGTGGAGCGCCGGACGTCCTCCCGCGGACACGATCTGGATGGGCGTCGTGGACGGCGCGGGGCGCGCGGTCAGCATGATCCAGAGCATCTACCACGAGTACGGGTCCGGCGTCGTGCTGGGGGAGAGCGGCATTCACTGGCAGAACCGCGGGTCGAGCTTCGCCCTCGATCCGGATGCGCTGAACGGCCTGCGCCCGGGCCGCAAGCCTTTCCATACGCTCAACCCCGCGCTGGCGCGCCTGCGCGACGGCCGCGTGATGCTCTACGGCGCGATGGGCGGCGACGGCCAGCCGCAGTCGCAGGCGGCGGTGTTTACCCGGATCGTGAATTTCGGGCTCGACCCGCAGGCCGCGGTCGCGGCGCCGCGCTGGGTGTTCGGCCGCACCTGGGGTCAGCTCCGCAATACGCTGAGAATCGAGTCGCGCTTCCCGCCCGCGGTCATCGAGGAGCTCACGCGCCGCGGTCACGAGGTCGAGCGCCTGGCGGATTACGATGAGACCGCTGGCCACGCGCATGCCATCGTGAGGTATCCGGAGGGAATGCTCGCAGGCGGCGCCGATCCACGGAGCGATGGCGTCGTAGCCGCGTTCTGAGCTGGTTAGAGGAACGAAATAGCAGGGGAGCCGCCCGATGGGGCCGCCCCGCGTGCGCGTTTGGCGCGGATAGAACGCGGAAAAAGAAAAACTCTCACCGTCGAGGTGAAGTCCGTGACCCGGGGCGCGGCGGTCAGGGGCGGAGGAACCGGTTCGCGTCGACGATCACGTCCCTGAAGGTGAAGATGGCCGGGTCGGCGGGATCGACGGTCACCTTCACCCAGTGCGACCCCGGGAACCCGTGTACTTCCACACGGGTGAAGTCCTCGATCTGGCGGTCGCGGTCCGCCGGGCTCTGTTCGCCGGTACGGAAGAGCGGCTTGTCGACGCGGAAGTAATGGGTATCGCCGTGCAGGACGGCAACCGGCTTTCCCCAGGCGAGCACCTCGTGCGCCAAAGCAGGTACGAATTCGGCGAAACCGGAGGGACGCTCGTGCAGACGCGCAGTCTCCAGCGCCGCCGCCCGGCTGGCGGGGAACCAGTACTCGAAGCGCGGGTTCGCCTGCATGAAGATCGCTACCGCAGAGCTGCCGTCCCGCTTCGCCGCCGCGAAGATTTCCTTCAGCCACGCGAGATTCGCGGCGTTGCGCTCGCGGTATTCCGCGTCCTGCTCGGGCGTGCGGCCGAGGTTGTTGTTGGAGCCGACGACGTGGATCGTCGCGAACAGCACGGGTCCGACGCGCCAGCGCGCGTTCTCCCTGAACTTGGTGTAGCGCGGATCGTCGCTCTGGCGCTCGAGCTTGAGCCGGCGCCGGCCCAGGCTTTGATCGTCGACGAAGAACAGCTCGCGCAGCCTGGACAGCCGCTCGACGGGTTCAAAGCCGCCGGTCCGGGAGGCGTGGCAGTCGGTCCACTCGTTGTCGCCGGGCGTATAGATGAACGGATGGCGCGACGCGTCGAACTGGTCGCGGCGGCTCAGGAACAGCGCGTCGTCGCACAACATGAAGGTGCCGGCCTTGAAATCGCCGATGTGTACGACGAACGCGAGATCCACGCGGTTGACGTCGTCCATCAGACGCGGGAATTGCGCTTCCGACTCGGCGTTGTACTGCTGATCGCCGATCAGCGCGAACTCGAACCGCCCCGGCGCCCCGGCGCAGCCGGCCAGGAACGCCAGGCACAGCCAGAAGACGCCGCTCGTTTGCAAAACTCTGCCTTCGCTCGCGCCGGTGGGGCGCGCCGGCAGGCAACGTCAGTCGGAACGCCGGGCGCGCCAGCCCAGCATGCCAAGACCGCCCAGCGTCAGCGCCAGCGTTCCGGGTACCGGCACCTGGCTCAATACGATCAGCCGCGAGTGGGCTTGATCGGCGGGAACGCTACCATCCTGCTCCTGCTCAGCGACCAGGTAGATCGTCCCGTGCTCGTCTATGGTGACCCCCTCGATGGCGTTGTGCGGCACGATGCCGTTCAGATTGAAGCTGCTCACGACGCTCCCGCTGCGGGTCGCTTCGACCAGCAGGTTCGAGCCGAGACTGAGAATCAGGAGATTGTCCGCCTGCGGCGTGCCGACGAGATCGTCGACCACGGCCAGCGTCTGCACGTCCGAGAGCGTCGCCAGCCCCAGCAGGGCCGGATCGAACAGCGGCGCCATGGTCGAGGTGCCGCCCGCGGGCGGCGCGGCAAACGTGAGCGTGCCGCCGAGCACGTTCTGCGGCAACTGCTGCTTGACGGTGACGAAGCTGCCGCCGTTGCGCGGGTCGAAGCTGATCCCTTCGATGCCGTTGTTGCCGACGACAACATTGCTGATCGACACGAAGTCCGCATTGGCGAGGTTCACGCTGCCGCCCGCTACGTAGTTGAAGCGGAAAGCGTCCTGCAGCCGCTCCTCCATCACCACCAGCACGCCACCACCGAGATAGGTGAGGCCCTCGGAGTCATGGTTGGTGCTGGCGGCGGGCCAGGCGCTGAAGGCCATCGTGCTGACGGTTTGGCCGGTGCGCGAGATCTCCACGACGCCCGTCCCCTCATCGCCGACATAAAACAGCGTGCCGCGGTCGCGGGCATAGGTCACGGCCGACGCTTCGAGGCCCGAGACGCCGGGCCCAAGGCCGGCGAGCCTATCGAGCGCGATGCTGCCGGTAACCTTGTAGTTGGCGAGGCTGAACGGTCCCGCCGCAGCGGTTGCCGCACCGAGAGCCGCCAGCGCAGCGACGAGGATTTTCTGGATCATGTTATGCCTTCCTCCCTTTGTTATGGACGCGGCAGGCCGCCGCGCGCGAAACGCATGGTAGACAGGGATTTATGACAGGACCGTTACGGACACCTGCGTCGCGGCGAGGGCGCATGCGGCGGCCAGCAACGTGTGATGCGGTAGACCACCCCATACGTCGATCTCATCGCCGTAGCTTTCCCTGAGGTGAGACCCAACGAGTTCGGTCGTAGTCTCCCGGTCGACTAGGGCGTGCGCAGCGATTCCGCCAGGATCAGCAGATTTTGCGGAGTGACGCGAATGACGCCTCGGAGAGGACTATCGATATCCGCTATGAGAAAAAATGCGATCGATACCACAATCGGGAGGATTGGCACTATGTAGGCATTGCCCTTGCCACCCGTCCCGCCGATGCCAACCAGCATGACGGAGCATATCGCGATTGCGAACATGAAGACCCATGCTGCTTCAGGGATGCGGTTCAGCCAAGCCGCCTGGGTGTAGCCTTGAGAATTCAGCACATCGTTCATACCTGCAGTGACAAGCGCCATCACCTGCGTTGGGTTGGCAAGAGAAGGCCCTACCACTGCCGACCATAACGCGCTCTGCAATCTCATGGTCTCGGCATTGATCTGGCCGGTTTTCTGCACATCGTGGGTGGTGTAGAACAATATCCGCTGTTCCATATAGCTCAACAACAGCTTTCGCACTTTTTCTGCATCCGCGGGCGGCAGCAGGTCGGCGCGCACATATTCAGTGCCGATCGCATTGGCCTCGGCCTCTTCATAGTTCTTGCGCTGGCTGTAGCGCTCCGCAGCCATCGAAAAGGTGAAGCCGATGATCAGCGCGAGCAGGGTGAGCGTAGCGCCCTGAATGAGACGAAAGTCTTCGCGCACCTGTTCGAGGTGCGCCCTCAGTTTCACGAAACGCGACGACGTCAGCCACTCGAACAACAAAAGCGTCACCAAGGACACTGCGAATACGATCACCGGATTGTCTAAGATGGTTCGCATGTCAACGGCCTCCCGAGGGTGAGGGAAAAGGCTGGCAACAACCCATCGCGTTGATGCTGTTCTTTCTCCTTGGCGGCCTTGGCATTGAGTCTTTGGATCTTCAGCGGGCGATCTCGACGTCGTCCTTGTAAACCTCGTGCGCCTTGCTGTATTCCATCACGCGTGCCACGTCGGCGATGAACTTGTCGTCGTAGCCCGCGCGCTTGAGCAGGTGGAAACCCACCTCCATGCCGGAGCAGATGCCGCCCCCGGTTATTATGCGGCCCGCATCCACGACGCGGGCTCGTGAAATGCGGCACTTTGGCGCAATCTCCGCCAGACGGTCGATAGGCACCTTGCCCATGTTGGACGCCTCGAGGCGGTCGGGTTCCTTGCGATTGGTGGCGGGAAGGCCGTCGAGGAGCCCCATCTTCCCGTAGATCCACGAAGCCGTGCACACGCTCACGAGCAGGCACGAAGCAGGAAGGCCGCGGATGAAGTCGTGGAGCCGGCGGTTGTGCAGCTCCTGGCGGGTGCCGAAGCCGCCCGGGATCAGGAATGCGTCCATCGCCGGCGCATCGTTGAATGAGTAGTTGGGCAGCACGGTGAAGCCCGCCTGGGCCTGCACCGGCCGCATGCTGTCGGCGATCAGGAACGCCTCGAGCTCGGGGTTGAACCGGCGCGCGACCGAAAACACCCCGTGCGGGGCGGCGAAATCGACGATTTCGACGTCTTTGAAGACGTAGATGCCAAGACGAAAGGACATGAAATTCTCCTTAAAGAAAAATCGGCTGTCAGCGGTGAGCTTTCAGCTTGCTTCCTGTTACAGGGTTTCGAATTGAATCCATCGCGGCCTTCGCGCGTCCTTTGCGCCCATTTGGTTGTTTGGCGGTAAGGACCTTCGATGTTATCTGCGTCCATCAACGGCTTCACTTAGGTTCCAGGCCTTCGCGTGGCGCGGAACCGTAGCCAAGCGACCCCTGCAAGCCCGAGGCCGAGGCAGAAGAGCGGGAAATAATGGCCAGCGCGAGTATAGAAGCTTTCGAAACGCGCCGGCCGCAGGGAGAAGGCGCGCGCGGTCCTGGTGAACTTGGTGGTCGCCGCCGGCATGCGACCGGCCGGGTCGATGACGCCCGAAGGCCCGATATTCGTGGCGCGCGCGATGGCGATGCGCGACTCGATTGCGCGGATCCTGAGCACCTGCAAGTGCTGGCCGATATGCGAGGTGTCCCCGTACCAGATGTCTTCAGTGATGTTCACGAGAAAGTCCGCGCCCGCGGCGCTCCGTCGCACGTAATCGGCGAGTATGCCCTCATAGCAGATGAGGATCCGAAAGCGGGGGGCCGGATCTCCGACCGAGCCCGGCAGCATGAAGGCCGGCGACTCGGTGCCAGCGGTGATCGTTCCCACATACCCGATGCGCTCGCGCAGCCATGCCGGGAGGTTGTCCAGAAAGGGAACGTATTCGCCGAAGAGCAGGCGTATGTTTTTGTAATAGAAGCCGGCGGGAGGCCAGGTCCTCGGCAGGATATAGGCCGCGCTGTTATAGACCGCCCCGCTCGACGGTATCGTCACCCAGGTTCCAGCGACGAGTGGTGCGGCGAGCCATTCGAACGTCGCGATATCTCCGGCAATCGCCGGGCGGCCCACCCGTCCCCGCCCGTCCAGCCGAAAACCGATCGTATCTGCGCCTTCGGGCCAAAGTATGAGATCAAGCGGCTCCTTTGCCTGCAACACCTGCGTGAACTGCGTCATCCTGGAGAAGACGACAGCCGGCTGCCGCGCTCTTTCCTCCGGCCGCGTTACCGGCTGTATCATGCCTACGTGGATCTCAGCGGCCGCCAACAGAGTGCGGTCGATCTCGGCCAGGCGCACGGCGCCATAGATATTGGCTGCAACCAGTATGACAGCGGCCGCGGCTGCGCTCGCAGCGGGAAATCGGGCGAGTCGCTGGACTCGGAACAACGCAAAGGTGAACACCACGTTCACCAGAAGGATGACGGCGGTGAGCCCGCTCGCGCCCAGCAGGTCCGCCGCCTGCACGAGCGAGATGCGCTCGCCGAGCGCAACACCCACGTGCCAGGGAAAGACACGCGGGTAGTAATGCTCGAGCGCGATCCATAGCGGGATCGCGACGAGCGCTCCCGCAAGCAACGGCCGGTCGCCGGTGCGCTGCAGGCCGAGGCACAGTCCCAATGCCGCCCATGGCACCGTCTCGTAGAGAACCCAGGGCGTATACATCGCGAGTCCGCCGGCGAGTCCTAGACCGGTGAAGTTCATCATCGCATCGAGCACCCAGCTGAAGCCGCAGGCTTCGAGAATCACACCGGCAATGAAGCCCCCGATGAGTCCGCGCCGCCAGCCGGCGCCCGTGACTGCCCAGAAGAACGGCGCGAACGCGATCCAGACGAGCCAGTCGAGGCCGTAGCGCGGATAGGAGAGGACCAGGAGAACGCCCGCAAGTGCGCAGGCAGCCAGGTAGACTGCACGGTGCGCACGAACATCCGATCCGGGGGATCGGGTCGCGAAGTCCGGGACGGGTGGCTCAGGCGGTGTACGGCGCGCGGAGGCCATGTCGCGTGCCCGAGTATGCCCGCTGCACGTTGTTTGCTGGACGCGGGGAACGACCGGCTAGATTGCTTCGGCAACCGCCTTGCCGAGGTCGGCCGTATTGGCCTTGCCGCCGAGGTCCGGGGTTTTCGGGCCTTCCTGGAGAACGGTCTCGATCGCCTTGAGCACGGCCGCGCCGGCGTCGGGGCAGCCGAGATGGTCGAGCATCATCGCGCCCGCCCAGATCTGGCCGACTGGATTGGCGATCTTCTTTCCGTAGATGTCCGGCGCCGAGCCGTGCACGGGCTCGAACAGCGACGGAAATTTTCTCTCGGGATTCATGTTGGCCGAGGGCGCGATGCCGATGGTACCGGTTGCCGCCGGCCCGAGATCCGACAGGATGTCGCCGAACAAGTTGGAGCCGACTACCACGTCGAACCAGTCAGGATGCAGCACGAAGTGAGCGGTCAGGATGTCGATGTGGTACCAATCGGTCGTTACCTGCGGGTATTGCGCCGCCATCGCCTTCACGCGCTCGTCCCAGTACGGCATCGAGATCGAGATGCCGTTCGACTTGGTGGCGGACGTGACATGCTTCTTCGGCCGCTTCATCGCCAGCTCGAAGGCGTATTTGAGGATGCGGTCTACGCCCTGGCGGGAGAAAACGGCCTGCTGCGTCACGAATTCACGGTCCGTGCCTTGGTACATGCGACCGCCCACCGACGAGTACTCGCCCTCGCTGTTCTCGCGCACGACCCAGAAGTCGATGTCGCCGACCTTGCGATTCGCCAGCGGGCACTTCATGCCGGGCATAAGACGCACCGGACGCAGGTTCACGTACTGGTCGTAACCGCGGCGGAACGGAATCAACAGTCCCCACAGGGATATGTGATCGGGCACGGTGGCCGGCCAGCCCGCGGCGCCGAAGAAGACTGCGTCGTGCCTGCTCAACCGGTCGAGCGCGTCTTCCGGCATCATGCGCCCGTGCTTCGCGTAGTAGTCGCAGCTCCAGTCGAATTCGTCGAACTTCCATTGGACGCCGAACTTGCGGCCCGCCGCTTCGAGCACGCGCAGCCCCTCGGGCATCACTTCCTTGCCGATGCCGTCACCGGGGATGACGGCGATGCGAAACTGTTTCATGGGGAATCGGAATTGAAGGAGTCATCGGCCAGCCCGCGCCCGGGCGGGATTCTACGCCAGGCAGCCCTTCTCGCCCAAACAGACCCAAAGCATCAACGCAACGGCCGCAAAGGAACATCCATGGTCGCCAGCCCGCTCCCTCTATTGCGTCCTTCGTCTTGCCACGGCGTCCATGGCGTTCATGCGTCTCGACATGAACAAAAGAAAAGGGCAGCGCGCGTGGCTGCCCTTTTGCTTTGCGCGACAGCGCCGTTACGGCGTGGGCACCTTCTCGGTGGGCTTGACCGCGCCCTTGCGCGCGTACTTCTGGCGGAAGCGCTCGACCCGACCCGCGGTGTCCACGATCTTCTGCTTGCCGGTGTAGAAGGGATGGCATTGCGAGCACACTTCCACGTGCAGCTCGTCGCGACCGAGCGTGGACTGCGTGTCCCACCTGTTGCCGCAACTGCAGACGATGGTAATCGTCCGGTAATCGGGATGTATCTTCGGTTTCATACGGCCTCCGTGCCGATGGTTTCCGAGAAAGGCGCGCATTATCCATAAACTACGCGCACTTGGCAAGTGCGCTCCGTCAGAGTGACGAATTGGGGGTGACGGGCCTGGAGAGCGTTGCCATGTGGTTCAGGAAGGTGTATTTCGTCGCCCCTATCTCGTGACCGGTATCTCGCAACCCGAATCCCGTCACTGCGAGGGCGCTAGCGTAGGAGTGGCCGCTGCCCCGGCGCCCAGTTTTCCATCAGCGCGCAGCAGCGCAGAATCTCCTTCTTGCCGATTTCCGGGGCTACCAGCGCAAAGTTTGAGGTACGGCCAATCACGTTCAGCCGCACGAAGTAGATCTCGCCCGTGCCGGTATCGAGCGTGAGGTGGCCGAGGTCCGGTCCGTCGCCGCGCAACACGTGTCTTCCTTGACGCAAATCCAGCCGGAAGAAAGTGCGCGGCAATGTCGATCCGATCAGGCGATTGTTCACCCATAGTACCGAGTCGGTCCATTCGGAGTCGCCGCTCGGGAAATCGGGACGGTAGACATACAGGGTGGCCGCGTTGGGATGCGTGAGGAAGTGTTTTGCCTCCGCGTCGCGCTCG
>DATFWO010000329.1:0-16338 GCA_035259205.1 Burkholderiales bacterium | reverse complement strand
CTCGGCATTCCCGGGCTGTGAACCCGCCGTCGTGAAGTCATGCGGGGATTGACCGGCGCGTCGCTTGCTCTCGGCGTTGCCGTGCTGGCGCTCTCCGCCTGCACGCCGCTGCCGATTCGTACGACCTTGCCGGTGGACGTGCGGCCTTCGCCCAACTTCGGCGAGCGGCGGCCGAACTACGTGATCCTGCATCACACGACCAACAACGACGCCGGGCGGGCGCTCGTGACGTTGACGAGCCCGATCTCGCAAGTGAGCGCGCATTACCTCGTCGGCCGCGACGGGCGCATCGCGTACCTGGTGGACGAATGGCTGCGCGCCTGGCACGCAGGCGAGTCGTACTGGGGCGGCAACCGCGACCTCAATTCCGCGTCGATCGGAATCGAGCTGGACAACAACGGCGAGGAGCCTTACGCGGAGCGGCAGATCGAGGCGCTGCTCGCCCTGCTGGCGGATCTCAAGGCGCGCTGGAGCATCCCGGCAGCGAATTTCCTGGGCCACGGCGATATCGCGCCGGGGCGCAAGGTCGATCCGGGCCGCCTCTTTCCCTGGCGACGGCTCGCGGCGCAAGGCTATGGCCTGTGGTGCGATCCGCCGTACGGCGCCGCGCCTGCGGGTGCGGACGACGAGCTGCTGCTCGCTGCGCTGGGCTACGACGTCTCGCGCCTGCCTGCGGCCGTGGCCGCGTTCAAGCGTCACTACGCCCCCGATGACACGACCGCCGCACTGAGCGACGACCAGCGCGCGATGGCGCGATGTCTGATCGCTCGGCTGACCGATCTCAGCGAGTAGACTGACGCATGACCGACGACACTCTCGCTCTGCCCATGACCCATCACGGGCTTATCGGAATGATGCTTCTCGGCGCAGCCGCCGCAGGCGCCCAGGATTTTCCAAGCAAACCCATACGCATGGTCAGTCCAGGGCCTGGTGGGGGAGCCGATTTCGTGGCGCGCCTTGTCGCACAGGGTATTTCAGGACCGCTGGGCCAGCAGGTGGTCGTGGACAACCGGCCGGCCGGGGTCATACCGGGACAGATCGTAGCCAAGGCGCGCCCAGATGGTTATACCTTGCTGGTCAACGGCAACAGCTTCTGGATTGCTCCGCTCATGCAGGACTCCCCCTTCGACCCGGTGAGGGATTTTTCGCCGATCACGACGGCGGTGGGCTCGCCCAACATTCTCGTCGTGCATCCATCGGTAGCGGTCAATTCGGTGCAGGACTTGATTGCGCTGGCGAAGGCCAGGCCGGGGGCGCTCAACTACGGCTCGTCCACGGCGGGCGGGTCGGTTCATCTTTCGGCGGAGCTGTTCAGGCACATGGCGGGCATCAATATCGTGCGCATCAGCTACAAGAGCAGCGGCGCGACCGTCAACGCTCTCCTTGGCGGCGAAGTGCAGTTCATGTTTGCCAACGGGCCGCCCGTGGCGCCGCACGTGAAGACGGGACGGCTGAAGGCGCTGGCGGTCACGACCCTTCGGCCCAGCGCGCAGTTTCCCGATCTGCCGACTGTGGCCGGTTCGGGACTGCCAGGGTTTGAAGTGACGACGGTGTACGGGGTATTTGCGCCGGCAAGGATCCCGGCGACTATCGTCGATCGCCTGAACCGGGAGATCGTGCTCTTCCTCGCCCGGGCGGACGTGAAAGAGAAGTTTCTCGCCGCCGGTGCGGAAACGATCGGCAGTTCTCCGGCGGAGCTCGCCGCGGCAATGAAGTCCGAAATGGCGCGGATGGGCAAGGTGATCCGGGCCGACGGGATACGCTGACAGACGCTGTCCGGCATACACCGAAAAAGGAGCAAGGCATGCCATTCGCCAGGATCTCCGACGATCTCGAGATGTATTACGAGATCGACGACTACACCGATCCCTGGAGGAAGCCCGAAACGATCGTTCTTCACCACGGGAACTGCAAGAGCACCAAGTTCTGGTACCGCTGGGTACCGGTCCTCGCCCCTCATTACAAGGTGGTGCGGCTGGATGCACGGGGGCTGGGGCGATCTACGGTGCCGCCGCCCGGTTACGGGTGGTCCCTGAAGGGGCTCGCGCAGGATCTCGAGCGGCTCCTCGACCACCTGAAGCTGGACAAGGTGCACCTGGTGGGGGAGACGGTGGGAGGCACGATCTGCATGCAATTTTCCTCGGAGCGTCCGGAACGGGTACTAAGCCTCACCGTTTGCAGCTCTCCGTTCCGCTTCACCGATCCCTACTATCTGGATTCCGCCCGCAAGGCCGAAAAGGACGGCGTGCTGGCCTGGGCCCAGGAGAGCATGAAGCGGCGCCTCGATCCCTCCCGGGTGGGCCCCGAATTCGTCGACTGGTACGCCCATGAGATGGGGAAGACTTCGTTGCGCGTTGTCGTAGAGACTCACGACGCCCTGGTCGGCAACGATCTCTCGGACGTGCTGCGGCGGATCAAGGTGCCCACCTTGCTCCTCTCGGCAGAAAGCCGGCCCGGCTACACCCGGGGCTACGTGCGGGAAATGGAAGAGCTCATACCCGGAGCCAGGCTCGTGATTTTTCCCGGCACCTTCGGCTTCGTGCATCACAGCGAGCCGGAGAAGTGCGCGGAAACCGTGCTCGCGTTCCTGCGCGGAGGCGTAAGATAGCAGCTGGAGGACGCCATGACTTACAAGCTCACACCGCTTACCGATCACGAGACCGGCGCCGAAATCGTGGGGCTGGATCTCAAGGCGCCGGTCGGCGCCGACTTGCGCAGAGCGCTCAACGCCGAGTTCGCGAAGTATCACGTGCTGGTCTTTCGCGACCAGAAGATGACGGCACCGGAATTCGCCCGTGCCGGGGAAATCTTCGGCGAGCTCATGTCGCATCATCACAAGGACGTGCGCGCGGAAGGGCATGCCGAGGTCTACGAAGTCCGCAACGTGCAGATCGCGCCCGGCAAGTACCGGATCGCCGGAGCGACGTTCCACACCGATCATTCCAACCACCCGATTCCGCCGAAGGCCACAGCGCTGCACCCCGTGTCGCTGCCGAGCTACGGCGGCGACACGCAGTTCGTCAACATGCACAACGCCTACGACGATCTGCCGGAGGCCACGAAGCGTCGCATCGAAGGATTGCGGGCGCTGCACGTCTTCGAGAGCAAGTTCAGCCCGCGCAAGCTGCGGCCGCTCGACGAGAAAAGCCGCGAGGCGCTGCCGCCGCCCGGCGTACACCCGCTGGTGCGGGTGCACCCCGAAAATGGCCGCAAGGCCCTCTATCTCAACCCCGTGCGCATCGAATCCATCGTAGGCATGGCGGAGGACGAGGCGCTGGCGCTGGTCGCCGAATTGATGGCGCATGCCACGCAAAGAAAGTACGAGTATCGCCACCAATGGCGTTACGGCGACATGGTCATCTGGGACAACCGCAGCGTGATGCACCAGGCGAACGGCGACTACGACATGAACGAAACCCGCCACCTGTATCGCATCATGATCGCGGGTGAGCCGGTAGTGGCTGCGGAGCCGGTAGCCGCCTGACGCCACGCTCGAGATACGTCTCAGGGGCCACGTCTCAGATAGGGCGTCGCAGATAAGACGTCGCAGATGCTGCGTCTCCGATATAGGGTCTCAGATACTACGTCGGAGGAACGGCGCCTGACCTGAGACGCTGCATCTGAGACGAACCACCTGAGACGCCTTACTGAGACGCTCTATCTGCGATGCTCTCTTCCTTCTCATGAAACACCGCCCATTCGGCCGCACCGGCATCAACGTCTCGGAGATCATTTTCGGTGGGGGTGCCGTCGGCGGCATCATCATCCACAAGGATGATGCGACCAAGCGGGAAGCGATACGCCGCGCGCTCGCCGGCGGCATCAACTGGATCGATACGGCCGCACAGTACGGTAATGGCAAGTCCGAAGAGGCGCTCGGCTGGCTGCTGCCCGAAGCCACGGCGGCGCTCTCCGTTACGCCCCATGTCTCGACCAAGTTCAATCTGGACGTCGAGCACCTGAAAGACATCCCGGCGCAGATCGAGGAGCGCCTGAGTGGGAGCCTCGCCCGGCTCAAGCTCTCGTCGGTCGACCTGCTGCAGCTGCACAATCGGATAGGATCGAAGCCGGGCGGACGCGTGATGACGGTCGAGCAGATCCTCGGCAAGAACGGCGTGGCCGACGGGCTCGACCGGCTACGCGAGAAAGGGCTGATCCGTCACATGGGCATTACCGCGCTCGGTGAAGCCGCATCCGTTTGCGAAGTGATACGCAGCGGGCGGTTCGATTCCGCCCAGGTCTATTACAACCTGCTCAATCCCAGCGCCGGTCGGAGCATGCCGAAGGCCTGGACCGGCCAGAACCTGGGCGGGATCGTCGCAGCCTGCCGCGCCGGCAACGTCGCGGTGATGGCGATACGCATCTTTGCCGCCAGCATCATCGCCACCGATGAGCGCACGGGGCGCGAGAGCATACTCACCGCCGATACCAGCATCGCGGAAGAGGAGCGGAAAGCGAAGGCCGTGTTCGCTGCGATTGGCACCGGGGAGGGAACGCGCGCTCAGATCGCGCTCCGCTTCGTGCTGTCGAATCCGGATATTTCCTGCGCGGTGATCGGAAGCGCGGAACTGCATCATATCGACGAGGCGCTGAAGGCGGCGGAGAGGGGGGCGCTACCGGCGGCTCTGCTCGCGCGTCTCGACGCGCTTTACGAGACCGACTTCGGCCGCGTGTAGAACGCCTATTTCCTGTCGCGCAGCCTGGCCTTCCGTCCGGTGGCCGCCCCGGCGCTGCGCCACGACACGCTGCCGAAGATCTCGCCGAGGAAATCCAGCATCACCGCGACCCGCGGCAGGCGGTGCCGGTCGTGCGGATAGAGGGCGTGCATGGGGTTGCGCTCGGGATAGAACTGATCCACGAGCACCGGCACCAGCCGGCCAGCGCGTATGTCTTCATCGAGGATGAAGTCGTTCATGCGCACTATACCCAACCCCATGAGGGCGAAGCGCCGGACGGCGTCGGCGCTGGTGGCGCTCAAGTGCGGGATGACCTCGAATATTTGCCGGCCCGATGCGGTCAGGAACGGCCATTTCGAGCGCCCCGGCAGGCTCGAGATCGTCATGCAGGCATGGGTGGAGAGCTCGTCCGGTGAGCGCGGCACGCCGTGACGCGCGAGGTATGCGGGCGACGCGCAGACGACGCGCTCGAACTCCCCGAGCTTGCGCGCGACGAGCGACTGGTCCAGCGGCAGCCCGGGACGCACCGAGATGTCTATTCCGTTTCTAACCACGTCGAGGTCGCGGTCCTCCACGATGAGCTCGACCTGGACTTCCGGATAGCGCGCGACGAAGCGGGGCATCGCCGGCACCAGCCGGTGTGTGGAGAACCCGACGCCCGCGTGCATGAGCAGCTTGCCGCGCGGCTTATCGCGCGAGCGCCCCACCTCCCGCTCCGCGTCTTCGAACTCGGCGACGATGCGCCGGCAGCGCGCGAGGAACAAAGCGCCTTCGACGGTGGTGGTGACCTTGCGCGTCGTGCGATTGAGGAGGCGCGCGCCGAGCACCGTCTCGAGCCGCGTCACCATTTTCGAGAGCGCGGAGGGCGTGAGCTTCAAGTCGCGCGCAGCCGCGGAAAAGCTGCCCCGCTCGACCGCGCGCACGAACGCTTCCATCTCTCCGCGATCGCCGATCCTGCCCATTTATGACCGCCCGTCACAAGTGATATTCCGGCGTGCCGGATTGTATCGCACCGCCTCGCTGCTAGAGTGGCCCGGCAGCCAAGGAGCGCACCATGAACCATCAAGCCTTGAAATTACTGACAACCTTTCTGGGGCCCCTCCTTGCGGCGGCTACGCCCACCGCGGGCGCAGAGTTCCCGGTGAAACCGGTGCGCATCGTCGTGCCGAACCCCCCGGGGGGCACGGTGGAGCTCGTGGCCCGTTCCATCGGGCAGGTGATGACGCCGGCGCTGCGACAGAACGTAATCGTCGATATCAGGCCGGGCGGCAACAACATCATCGGGAGCGAAATCGTGGCGCGCGCGCCCGCGGACGGCTACACGCTGTTGCTCGTCGGCACGCATCTTGCCCTCAATCCGCTGCTGCACAAGCTGCCCTACGACGGCCTGAATGCATTCAGCCCCGTCGCCGGGCTCGCCTCCACCGCCAATCTCTTCGCGGTGCACCCGTCCGTCCCCGTGAAAACGGTGCACGAGTTGATCGCTCTCGCCCGGGCAAAGCCGGGCGAGCTGAATTACGCGTCTTCGACCGTGGGCAGCGCGATACACCTCGCCGCCGTTCGATTTCAGTCGTTGTCCAAGGTGAGCATGAATTACGTGCCCTACCAGGGCGGCATACAGGCGGTGCTCTCCGTGGTGGGCGGGCACGCCGGCGTTCTGATCGCCCCCGTGTCGGACGCTGCGCCCTACGTAACTGCGGGAAGGCTGCGTCCGCTTGCCGTCACGTCAGCGCAGCGGTTCTCGCTGATGAAGGACGTCCCTACGCTTGCCGAGTCGGGCTTCCCGGGATTCGAGGCCGTGCAGTGGTTCGGCGCCGTCGCACCCGCCGGCACGCCCAGGCCTGTCATCGACCGGCTGAGCGGCGAAATGCTGCGCGCGCTCGAGAACGCGGAGCTGCGCGCGACGTTCGCGCGGCTGGGCGTGCAGCCGGCGCCGATGGACGCGGAGCAGTTCGACGCCTTCGTGCGCAGCGAGATGCGTGCCTTCCAGGCGATCCTCCGCGACACGAACCTGAAGCTCGACTGATGCAGTTTGCCGAGCCCGTCACTTCGGAAGAGGACCTGCGTGCCGTCACGGGATGGCCTGCCCCGCGGGCCGTCAGGAAGGAGCTTGCGGCGCTCGACGTGCACTGTCGCGCGATCATTTCGAGATCGCCCTTCGTCCTGGTCTCCTCGTGCGACGCCGCGGGTCGCATGGACGTCTCCCCCAAAGGCGATCCACCCGGTTTCGTGCAGATTCTCGATGAGACCACTCTCGCGATTCCGGACCGCCCCGGCAACCGCCGCGCGGACACCTTTCGCAACGTGCTGCAAAATCCGCGCGTGGGACTCCTTTTCCTCGTTCCCGGCAGAAACGAGACGTTGAGGGTGAACGGGCGCGCGGCGATCGTGCGCGATCTCGCGCTTCGCGAGCGCATGACGGTGAAGGGGAAGCAGCCGGAGCTCGCGCTCGTCGTCTCGATCGAGGAAGTGTTCGTGCACTGCGGCAAGTGCATGCTGCGCGCGGGCCTGTGGGACCGCGACGCGCGGCACGACGTGACCGATCTCCCCTCGCACGCGCGCTGCCTCGTCGATCATGCCGGGCTTACGCAACCCCTCGCGGCCGTAGAAGCGTCGGTGCGGGAAGGCTACGAGAATGGCCTTTACTGACCGTCCGTCCACGCGTTCGGTGGATCTCCGCTTCCGGCTATGACGTCGTAGGTGTAAGCTGCCGCGCTGCGCGAGGCGATCCGCTCGCTGCATCACGATGCGGACGCTTCGACGGAGGATCAGCATGGCAGCGCAAAACGAACGCACCAATCCCGGCGCGCGTACGCCCGGCCCGGGCCCTCTCGCCGGCATCCGCGTGATCGAATTGGCCGACGAGCAGGCGGAGTACTGCGGGCTCACCCTGGCGGGTCTGGGTGCGGAGGTCATCAAGGTCGAGCCGCCCGGGGGCAATCCCACGCGCCGCATCGGCCCGTTCTATGAGGACAAGGCGGACCCCGAGCGCTCGCTCTTCTTCTGGTACTACAACCGCGGCAAGAAATCGATCGCGCTCGATCTCGAGCAGCAGAAGGATCGCGATCGGTTCCGCGCTCTCGTCGCGAGCGCGGATATCCTGCTCGAATCCACGCCGAAGGGGATCCTCGACAGGCTCGGGATGAGCAAGGAGGCGCTCGCAAAGGAATTTCCCGCTCTCATCCATGCGCGCGTGACGCCCTTCGGGGACGACGGCCCGTGGGCGGGCTACAAGGCGTGCGACCTGGTGCACCTCGCGCTCGGCGGAGTGATGATGAACTGCGGCTACGATCCCGATCCGAGTGGCAAGTACGACCTGCCGCCGATCGCGCCGCAGATGTGGCACGCGTATCACGTCGCCGGCGAGCAGCTCGCGTTCACGCTGCTCGCGGCGCTGCTCTATCGATTCCGCACGGGGAAAGGCCAGCTCGTCTCGTGCGCGGTCCACGAGTCGGTATCGAAATCCACCGAGGTCGATCTCATGACGTGGGTGATGCGGCGCGCGCTCGTGCTGCGCCAGACTTGCCGCCACGCCCGCGAATCCGTCACGCCGAACCCGTCGATCGTCCACACCAAGGACGGGCGGTGGGTGATGGCGAACCTCGGCAATCGCGCGGACGACGGGGAGCGCCTGCTGAAGCTCCTGGGGCGCTACGGCATGGCCGAGGGTTTTTCGGTGGAAACGATGGCGGCGCCGAAGGGAGCGCGCTTCGTTCCCGGGACCGGTCCGACGAAGGCAGGCCGCGACGAGGGCATGGAGGCCGTGCAGCGCTTCGTGCGTTCCTTTACCTACGAAAACATCCCATGGCGCGAAGCGCAGGAGTTGGGGATGCTCTGGGCACCCCTGCGCAAGCCCCACGAGAACGTCACCGATCCGCACTGGGTCAAGCGCGGCAGCGTCACCGAAATCGAGCATCCGGAGCTGGGGAAGTCGTTCCGCTATCCCACGAGCAAGTGGATCTCGACGGCGAATTCGTGGATGGTCGGCCGCCGCGCGCCGCGGCTGAATGAGGACGCCGAAGCGATCGAGCCGAAGACGAAGGGCGAAACGCCGGTAATCAGTGCGAAGGCGCGCGTCGATGCACAGGAGCCGCCTTCGAAGCGCGGCAAGCCGTTTCCGCTGCGCGGCATACGCATCGTCGATTTCACGTGGTTCCTCGCGTCGGCGGGCGGCACGCGTTTCCTCTCCGCGTTCGGCGCCGAGAGCATCAAGATCGAGTTGAAGACGCACCCGGATACACGGCTCGCGGCGATGGCGCCCGTCGGCGGCCGCGAGGCGCGCGACAAGGCGACGGCGCCGCTGCCGGGCGTGACCGACGTCAACATGGGCGGGCAGTTCAACAACAAGAACCCGGGCAAGCGCGGCATCTCGTTGAACGTGAGGCACCCGAAGGGCCTGGAGATCGCGAAACGCCTCGTTGCGATGTCGGACATCGTCGCCGAAGGCTTCTCGCCGGGGGTGCTCGACAGTTGGGGGCTGGGGTACTCGGAGCTCAGGAAGATCAAGAAGGACATCATCTACGTCCAGCAGTCGGGCATGGGCGCGCAAGGCACCTACGGGCGCTTTCGGACCGTTGGCCCGATCGCGAACGCGTTCGCGGGGCTCTCCGAGATGTCGGGGCTCCCCGAGCCGGCCATGCCGGCCGGCTGGGGCTATTCGTATCTCGACTGGATGGGGGCCTTCAGCTTCTCGCTGGCGATGCTCTGCGCGCTGTATCACCGGGAGCGCACCGGCGAAGGGCAGTGGATCGACGCGTCGCAAACCGAGGTCGGGCTCTTCATCAACGGCCCCGCCCTGCTCGACTGGTCGGCGAACGGGCGCGTGTGGACGCGCATCGGCAACCGCTCACCGTGGAAGCCCGCGGCGCCGCACAACGTGTATCCGTGCGCTGGCGACGATCGCTGGATCACGATCGCGTGCTTCACTGAGGCGGAATGGAACGCGCTCGTCAAGCTAGCGGGGCATCCGGAGTGGGGCAGGGACCCGCGCTTCACGAATCTCGCCGCGCGGCTTGCGCACCAGGAGGCGCTCGATGCGCTGATCGCCGAGTGGACGAGATCGCGCGATCCCTACCAGGCGATGCATGCGCTGCAGAGCGTCGGGGTGCCGGCGGGCGTCTGCCAGACGGCGGGCGACCGCTGCGACAGCGATCCGCAATTGAAGCACCTGGAGTGGCTGACCGAAGTGACGGGCACGAAGATCGGCCGCTGGCCGGTCGCCGAGGTGCCCATTAAGATGAGCGAAAGTCCGGCCTACATCGGCGGGCGCATCGACCGCGGCGCGCCGTGCTACGGCGAGGACAACAACTACGTCTACGGCGAGCTCCTCGGGATGTCGTCAAAGGAGATCGAGGCGCTCGCGGCCGACGGCGTGTTCTGATTGGTTACACTCCTTCCCCCCCTTTGCGGAGAAGGATGGGATGGGGAACAGTCATGTCGCTCTCACCCCCACCCTAGCCCTCCCCCGTCAAGGGGGAGGGAAGCAACGTTCTTGAAACACGGAGTTCACGAACATGACGAACAACGCCCTGCGCACCATCCTCCCCATCGCCGGCTGGCCCGAAAAACGCGCCAGCGAGGTCGAGATCACCGGCGGCACCGATCCGGTTTTGCCGACATCCTTTCGCATCACGGAAGCCGCCGTGGCGACGCTTGCCGCGGTCGGCCTTGCCGCCTCCGATCTCTGGGCGTTGCGCACCGGGCGTCGCCAGGAGATAGCGATAGATGCCCGCCAGGCGACGGCGTCTCTGCGCAGCGGGCGCTACCTTAAGATGGGGGACACGCCCGTGGATTTCGGGCGCAACCCGGTGGTCGGTATCTACCCGGCCAAAAATGGCAGGTGGAGCTACCTCCACGGCAACTTCCCGCACCATCGTGCCGCCACGCTCAGGGTTCTGGGCGTGCCTGAAGATCCCGAGGCGGTACGCAAAGCCGTGGCGCAATGGGACGCCCTCGAGCTCGAGGAGGCGATCATCGCCGCGGGCAGCGCGGGGGGGATGGTGCGCAGCATGGAAGAGTGGGCGCGCCACCCGCAGGGCATGGCGGTGGCGACGCTGCCGCTGATGGAGATCATCAAGATAGCCGACAGTCCGGTGGAGGAGCTTCCCAAAGGCGACCGACCTTTGTCGGGTGTGCGCGTGCTCGATCTGACGCGGGTCATCGCCGGGCCGACATGCGGACGCACGCTCGCCGAGCACGGCGCCGACGTGCTGAAGATCACCGGAGCGCATCTGCCGAGCATCGGCCGCCAGGAATACGACACCGGCCACGGCAAGCTCTCCGCGCATCTCGATCTGCGCACGGAGAAGGACAAGGAGATTCTGCGCGGGCTGGTTCGTGAGGCCGACGTATTCTCACAGGGCTATCGGCCTGGAACGCTCGGCAACCGCGGTTTCTCTCCCGAGGCACTGGCGCAACTGCGGCCGGGTATCGTCGTGGTTTCGTTGTGCGCCTTCAGTCACGTCGGGCCCTGGGCGTCGCGCCGCGGCTTCGATACGGTGATTCAAAGCGTGAGCGGCATCGTCGCCCGCCAGGGCGAGCTCTTCCCCGGCGACAAGCCGGGCCCGCAGTTCTATCCGGTGTCGGCGGTCGACTTCCTCACCGGCTATCTGATGGCGTTCGCCGCGATGGTCGCTCTCGCCCGCCGTGCGCGCGAGGGCGGCAGCTGGCTCGTGCGCATCTCCCTCGCGCAGGTGGGACGCTGGCTCGTCGAGCGCGGCCAGTTGCCGGAGTCCGAGTTGAAGAACATACCGAAGGAATTCAAGCCCGAGGAGCTCCAGCGCTGGTCGATGACCAGCGAGACGCCGTTTGGACGGCTCCAGCACCTCGCGCCGGCTCTGCGCATGTCCGAAACACCGCCGCGCTGGGCCCGGCCCACGGTACCGCTCGGCCACCACCAGCCGGTGTGGCCCTCGTAGCTCAAAGGCGTGACGGGTGACGAGTGATGGGTGACGGGTTTCCCGCACAGCGGGTCAAAACGCGTCTTGCTCGGTGCGACGGCCCGTAATGAGTGACGCCATGGCACAAGCAATAGGCCCCTTTCCGGCGAAACGTATGACTGATGGTAGCGAGCGTGCGGAGGTCCTTATGGCAAAGGCATATCCCATGCTTTCCAGCGACGGGCACCTGGAGGTTCTCCCGGAGCGCTGGACCGGCCGGATGCCGGCGAAATACCGGGAGCTCGCGCCGCGCACGACGTCGCTGCCCGACGGCAGCGACGCCATCGTGATGGCCGGCTGCGCGCCGTTCAAGGTCAATTACATCGATTTGCGCGGGGGCAGGAAGGCCGAAGACTGGCAGCCCGTCGGCGTGAAAGTCGAGAATACCCCGGGCATCGGTCCCCCCGAGCAGCGGGTGGCCGAGCAGGATGCGGACGGCCTCGCGGCGGAGGTGCTGTTCCCCAACATGGTGGTGGGCCCCGCGCTCTGGCGCAACATGCGGGACGATGGCGCGTACAAGGCGGCGGTGCGCGCCTACAACGATTGGCTCGCGGAAGAGTATTGCCCGGTGGCGCCGGACCGCCTGATCGGCATGGCGGTCATTCCGTGGACCAATCTGGACGACGCCCTGGCAGAACTGACCCACGCCGCCGAGACGGGATTGAGAGGCGTGATGCTGGGCGTGTTTCCCAGCGGCAAGGTATACCCGACCCCCGAGGACGACAGGTTCTGGGCAGCGGCCCGGGAAATGAACATGCCGGTGACCGTGCACGTCGGCTTCAACCGCAGCGGTCCCCGTGTCGACGAACCCATGTTTCTGTTCCCCGACGCCGATCCTGCGATTCTCAAGTCGACCCGAAACATCGTGGACTACGTCGCGCGCTGGGGGCTGGAACCCACGAAGAGCATTGCGCCGCTCTTTATGTCGGGCGTGTTCGACCGTTTTCCCGATTTCAAGATCTTCTTCGCTGAAACCCGCGTCGGCTGGATTCCTTTCTGGCTCGAGATGGCCGACTACTGGTACGACAAGCACCTCCACTGGAACAAGCGCCTGCTGGGCTTCAAGCCCCCGCAACGACTGCCGAGCGAGTACGTGCGCGACAACGTCGTGCTGAGCGTGCAGCACGTGGAGCGCACCGCGATCGAGATGCGCCGGCATTTCGGTGCGGGCAGCCTCATGTTCGCCACGGACTTCCCGCACATCGAGTGCGACTGGCCCGAAACCCGGTCGTACGCCGACAGGATGTTTGCCGGCGTGCTGTGGGAAGAGGCGTACCCCATCCTGGCGGGCAACATGATCAGGTTCTTTCACCTGGAAGACACGCCCATGGCCAGGCGGGTCGAAGCGCAGGCCAAGGCCGTCGCGTGGTAGAGGGGCGGCGGCAAACCTGAGACCCAAGCAATCCGATCACTCGACCTGCACGCCCGTTTCGCGCACCATGCGGCCGTAGCGCGCGTGCTCCGCGGCAATGTATGCCTTGAGCGCCTCCGGCCCCAGGTCGCCCGCCTCGATTCCCCGCTCGTCGAGGAAGCGCCTCATCGCCTCGAGCGAAAGGACGCGACGAACCTCGCGGGCGAGCCGCTGCACGATCGCCTCCGGCGTGCCCGCCGGTGCGATCAGAGCGAACCAGGCCGCCGCTTCCAGGGGATAGCCAAGTTCCGGCAGCGTCGGCAGGTCCGGCGCGACCGGGGAGCGGCGAGAATCGACCAGCGCAAGCGGCCGCAGCGCGCCCGAGAGGACTTGCGCCTTGGCGTCGACGAACACCGGGAAGAAAAAGAGCTGCACCTCTCCACCGAGCAAAGCTGTCACCCCCAGCGCGATGCCCTTGTAGGGCACGTGAACGATGTCGATGCCGGCCCGCCGCCGTAGCATCTCGCCGAGCAGGTGACCGGTCGATCCGGTGCCGATCGAGCCGTAGTTGAGCTTGCCGGGATTTGCACGCGCAAGGGCGACGAGCTCGGCGACCGATCGCGCCGGTACGGCCGCGCTCACCACCAGCACGATGGGCACACGCGCTAGCAGCGCGATCGGGGCGAAATCCTTGAGCGGATCGTAGGGAAGCTTGGAGTTGAGGTTGGGACTGACGGCGAGGTTAGTGGTGGCGCCGACTGCGAGGGTATGGCCGTCGGGAGCGGACTTCGCCAGGCGCGTGAGTCCGATTGCGCCGTTCGCGCCGGCCACGTTCTCGACCACGATCGGCTGGCCGAGCGTCGCGTGCTGCGCGAAGGCCCGGCCCAGAACGTCGCTGCTGCCAGCGGGAAACGAGACGATGAGCCGGATCGGCCTTGCCGCGTAGTCCTGCGCCCTCAGTTCTGAAACGAGCGCGGCGCCGGGCAGCGAAGCGAATGCGATCGCCGCGAGGGCACGGAGACAAAGCCGGTTCACGACTTCTTTCTCGATGAGCGCGACCGGAACGGGTTGGTGGTAAATTATCAGGCAATCTATTCGAACCGTCGCAGCGAGGCAAGAAGATGTTCGCCCAAATCAATCACGTGGCCATCATCAGCCACCAATACAACACCCTCGGCAAGTTCTACGAGGCTGTGTTCGGGCTGAAGCTTTCCGCCAAGGGGCGTCCGGCATCGGCGATCACCATCGGCGACGGGTATACGGGTCTGAACCTCATTCCGCGACGCGACGGTTATGTCGAGGGAATCGATCATTTCGGCATGGTGGTCGATGACGTCGAACCCGTGCTGGAGCGCATGAAGCGCAAGCACAAGAACGTGACGATCGCGAAGCGGCCCTCGACGCGCCCCTTCGCCGCCTATAGCGGCCACGATCCCGACGGCAATGTCTTCGATCTCGCGCAGAAGAAAGAGGACACGCGCAAGGAAGTCTATGCCGAGATCGCAGGCGGCGGCTGGGCCCAGGACCGCTACATCAACAAGTTCGCGATCCGCACGCCCAACGCGGAAGCATGCGCCGCGTTCTACCGCGACGTGTTCGAGCTCGAGCCGGTGAGCCGCGAGTCCGGCATGCTTGGCTATTATCTGACCGACGGCCGGATGACGCTCGCCATCCTGCCGTGGTCGATTCCGGCGTTCGAGGGCATGTCGGTCAAGCGCCCGGGTCCGGACCATATCGGCTTTCGTGTCGAGAATCTGGACGCGTTCAAGGCGCAGATCGCCGAAGTGGCCGGTATGAATCCCTATCTCGCCGGGGTGCCGCTTGGCGGCAGCCCGGAATCCGATGTGCGCAAACGCTTTTTCGCGAGCCAGGCGAGCGGCAAATGGCAGATGTCCGATCCCGACGGGAACTGGATCGACATCACCGACGAGTGATACGAAAAATCGGCCGGGAAAAAAGGAGCGGAGCATGAGCAGCGATCTCATGATTCGCGTGAGGGACGAATACGTCACGGTCGACGGCTTGCGCCTGCGCTACATCGAGCAGGGCCACGGCCCCGCGGTGCTGTTCCTGCACGGCGCTTCGTTGGGCTCGTCGGCCGACGTGTTCCTCCGTAATCTTGGCCCTCTGGCGCGGGCGGGCTTTCGCGCCATCGCCTTCGACCAGCCGGGCTTTGGGCTATCCGACGTGCCGGCGGACCTTTCGGCCGCGTATCGCCGCGACAGTATCCCGGGATTCATGGATGCACTCTCGCTGAAAACGGCGGCGCTTGTGGGACATTCGCAGGCGGGGAACTCGGCGGTGCACCTAGCTCTGAAAGAACCGGGCCGCTACACCCACGTTATCGTGCTCGGCACGGGGAGCCTGCTGCCGCCGCTCGGCGGCGAAGGCGAGGGCAACGAGGCCGCCGTTCAACAGCGCCTGGAACGGCGCATGGCGACCGGGGAGCCGACCCTCGAGGATACGCGCAAGATGCTCGAAGCCACGCTGTTCCATCACGAGCTGATCACGCCTGAAGAATTGGCGCTGCGCCACGCCCGCGCCGTTGGCCGGGCTTTCGAAGCGTTCGTCGCGCGCAATGCGGCGGCCGAGGCCGCGCCGGCGAAGGAACCCAAGACGCCGCTATGGCGGCGGCTCGTCGAATTGCGCGTGCCACTGCTCCTGATCTATGGGCGCGAGGACCGCGCCGACGCCGCCGAGCGCGCGAAGCTGTTGAAGGAAAAATATCCGCAGCTCGACCTTCACATCGTGCCCGGCTGCAGGCACCTGGTGCCGTGGGATGCGGCCGACGAATTCGTCCGGCTCGGCGTGCCGTTCCTGCAATCCCGGGGATAGCCCGTCAACCCTCCGCCACGTCGATGTGGACACCTTCGATGTCGGTCAGGTGGAAGCGGCCGAGCGGGCATTTCTGGAACAGCTTAAGGCGCGCTTCGCCTTCCGAGCCGTAACCGAGCGCGCGCGGGCGCATGTGCGGGTTCTCGCCGATCAGGAATTCCATGTCCTTCTTCACCTGGTCGAGCGACTCCACCTTGAAGCCGATGTGATCGAGCCCGGTGCGCGCCGGGTCTTGTCCGTAATAGTCGCTGATCTTCCAGGGAATGATCATCAGCGTCACGCGCCCGTCCGAAAGATAGAAATTGCCGTCCGCGGGACGTTCGAGCGGCGCCAATCCGAACACCTCCGCGTAGAACTGAAAGCAACGCTCGGCGTGGCGCGTGCGCAGCGCGATATGCGAGATCGTGCGGAGCTGAGCCCAGTCGTTTTCGGCATAGACGTCCTTCTGCCCGCCGGAGCTCTTCTGCGACAGATCGAAGATGTTGGTGTCAGGATCGTGAGCGCTGTAGGCGGCGAAGGGGCGGATGGGCGGGCGCTT
>DATFWO010000328.1:0-33438 GCA_035259205.1 Burkholderiales bacterium | reverse complement strand
CTGAGGTATCAGCGATGAGAGACTTGAGGATACTCCCGACCGTCCTGGCAGCGCTCACCGCGGGTGCGGCCTGCGGACAAGGTTATCCGGGCAAGCCTTTGCGCTTCCTCACCACCGGAATCGGCGCCAGCACGGACCTTGCAGCGCGAACGGTCGCGCAAGGGCTCACGGACAGCGCGGGCTGGAGCGTGGTCGTGGACAACCGTGGAAGCACAATCGTTGCATCGGACATGGTAGCCAAGTCGCCGCCCGACGGTTACAGCCTGCTCGTCATCACGGACGGCATGTGGCGCGGACCGCTGTTCCAGAGAATGCCCTTCGATCCGGTGAAGGATTTCGCGCCGATCACGCTGGTGAGCCGCGCGCCCAACATCCTGGTCGTGCATCCGTCGGTGCCGGCAAGGTCCGTCAGGCAATTGATCGCTCTCGCGAAGGCAAGGCCGGGAGAGCTCAATTACGGCGCCGGTGCGATCGGCGCTTCGACTCACCTGGCGTCGGAACTGTTCAAGCTCATGGCGGGCGTCAACATCGTGCACGTGCCTTACAAGAGCACCGGAGGCGCGGTTACCCCTCTGCTCAGCGGCGAATTGCAGGTGATGTTCGCGACCTCGGCCTCGGTGACCACCCACATCAAGTCGGGGCGGGTGAGGGCCCTCGCCGTGAGTACCGCGCAACCTACCGCCCTAGCCCCCGGATTGCCGACGATCGCCGCCGCGGGGGATCTGCCGGGTTACGAGTCGGCATCGACCGCGGGCGTATTCGCGCCGGCAGGCACCTCCCAGTCGATCATCAAGCGGCTGCACGAGGAGATCAGCCGGGTGTTGGTCAGGCCGGAGGTAAAGGAGCGGTTTTTCAACCAGGGCGTGGACATCGTGGGCGGTTCGCCGCAGGAAACCGCAGCCTTCCTCAAGTCCGATGTCGCAACAACGGCCAAGATCATCAAGGAAACCGGCATGCGCGTTGACCGGTAGGAAGCTCAGCATCGAGCCGGGGGCATCATGGATTCTTTGCAGCGCATTACGATCGCCACCTTTATCTCGATAGGCCTGGCTGGCGCAGCGCCCGGTGCGCTTCAGGCGCAGCAGAAATTTCCGGTGAAGCCGATCCGCCTGGTCGTGGCGTTCACTCCGGGAGGCACTACCGATATTCTCGCGCGCATGGTCGCGCCCGGGATGGGCGAGACCTGGGGGCAGCCGGTGGTGATCGAGAATCGCGCGGGAGCGGGGGGAACGCTCGCCGCCGCGATCGTCGCCAAGGCGCCAGCCGACGGCTACACGCTGCTGGCAACTTCGGCAGCCTTCGCGATCAACGCGGTGCTGAGTTCCAGCCTTCCATACGACCCCCTCAGGGATTTCGCGAGCGTGGCGGAGCTCGGCTACAGCACCAGCGTGCTGGTCGTCACGCCGTCGCTCGGCGTCAGAACGGTGAAGGAATTTACCGCGTTCGCCAACGGAAAGCCCGTAAAGCTCCTGTTCGGCTCCGCCGGCGCGGGCAGCTCGACCCACTTGAGCGCGGAGCGTTTCAGGCTCGCCGCCGGCATCAAGGCTCAGCACGTGGCGTTCAAGGGGCAGTCCGAATTCCTGATCGAAATCCTCGCCGGGCGCATACACTTCGGGAGCTCGGGGCTGACGGTGTCGCTGCCGTTCATCAAGGATGGCAAGCTGGTGGCGCTAGCCGTAGCCACTCCGGAGCGCTCGCCCGCGCTCCCGGAGGTTCCGGCAGCGCCGGAAGTGCTCCCTGGCTGGGGGCGGGACGGGTCACAGGCGTGGCTCGCGCCGGCCGGCACGCCGCGCGCCATCCGACAACAGATTGGCAGGGAGATGGCACGGCTCCTCGCCCTCCCCGAGAACCGGGAGCGATTGCAAAACCTCGGATTTCACATCGCGCCCACGACGCCGGAGGAACACGAGAAAAACCTGCGCGCCGACCTCGAGGTATTTTCGCGGATCGTCAGGGAAGTAGGCCTCAAGGCCAGATGAGACGGCGCGAAGCGCGGTGACGGGGTCCAGATGCTGGGCCTGCGCCTGCCCGCGGAAAAGTTATACTCCGTCGGACGACGCATGGAGCGACACGATGCCCAAGGTTATCCCGGTAGCCGATGAATTGAGCAAGCCCTTCTGGGACGCTGTGAACAGCAAGCGCCTGGTCCTGCAGCATTGCGCCGCGTGCAACAAGCTGCAGTATCCGCCGCAAAAGGCCTGCCAGGTGTGCGGGTCTGATGCCAGGCTCGCGTGGAAAGAGGTCAGCGGCAAGGGACACATCGCCACTTACATCGTCATCGAGGACGGACGGTTGAACCGGCGCATGCCCGACCAGCCGTACAACCTGGCGATGGTTACCCTCGACGAGGATCCGACCGTCAATTTCTACTCCAACCTGCCGGGCACCGCGCCGTACAAGGTCCCGGTCGGCGCCGCCGTCGAAATTACTTTCGAGGAAGTGGCGCCGGGTCAGTTGATACACGAATGGCGAGTTGCCAAGTAGCCGCAGATAACGCGCAGATATCTGCGGCTCAATAGCGTTTGAGTGAAAAGGAATCCCAATGGCGCAAAGCAATTATGCCTGGCGTAGAGACAAAGACGGCCGAGGCGTCTGGGAACACCGCGGCAAGGTTGCGGTGGCCGGGTACGGACATTCGCCGGTCGACCGGCGCTGGGACGGCGTCTCGATGGACAAGACGATCGGCGCCTACTCCATCCTCGCCTGCCAGAAGGCGATGGACGACGCGGGCGTCAAGCCGGAGCAGATCGACGGCGTGATCTGCTGCGACAGCCACATCGCCGGACCCAGTGGCGGCTCCGCCTCGCGGTGGGCGCCGCGGCCGTACTTCGCCCCGCCCTACGATTCGGAGCTCGGGCTCACGCTGGTGAACGCGGAATGGCTCGTCAAGACGATGCGCCTCCCCAACGTCAAGTTCGCACCCACAGGCGTGCCCACGATCGGCGAAATGGTCGGCATGGCCGCGCAAGCCGTGGGCGACGGCATGTGCACGACGTGCCTCGCGATCTACCCCTGCGGCAACCTGGAAGGACGGTACCGCCGCGGTGGCGAAAACGCCGACGACTACGCCAAGGGCGCGCGCCAGTGGACGGTGCCGTGGGGAAATCACGGCGGGAACGATTTCATCAATACCTTTCCGCATAATCAGTACTGCCTGAGGTACGGCGGTCATCACGACGATCTCGCCCCGTTCGTAATCAACCAGCACAAGAACGGCATGCTGACGCCGTGGGGTTTCAATGCCACCCACGGGGTCGAGCCGATCACCGTGCAAGACTACGTGACCTCGCGCTACATCCTGAATCCGCTCCGGATCTGGGACTGCGACCGCCCGGTGCAGGCGTCAACCGCCTATCTCTTCACCACGGCCGACCGCGCGCGCGACATGCGCCAGCAGCCGGTCTACGTGCTCAACCACTCGCAACACAGCTTCAAGCAGCGCAGCACGCAGGCAGACCTGGACGAAATCGAGATGTGGACCGACCGCGCGGCGAAAAGAATGTACGAGGGCGCGGGGCTCGGTCCCAAGGACGTCGATATCTTCAACCCGTATGACGGTTACTCCGTCATGACCCAGTTCTACCTCGAGGCATTCCAGTGGCACGGCGTGAAGCGCGGCGACGGCCTCGCGTTCTATGCGGGAGATATCAGCGTCAAGGGGCCCCATCCGTTCAGCTCGAGCGGCGGCAACCTGGGCAACGGCCGCACGCGCAGCGCGATGTACACCGACAGCATCGAGCAGCTCCGAGGCACGGCCGGCAAGCGTCAGGTGACGGTGCGCGCCGAGACCGCGCTCGCGGCCTTCACCACGCCCCCCAGTGGGGGCTGGATAATGCTCGGCAAACACCCGACCTAGAGCCAGCTTAGGATCTAGAACAGTATTCAGCCGCAGATAAACGCTGATAAGAAATTTGCATCTGCGTTTATCAGCGACTCAATGAACAAAAGCTAATGGCCAAACTCATCAGTTTCGACATCGACGGCACGCTCGAGGTCGGCGACCCGCCGGGCTACATCACCCTGGCGCGGGTGCGGGAAGCGCTCGAGCTGGGATACATCGTCGGGAGCTGCTCCGACCGGACGGTCAGCGATCAGCGGCGCATCTGGACTCAGCACGGCATCGTTGTCGCGTTCACCGTGTTGAAGCACCAGCTCGATCGGGTCAAGGCCGAGTTCTCCGCGGAGGAGTATTACCACATCGGCGACACGAACATGGACCGCCACTACGCCGAGCGCGCCGGGTTTGCATATCTCTATCCCGATACTTCGGTTGACCACCTTTGGATCTCGAACTGACACCCGAATCTCGCCTCCGCTTGATTTGTGGACGACGAGTTCCAGAAGAGCCACTCGCTAGAGTTGGCGCTTCACGAAAGCGACACGATAATCCGCCCGAACCTCGCTGCGACAGCACAGATCGGGCTTGGGAAACTGGATCGAGCGCACGAAAGCCGTTTCTTCATCGTCCGGTGAGCATTCGACCGTTCCGAGAATTAGGGATGAACCTCTGCTGAACTCGGCACTCCCGGACTTGCAAGGGATGTGCTTCTCGGTTCCCGTACGCGAGGTCTAGTAATCCAAGTGTTCGAAGCGCCGCAGTATCTGCAGAAAGATCCTTTCTGTGCGACCAACAAGGTCCGCCGGAAAAGCGTCATATCTAAGCGAGGCGGACGACGAGCTTGCCGGTATTCTCGCCCCGAAACAGCATGCCGAGGCCGACGGGCGCCTGCTCCAGCCCCTCGAGCACATGCAGCCTCTGGCGCAGCCTCCCTTCCCGCCGCCGCGCCGCGAGCCAGGCGCGGGCTTCGTCGTAGCGCTCGCGGTAGTTGAATACGAGGAAGCCCTGCATGCGCCCATGCGCCGCTGCTAGGCGGCTCAGATTGCGCACGCCATACGGTTCGGCCGCGTGCGTCTGGGAGATGCGGCCGCACAAAACGACGCGTGCGTCCTCGCGCAGGTGCGCCAGCGCGGTATCCAGTGTCGGCCCGCCGACATTGTCGAAGTAGAGATCCACGCCTTCGGGGCAGGCGCGCGCAATGGCGCCGGCGAGATCCTTCTCCGCCTTGTAATCGATTGCCGCGTCGGCACCGAGCTCGCCCGCGACAAATGCGCATTTCTCCGCCCCGCCCGCGATCCCCGCCACGGTAGAAGCTTCGATGCGGGCGATCTGTACGGCGATGTGCCCCACTCCGCCGGCGGCGGCGGAGACGAGCACGCGATCATCCCTGCGCAATCCGCCGATGTCGCGCAATCCGAAATACGCGGTGACGGCGGTCAAACCCAGGGGGCCGATCCAGTCCTCGGCAGTGCCGAGGGCGAGATCAAGCTTCTGGAGGTGGCGGCCCGCGATGGTCGGATGGGTCTGCCAGCCCAGGCGCGCCTGTACCAGATCGCCGGGGGCGAAACCCTCGTCGCGGCTCTCCAGCACACGGGCGATGCCGCCGCCGCGCATCACTTCACCGAGTGGCATGCCCCGCTGATATCCCGTGCCCTCGCTCATCCAGGAGCGCATGGCGGGATCGATGGAAAGATAGACGGTCTCCAGCAGCACCTCGCCGGGACCGGGCGCGCGCGCCGGCACCGCATCGGCGGTGAAATTTGCCGGCCCCGGAATGCCGACAGGCCGCGCTGTAAGCAGCAGGCGGTGGTTGTTCATGGAGTGACGGCTAACGGCTGGCCGGTGAGGACTGATGAGCGACGATTGACGATACTTCGCTACGGATCACCGGTCACGGATCACGAAGCTTACTCTTCATTGACCCCCGCTGAAGTGCGGAGCGATACTTCGACAGAGGTACCCATTTCAGGGAGGAGCTCATGGCAAAACTGACCGGCGGCGCAATCATGGCGCGCGCCTTGAGAGACCAGGGCGTGGAATACATGTTCGGCATCGTCGGCTTCCCGGTACAGCCGATCGCGCGCGAGGCGCAGAAGGTCGGCATCAAGTTCTACGGCTGCCGCAACGAGCAGTCGGCTTCGTACGCCGCCGGGGCCGTAGGCTACCTGACGGGCCGCCCCGGCGCCTGCCTCGTCGTCTCGGGTCCGGGCGTCGTGCATGGACTCGCCGGCCTCGCCAACGCGAAGGAGAACTGCTGGCCGATGATCCTGATCGGCGGCGCTTCGGACGTCAAGCAGAACGCCATGGGTGCGTTCCAGGAAGAGCGCCAGGTGCTGATCGCGACGCCGTTTTGCAAGTTCGCGCACGCGGTGGAGCATCCCAACCGCATCCCGTTCTATGTCGAAATGGCCGTGCGCAACTCCATCTACGGCCGTCCGGGCGCCACCTACCTCGACATGCCGGACGACATCATTCTGGGCGAAGTAGAAGAAGAGACCGTCCGCTTCCCCGCGCGTTGCGCCGATCCGCCGCGCAGCACCGCGCCGGAAGAGAACATCGCGCAGGCGCTGAACGTCCTGAAGTCCGCGCAGCGCCCTCTCGTCATTGTCGGCAAGGGCATGGCGTGGTCGCGCGCAGAGGGGGAAGTCCGCGCGTTCATCGAGAAGACCGGCGTGCCGTTCCTCGCTTCTCCCATGGGCAAGGGGGTGATGGACGACACCCATCCGCTGTCGGTCGGCGCGGCGCGCAGCCACGCGCTGCAGGAAGCCGACGTGATCGTGCTGATGGGCGCACGGTTGAACTGGATCATGCATTTCGGCCTGCCGCCCCGGTTCAACAAGAACGTGCGGGTAGTGCAGATCGACATCGCACCGGAGGCCATCAGCCAGAACGTCCCGGCCGAGGTGGGCCTGGTCGGCGACGGCAAGGCGATCGTCGGGCAGTTGAACCGCGCGCTGGAAAGCTTTGAGTACTTCTTTCCCGAGGATGCGCCCTGGCACAAGGCGCTCGCCGAGAAAGCGGCCGGCAACGCGAAACAGATCCAGCCCATGATCGACGACGAGTCGGCACCGACCAACTACTACCGCGCGTTCCGCGACATCAGCCCCTGGATCCCCGAGAACGCGATCATCATCGGCGAGGGGGCGAACACGATGGACATCGGCCGCACCCAGATGCCGAACCGGAGCGCGCGCACGCGCCTGGACGCCGGCTCGTACGGCACCATGGGGGTAGGCATGGGCTTCGTGCTGGCCGCCGCCGCGGTCCATCCGGACCGGCCGATCATCTCGGTTTCCGGCGACTCGGCCATCGGTTTCTCCGGCATGGAGATGGAAACGGTTTGCCGCCACAAGATGCCGGTGAAGATCATCGTGCTCAACAACGGCGGTATCGGCAGCGGTGTTGCAGCGCTGCCCGACGATCCGCTCAAAGCCGCACCCGGCCACCTAACGGTGGGTGCGCGCTACGACAGGATGATGGAAGCGTTCGGCGGCAGAGGCTGGTTCGTCACGGATCCCAAGGACCTGAAGGCGGCGCTCGAGGGTGCGATGAAGTTCAAGGGACCCGCGCTGGTGAACGTGCAGCTGCACCATGCCGCCGGCCGCAAGCCGCAGCAGTTCAAGTGGCACACGAGCGCGGCGGAGGAGGCGTAGCGACCCGGTTTGACTTGGAAACTCGCGGGGCATAGGCTCTGACGCAGCGTCCGGCACAGTCAGAGCCGCTTTTTTTTGGAGGAGCCAGATGAGCGCGCATCGCAAGCCCGAGGAAATCCGCAGGAACCTCAAGCACCCGGTCGTCGACGCCGACGGCCATTGGGTCGAGTACACGCCGGTATTCGCCGAGAGGATGCGTAAGGCCGTCGGCAACTTCGGCGCCGACGGGTTTCTGCAGGCGCAACGCCGCATCCCCGACTCGCTCAGGCTGACCCCGGGTGAGCGCGCGGCCCGCCACGTCGGCATGGAAAATTTCTGGGGCCGCCAATCGACCAACACCGTCGATCGCGCGACCGGGATGATGCCGCGCCTGCTCTACGACCGGCTCGACGAGCTGGGCCTCGATTACTGTGTGATCTACCCGACCGCCGGGCTGGGCATCCCGCGCATCGCCGACGATGCGACCCGGCGCGCGGTGATCCACGGCTTCAACATCGTCACCTTCGATTTCTTCAAGGGGCTCGAGGACCGGCTGACCCCGGCCGCCGTCATTCCGGTCCACACGCCGGAGGAGGCGATCGAGGAGCTCGAATTCGTGGTGAAGCAGCTCGGCGCAAAGGTCTGCATGTTCGGCAGCAGCGTGCGCCGGCCGCTCAAGGCAACCACGGGGGTGGACCCCGACGTCGCCCGCCTGGCTCAGGGCTTCGACCAGCTCGGGCTGGACAGCCAGTACAACTACGACCCGCTGTGGCAGAAGTGCCGGGAGCTCGGCATCGCGCCGACCTTCCATACCAGCGGCCGCAGCTACGGCGAGCGCAACAGCCCGACGAACTTCAGCTTCAATCACATCGGCCATTTCGCCGCGGGCGGCCACGCCGTGGCGAAGGCGCTGTTCCTGGGCGGCGTGACGCGGCGCTTCCCCGATCTGCGTTTCGCATTTCTCGAGGGCGGCGTGGGCTGGGGCTGCCAGCTCTTCTGCGACTTGATCGAGCATTGGGAGCGGCGCGGCGCCAAGGGTCTGCAGAACATGGATCCGGCGAAGCTCAACAGAAAGCTCCTGCGCGAGCTGGTCGACAAGTACGGCTACGCCGATTTCGCGGCCGAGCTCGACCGACGCGACGGCTGGCCCCTGAAGGAAGAGGATTCGCTGACCGGTGGCGTGCCGCTTGACGACTACCATTGCTGCAGCATCACCCAGAAGCAGGACTGGATCGATCTCTTCGCGACGCCGTACTATTTCGGCTGCGAGGCCGATGACCGGATGAATGCGGTCGCTTTCGGCCGGACCATGCCGCTCGGCGCGCGGATCAACGCGATATTCAGCTCCGATATCGGGCATTTCGATGTCGTCGACATGCGCGACCCGCTGCCCGAAGCCCACGAGCTGGTGGAGGACGGTCACATCACCGAAAGCGATTTCTCCGACTTCGTCTTCGGCAATTCGGTGCGCCTGTGGGGAACGCAGAATCCGCGCTTCTTCGAGGGGACGCGCGTAGCCAAGGAGGCGGCGGCGTTGCTCAAGGTCGACAAGCCGGCCCGTGTTGCCGCGTGACGAGCTGCGCGGTGACGAGCTGACGCAGTGACGAGCTGCGCGGTGACGAAGTTGGTTCAACACCCGGCGTCGTCACCGGCGAACGGTAGCGAGCAGCGTCACCAGCGCTAGCGTCGTCACCAGCGAACGGCAGCGAGCGTCGTCACCAGCTGGTTCAGGCGCTGGCGACTTCCTTGAACCGGCGCAGCGTTTCGATCTGATCCTCGAACTTCGGCATGCGGTACATGGGATAGAGCATGACGAAGTCGGCGCCGAGCCGGCGCCAGCCGTGAGCCGCCTCCGCCCACCGCTGCGGATGCGCGGCGTGCATGCGCAGCCAGCCCTCGAGGCCGAACTTCGCCCGGTCGCGGCCCCGTTTGCTAATCTCCTCGCGCAACATCGCGACCTTCTGCTCGGCCTCACCATCCGGCGCCATGATCGGCATCCAGCCGTCGCCGAGCCGCGCCGCCCGCTTTACCACGGCCTCCGATGAGCCTCCGAACCAGATCGGGATCGGCCTCTGCACGGGCGGCGGCACGATGTTGACGCCCTTCAGATGGTGGAAGCGACCGTTGTAGTCGACCAGTTCCCCCGACCAGAGCCGGCGTAGGACGTCGGCCTGCTCCGCCTGCCGCGCGCCGCGCGTTTTCCAATCGGCGCCGAGCGCCTCGTATTCCACGTGGTTCCAGCCACTGCCGATACCGAGCCTCAATCGGCCGCCGGAGAGGAGATCGACTTCGGCCGCCTGCTTGGCGATGAGCCCGGTCTGGCGCTGCGGCGCGATCAGTATGCCGCTGGACAGCCGGATCCTCCGGGTAACCGCGGCAAGAAAGCCGAGTGTCACGAAGGTTTCGTGGAAAGGATCTTTTTCGTCGTAGCGCGGCGTCCAGGCGTCCCGCGCAGCCGCCCCGAACACATGATCAGGCACCTCGATGTAGGCATAGCCGAGCTCCTCCGCGGCCTGCGCCCAGTCGCGGATTCGGGCCGGGTCGCCGCCGATATCCCGCGTCGGAAACATCGCGTTGAGCTGCATGACCGGCATCCGGCTCCCCTCACTCCTTTCCGATCCGGACGACCAGCCTGCTCCTGCCGCCGGCCACCTGGTAATCGACGGCCTCGGAGACGCCCTTCACGATCCGCAGTCCGAGATCGTCGGGCTGAAGGTCGCTCTCGAGCGGATTCGGCCACTCCCCGCTCCGCTCGAAGGCCGCCTCGAGCGCCTCCGTTTTCTCCGAGTACGTCACGGCGAGGTCGAGCGGACCGCTGCGCAGATCGGGCTTGTAAAACTCCAGGATCTCCTCGATTGCGAGCATCAGGTTATGGCGCGTGTCCCGGGGCAGGATATGCTTTTCGCAGAACGCCTCGATCTCGGCGTTCATCGCGTAGCGGTCGAAGTCGGGTGAGACGATCCGGTAATTGTAGCTGCGAATGCGGTTGACGAACGCCCGGGTTTTCTCCTTCTTGGGGTTGCCGAAGATCTCCTGCGGCGTCCCCTCTTCGTAGATCTGCCCCTCGTCCATGTAGAAGACCCGGTTCGACACGTCGCAGGCGAACTCCATCTCATGGGTGACGACCGCCATCGTCATGCCGTCCTTGGCGAGCCGCCGCATGACCGACAGGACCTCGCTCACCATGGTGGGGTCGAGCGCCGAAGTCGGCTCATCGAAGAGGATAATCTCCGGGTCCATCGCCAGGCAGCGTGCGATGGCCACCCGCTGCTGCTGGCCGCCGGACAGCTCGTTCGGGTAGCGATCGGCCTTCTCCGCCACGCCGACCAGCCTGAGCAGGTCAAGCGCCTTCGCCTCCGCCGCGTGCCGGTCCATGCCCTTCAGCTTGACAGGACCGATCGTCAGGTTCTCGAGCGCCGACAGGTGCGCGAAGAGGTTGAACGACTGGAACACCATGTTCATCTTCTGGCGCACCTTCGTGATGTCCGCCTTCCGGTCGAGGATGTCGACGCCGTCGACGTGAATGGATCCGCTGCTCGGATGCTCGAGCAGGTTGAGGCAGCGCAGAAAGGTGCTCTTGCCGGTGCCCGACGGGCCAATGATGGAGACCACTTCCCCCTTGCGGATCTCAGCGCTGACATCCCTGAGCACGCACAGGTCCCCATAGCTCTTCGAGAGATGCTCGACCTTGATCACTGGCGCACCGCCTGCTCGCGCCTGCGCTGCGGATCGGTCGAGCGCTCGACGTACTCCAGCGCGAGCATGAGCACCCAGGAGATCAGGAAGTAGAGCACCGCCACCACGACCAACGGAAAGAAAGCGTCGAAGGTCCGGCTGCGAATGATGTCGCCCGCCTTAGTCAGGTCCTGCACGGCGATGTAGCCCACGATCGAAGTCATCTTGACGAGCGATATGAACTCTCCCCGGTAGACCGGGAGGATCCGCTGCACGGTCTGCGGCAGCACGATGTGGATGAAGGTGCTGAACCTGCCGAAGCCCATCGCGATGCCGGCTTCGGTCTGGCCCCGATCGATCCCCTCGATACCGGACCTGAAGATCTCGGCTGCGTAGGCCGCGAAGTTCAGGCCGAAAGCGATGACCGCGACGAGGAGCGGATCGACGTTCACCGAGGCGAATGCGACATAGAAGATGAACATCAGCAGAACCAGGACCGGCAAGCCGCGCAGGACGCTGATGTACACCCGCGCGGGTACGTTCAGGACGCTTTGCCTCGCCATGCGCATGTAGCAGATCAGTGCGCCCAGCACCGTGCCGAGGATAGTCGCGAGGATGGAGATGAGCACGGTGGCCTTGAGCCCCTCCCACAGCAGGAGATAGCGCTTCTCGCGGATGATGTTGCTGTGGAAGCTCGCCGCGACCCGGGTGAAGAACGGCACTCCGGAATCGGAGTCCGTGATCGAGGTGCCATAGGCGGCGATGTTCTTCTTCAGCCCGAAGACCCTCGTGGCCTCCTCGTAGTAGGGATCGGAAAAGTTGATGCTTTGCCTGCGCTCGTCGGTGATGAAGATGGCGGCGATGATCATGTCGACCTTCCCCGTCGCCGCCGCCGCGATCAGTCCGCTGAAGTCGATCTGCGAAAACCTGACCTTCTTGCCGAGGTAGGCTCCGAATCGCTCCGAGAGCTCGATTTCGAAGCCGATCAGCCGGTTGTCCTTGATCGCGACGAAAGGCAGGCTGCCGTCGCTGATGCCGACCACGAGCTCGCCGTTCGATCCGGAGTTGGCGATGGTCGGCATGTCGATGATGTTCTTTTCCATCCACCGGTCGACCATGTCCGCATGGATACCGCTTTGCTGGAGCCTGGCGAGGAACTGGTTGAATTGGTCCAGCAGGACCGTATTCTCCTTCCCGAAGCCGACGCCTTCCGGAAACGAAAAGAGGCTGCCGCCGAGCATGCCCAGCGTTTTGTCTTGGCGCAGCATCGCCCGCAGGGGCTCGGCATCGCTCAGCGCCGCATCGACTTTGCCGGTCTTCACCGCCAGCAGCAGATCCGCGGGCGTGTTGTATTGCAGCAGCGTCGCCCGTGGCCAGGTCTTCTCGACGTACTCCACGTGAGCCGATCCCTGCAGCACGCCGACGCGCCTGTCCTTCAGCTCGTCGACCTCCGACAGCTTCGACCCTGTGCCGTTGGGGGACGCGGGCTGCACACTCGCCAGAAGATCCGCCTTCGCCGCGCCGTCGGCTGCCGGCGCCGCCGCCGCGGCCTTGCCGGGTCCGGCGACGAATACGAGCATCGCCAGGAAAATCAGCGGCCTCAAGAGCGACTTCCTCATCGTCCTCCCGCGCACTTCCCGAGCGTGACCGGTCGTTACCCGGAGTGACCGATAGCGGGATGCTGAATGAACAGCTCCCGCCAATCAAGAGGGGTCGCTGATTGGTCGACCGCGGCGCGGCCTGCGACACGATGATCCGTCGCTTGCGCCGCTCTGGGCCCTGGCGTAGATTGGGACGGGTTTCGAATCCCTCGGAGTAGTGTACCGTCATGGCCATCACTTATGAAGACGTCAGCGACTCGTTCCGCCGGATCGTCCTTTCCGGGCGTCTCGACAGCAAGGGAACCGATGAGATAGCCGTGAAGTTCGCAGCACTCTCGACGGCGGCAAAGCGTCGCGTGCTCGTCGACCTCACCGGGATCAGCTTCCTCGCCTCCATCGGTATCCGCGCGGTGCTCAGCAACGCGAAGGCCCTGCAGAACAACGGCGGCCGGATGGTGCTGTTCGTAGGCGGCAACTCCGCCGTGGCCAAGACGCTGGAGGCGACTGGCATCGATACCCTGGTACCGATGTTCGCGAACGCCGCGGAAGCGGAGAAGGCCGCGCTTGGTTGACGCCGTTCGCGTCGCCCAGGCGCCCCATCGATCCGGTTGTGCAGCTCTCGATCCGCGCCGATTCCGACGAAACCCGACGCGCGTCGACGTGGCTCGGCGAGGCTGGCTCGGCGCGCGGCATACCCGCGGAGCCGCTGTGGCGCCTCGACCTGTGCATGACCGAGGCGCTCGCGAACGTCCTCGCCCATGGCGGCCCGGAGGTTGCCTCCAACGCGATCGAGCTGCGCCTGGACGTGCGCGCTAGCGGGAGCGGCGGTGAGGCCTCGGTTACCGTCTCCGACCGGGGCATTGCGTTCGACCCGCGGACGGTGCAGCCGAAGCGGCGACCGCGCACGCTCCAGGAGGCGGAGCCGGGAGGCCACGGAGTGACTTTCCTCCGCCAGTTCGCCGACGCGCTCGACTATTCCTACAGCGAAGGCCAGAATCACCTGACGATCCACGTGCGCTGGAATCACGAAAAGGCTCTCGCAGAGAAGGGGCTCCGATGAGCGCGGCGGTTTTCGCCCGCAGCCGCTTTGCGCGGAGACGCGATCGCAGGAAGGCCGAGCGCGAGGTCACGCGCGACCGGCGCCAGCCCCCTGACGACCGGCGGCGCCTCGACCTCGACTGGCTCCCTCTGTTCCGCAGCGCGGACCTCGCCGCGGTTGCCCAGGCTATCGCGGAGTGCGACGTCATAACCGTGCCTGCGGGAACGCCGCTTTTGAGTCCTGGTCAAGCGAACGACACCGTCTATATCGTTCTGACTGGCGGCGTGGTCGCCTACCTCGACAGCGCGCTGGACCCCGGGAACGCGGTCCCCATCCGGCCGGGTGAGTGCGTCGGCGAGCTCTCGGCGATCGACGGCAAGCCGGCGTCCGCGCTGGTGCGCGCGGAGAGCGACGCGCGCGTGCTCACACTGCCGCCGGGCCTGTTCTGGAGCCGGCTGATGCCGATGCCGGCGGTCGCGCGCAATCTGCTCGCGTCTCTCGCGGAACGCATGCGGCGCAGCACCGACACGATGCTGGAGGCGCAGCGCAAGCGCCTCGCCCTGGAGTACCTGCAGCAGGAGCTGGAGGTTGCGCATCGGCTACAGGCCGGGATGCTGCCGTTGCGCCGGCCGTTGTTTCCGGAGCGCACGGATGTCGAGGTCGCGGGGATCATGGAGCCCGCCTCCCGCGTGGGCGGCGATCTCTTCGACGCCTTCTTTGTCGACGAGGGACGCCTGTTTCTCTGCGTGGGCGACGTGTCCGGGCACGGGGTACCCGCCGCCCTCTTCATGGCGCGCGCCATCGGCCTCATGCGCATCGCCGCGATGGGCACGACTCAGCCCGACCGCCTGCTCGAGCGCATAAACGACGAGCTCTGCATCGGTAACGAGACCTGCATGTTCGCTACCCTCTTTTGCGGATTTTTCGAGGTGGCGAGCGGGCGGCTGGCCTACTCGAACGGCGGGCACTGCGCTCCGATGCTCGTGCGCCGGGACGGCGCATCGCGGCTGCCCCTGCCGAAAGGCACGGCGACCGGGGTGATGCCCGGGCTGCGTTACTCGGCGCGGGAGATCGTGCTGGGCCGCGGGGAGATGCTGGTCTGCTTCACCGACGGGGCGACCGAGGCCCAGAACGCAGCGGCGGAGGAGTTTTCCGAAGAGCGCTTGCTGGCGATGGTGGCGCGCCATGCAAGCGGTTCCGTGGAAGCGCTGCTCGACGCAGTGCGCCGCGAGGTGAAGCAGTTTACCGGCCGCGACGCGCTCGAGGACGACTGCACCATACTCGTGGTTCGCCGTCCGCCGGCCCCCGAGCCCGGAACCGGCTAGGCCTGCGCCTTCCGGTCGGGTCCTCTCCGATTTTCTCGAGGGATACGTCGGATCTGCCCCCGTCTCACGAGCACGATGCCGCCGAGAGCGAGCAAAAGGATGGACGCCGGTTCGGAAATTGGAGTTTCGACCGCACCCAGCGCGGCGTCGGTACGAAAGCCGAGAGTATAAGCGGTGACGTCGCCGGAGGGGATGAAGCTGACCGTAAACGGTGTATTGAGGTCACTCGTTACGACGCCGTTGATGAACGCGCCTTCGATAGCGTCTTCGGCGCTCGCGATGTCGGACGTGTCGCTCAAAAGGACCGAAAATGAAGGCGTGGAGGAGCCGAGAGTGAGCAGTGCAGTGATGACGTGATGGATATCGCTGGTGATCGTCAGGGTGAAGAGGTTCAGGGCGCCGGCCGGGCTGCTCCAGAACGAGGCGGGGTCGTCGATCACGCCGGGGACGACGCGGGCCTGAATGGTGAGCGAGGTGTCGGCCGCGACAGCGCCGGGCAGGATGCCGTCGGGCGAAAAAAGGTCCGGGAACGCGGTGTCTTTCAGAAGCGAGAAGGGGATGTCGATGCCGCTGGCTTTATAGCCGAAAGTGGCGCCGGATCCGGAGTCGCTAAACGAGAACGGATCTTTGACACCGATCGCTTCGGTGACCTTGAGGTTTTCCCCTTTGCCCGGCGTGATCGTGCCACGGACCTGGTTACGGAGCGTATAGCCGGACTTCACGGTGGGGCCGCCGGGCTTCACGATGACCACCGTCGGACCGAGGATGTCCATCGTGCTCTTGATGGTGCCGGTGGTGCCGTGGAGCTCGGATTTGGAGTAGGTGAAATTGAGTGGATTGGGACTGACGATCTTGGTCTCCACGTTCTTGGTGATGTCGACGGCCGGTTGCGCATCATCGGGATGAAACACGAACGCGGCTTGAACCTGCCCCTTGGCCGCGGGATTGCGGACCAGAAGGTCGATCCCGTCGCGCGGCAATATCCCCGCACTGAACCCGCCGGTGACTTCGACGGATTCCGGTACGGCCAGGGCGGTGCCGGCGAGACCGGTGCAGAGCCATGCCAGGCTGAACCATGTTATGGATGCCGGGCGGACCGTCGAGAATGAAAACATGAGTAGCCTCCCTTGTCGATTGAGCCGGACGAGGTGGGCGCCCAGTCCTCCAACCGTGGGATTCCGGTCAGACGGCGCGCGGGCCCTGCGCCCTGTGCTGTTTCGGCTTAGCGCCGAACATGTCCTGCGCGACGGCGTCGCGCACTTCGTCGAGGTCGAGACCGTGGAGTGCGATCTGCCCCGACGTTTCGGCGATGATGGCGTCGATGTCGCCCATCAGTTGCAGCCGCTTGTAGAGATCGGGGATATGCATGCCCATGGCTTCACCGATCAACTCCATGAAGTTGAGCAGCTCGAAGGACACCTGCGGCTGGAACTTGACCAGCTCGCGGTGACAGCCGTGGAAAATCGAGGCAAAGGTCGTGACGCCCGCCTCGGCCGCGGCACGGAACTCGCGCTCGCGCAGCTCGGCCTTGAACTTCGGCAGCACGGAAAGGTGGCTCGCCTGGGTGCTGACCACCGGAACGTTCAATTCCACCAGCTCCAGGCCGGGAATCGCCGACAACACCTTCTTGACCGCAACCATGACGCCGGGAAGCGCCGAGCGTTCCTGCAGCGCGACGCGCTTGCGCACGGGATGCACGAACAAGGGGCGCAGATCATCCAGCCGCTCGGCGAAGAATTCGGCGATCGGGTTCATGTCGAAGGGCACGCCTCCGACCGCTTCCTTGTAGGCCGGTATCGCAAATTCGCCGATCTGGATCTGGCAGCTCGGACACCACGAGATGACGCGTGATGCGCCCGGGCGGGCGAGCCGCTCGATCGTATTGAACCCCACGCGTCCCGCGGTCTTCGCATCGCCCTGCTTGAACTGCTGTATGCCACAGCAGGTTGCGACGCCGCCCATCACCTCGTACGTGACTCCCAGCCGGTCGAGCACCTCGAGCACCAGCAGCGCGATGTGGGGCGTCTTCGTGATATTGCAACCGGTATAGAAAACGATGTCGGGGGCTTCGCCGTATTCGTCTGCGGCGCGCAATGGCGGACTGAGCCGCTCCAGTACTTCGGGCGAAAGCAGCAGCCGCGAGATCACGCGCGTGCTGCGGTTCATCGTGCTGAAGTAATGATGCGCTCCACGGCGCACCTCATCGGCTCCGCCCTTGGCTTTCGACGCTACACGGGCCATGTTGACCATGAACCGCGGATCGACGCCATACTCGCAGGCGGGAATGCACTTGCCGCTGTTGGTGCAGACCGCAGCCCAGCGGTCGGCATCGGGCGTTCCCGGCCCGCCGGCGAGCAAATCGAGCGTACCTTCCACGATCGCCACCGCGTTGGCGTTGCTCAGCCCCGCAGGCTCGACCATGGGGCAAGCCACGACGCACTTCCCGCAGCGCGTGCAGGCGTCGAGCGTCTGGTCGACGCGCTTGCGCACGGCGCTCAGGAACAGCATGCCGCCAGAATTCGCCATCACCGGGCTCCAGCCTGTTGAGCAGGCATCCTAACAGCGGTGGGCTGCGCAGTCATTAGAACCTATTCGCGGGGAATGGGTGATGGGTGCTGGGTCATGCGTGCGCCAAGGCGCTATCATTACCAGGAGCTCATAAGCCGCAGATAAACGCAGATACAAAGGACACCGCCGTGATCGTCAAACAGATCTGGACCGCCAATTCCTACCGGAACTTCAACTACCTCATCGCCTGCCCCGAGACCGGCGAAGCCCTGGCTGTCGACCCCCTGGATCACGAGAAGTGCCTGCGCGCGGCCAAGGCGGCAGGCTGGAACGTTACGCAGATCCTGAATACGCACGAGCATCGCGACCATACCGGCGGTAACGGCCCCATGGCGCAGAAAACCGGCGCAAAAATCCTCGCTCACAAGAACGCCAAGGCAAAAATCGCCGACATGTCCCGGGGGCTGGGCGCTGGCGACATCATCAAGGTGGGGAAGACGGTGGAGCTCGAAGCGCTCGACACGCCGGGCCATACCATGAGCCACGTGTGCCTGCTCTCGCACACCGACACGCCGGCCCTTTTCTGCGGGGACACCTTGTTCAATGCCGGCGCCGGCAACTGCCACAATGGCGGTCACCCCTCCGAGCTCTACAAAACATTCTCCGAGCAGCTTGCGAAGCTTCCCGAGAAGACGCTGATCTATCCGGGGCACGACTACATCGAGAACAATCTGCGCTTCACCTTGAGCCGCGAGCCCGACAACAAGCGCGCCCAGGAGATACTCGAACGGCTGAAGGGCCAGGATCTCGACCAGGCCTTCGTCTCGACATTGAGCGTCGAGCGGGAGATCAACACGTTCTTCCGCTTGTCCAGCCCCAGCGTGATCGCAAAGCTGCGCGAGGCGTTCCCGGACCTCCCCGAGAAACCGGATCAGCGCACGGTATTTCTGAAGCTGCGCGAGTTGCGCAACTCGTGGTAAGAAGCGCGGAAGGATCGTCCCAGGTACTGCGTCTCAAATAATGCGTCCCAGATACCGCGTCCCAGATAGGGCGTGGCTGCTCCGCTCCATGTGGAAACTGAAGCTGAGCGCTTTACCTGGGACGCTTCATCTGGGACGCTTAATCTGGCACGCTCGAACTGGGACGCCCCAGCTGGGACGCTTCATCTGGGACGACTTGCACCTATCAGTTATCACGCCTCATCGCCTCAAATCGCGCTAGACTTGCTCCGTTGATCGTAGAACGGAGATCGAAATGGAAATCGCCTCTGACAAGTACCTCTACTTCACCCAGCCTGGGTGAAGCAGCTGCCTGCGAACGAAAGAGTTTCTTTCGAAAAACGGAGTCGACATGGTGGTCATCGACGTCCTGAACGACGCCGGGGGCCGCGAGCTCTTGTTCAACAAGTACGGCGTGCGCAAGGTGCCCGTCCTCGCGAAGGGCGACCAGTACGCGATGGGCCAGATGCTCGAGCCGTTCGCGAAGCTGGCGGGCATATCGCTTGCGGGCGCAGACAGGCTCACGCCGGAGCAGCTCTACGGGAAGTACGCAATGGTGTTCGCTGCGGGACAGCGCTATGCGCGCCAATTTCCCGCCGAGCGCTTCCGCGAGCGCGTGATCCCGCACCGGGAGCGCGTGATCAGAACACTCTGCTTTCACGTGTTTCGCATCGGGGAAGCGTTTCTGGAGACGTGGGCCGGGGCGGAGTACTCGGTGAAAATCGCCGACAACGAGCCACCCGATTCGATGCGGACCGGGGACGACATCGCCCGCTATGGCGCCGGCGTCTGGAAGCGATACGAAGCGTGGTGGGCGGGGCTCGACGACCGCGGGCTTTCCCGAGTGCTCAAGACCTACTACGGAGACATGCCGGCTCACCGGGTATTCGAGCGCGTCACATGGCACTCCGCCCAGCATTGCAGGCAACTGGTCGCGGTGCTGGAACGCATGGGAATACAGGCCGACAGGCCGCTCACGCCGGCGGACCTTGCGGGCCTCCCGCTGCCCGAGCGACTGTGGGAATGATGCAACACGCGATGCCGCGTCTTTTCCATCTGCGTTTATCTGCGTGTATCTGCGGCTTGTCCCTCGCTTTTAGGTAAGCCAGCACCATGGACGAATCCCGGGCGAATATCGATCGTCTCGCAACGACCGGACCGGCCGTTGCGCAGTGGGGCAGCGATCACATCGCCGAAGTGATGCGCACTTTGAACTTCGAGTACGTCGCGCTCACTCCCGGCGCGAGCTTTCGGGGCCTGCACGACAGCCTGGTCAACTATCTGGGCAACACCCGGCCGCGCATGCTGCTCGCGCTGCACGAGGAAAGCGCGGTCGCTATCGCGCACGGCTACGCGAAAGTTACCGGCAGACCGCTGGGCGTCGTATTGCACAGCAACGTGGGACTGCTGCACGCCTCGATGGCCATCTTCAATGCCTGGTGCGAGCGCGTGCCTATGCTGCTCTATGGCGGCAACGGCCCCATGGATGCCGCCGCGCGCCGTCCCTGGGTGGATTGGATGCATACCTGCACCGACCAGGCGGCGCTCGTGCGCCATTACATCAAGTGGGACAACCAGCCGGCGTCGCTGGCCGCAACCGCGGAAGCGATGCTGCGCGCCGCCATGATCGCGCAAACGCCGCCGTGCGCGCCAACCTACGTGATCTTCGATTCCACGCTGCAGGAGGAAAAGCTCGACCGGCCGCTGCCGATTCCGGATGTCGCGCGTTACCAGGCTCCGGCGCCTGCTTATCCCGCTCCGGACGTGTTGCGGCGGGCAGCCTCGCTCCTCGCGCAGGCGAAACGGCCCCTGCTGCTGGCCGGACGAGGCAGCCGTTCGCTCGAAGCGTGGCGCAATCGCATCGCACTGGCGGAAGCGCTCGGCGCGCGCGTATTGACGAGCCTCAGGACGGCTGCCGCATTTCCATCCGACCATCCCTTGCATGCCGGCACGCCGATCAAGTTCATCAACGATTTCGCGGTCGACGTCGTGCGGAGCGCCGACGTCATCCTGAGCCTCGACTGGATCGATCTCGCCGGACTGCTCAGGCAGGCATGGAAATCCGACCCCGTCGGCGCCACGGTTATCCAGGCTTCGGTCGATGTCCAGGTGCATAACGGCTTCAGCATGGATCACCTTGGGCTGCCGGCGGTGGACGTCAATCTGCTGACCGATCCGGACGTCGCAGCCAGCGCACTGCTCGCGGAACTGCGTGCAAGCGGGCCGTCCCGCGCGCGCGACACGAGTGCGACGCAGGCCGCGAGACCCGCGCCCGCGGCGACGGCGCAAGCGTCCGACGACAGCATCGGCGTGCGCGCGCTCGCCGGCGCGATCAACGCCATCGCCGCCGGGCAGGAAACCTGCCTCATCCGCCTGAATCTCGGCTGGCCTGCCGATATGACCCGCTACAATCATCCCCTGGATTATCTCGGCGGGGACGGCGGAGGCGGCATCGGCGCCGGGCCGGGATTGAGTGTCGGCGGCGCGCTCGCATTGCGCGGCACGGGTCGCCTGCCCCTGGCGGTGCTGGGAGATGGCGATTTCGTCATGGGCGTAAGCGCCCTGTGGACCGCCACCCACAGCAGGATCCCGCTGCTCATCGTAGTCGCCAACAACCGCTCGTTCTTCAACGACGAGATGCACCAGGAGCGCATGGCACGGCTGCGCGGCCGGCCGGTGGAGAATCGCTGGATTGGGCAGCGCATCGACGATCCCGGCATCGACCTAGCGGCAATGGCGCGCGCACAGGGCGCGATCGCCATCGGTCCGGTAAAGAGCGCCCGCGACCTGGAACCGGTGTTGCGCGATGCTGCGGCGAAGACGCACGCCGGCGCGGTGGTCGTGGTCGAGGTGCTGGTCAGGGCGGAGTACGATGACACGATCGCGCGCACGATGGTGCGCGGTTCGCAATAGCGGCAAACGCATGGTGCGTGCCATAGCGATTGCGCTGGCGGCGTGGGCGCTGTGCCTCCCGGCCGAGGTGGACTCGCAGAGCTATCCGTCGCGGCCGATCCGCATCCTCGTCGGTACGCCTCCCGGCGGCGGCGCGGACTTCCTTGCGCGCAGCCTGCAGCCCAAGCTCGCCGAAGGCCTGGGGCAGCCCATCGTGGTGGAGAACCGTCCCGGGGCGAATGGCGCACTCGCAAGCGACGTTCTCGCGCACGCGGCGCCAGACGGCTATACCCTCAAGATCAACGTCTTCGGTGACGCCGTCAATCCCCTGCTGATGAAGCTCAACTTCGACGTCCTGAAGGACTTCAGCTACGTCGCGCTGGCCGGCGAATCGCAGAACATTCTGGCTTCGCATCCGTCGTTCCCGGCCACCGGCGTGAAGGGACTGATCGCCATCTCGAAAGCCAAGCCGGACGGTGTCACCTACGGGTCTCAGGGCATCGGCGCATCCGGTCATCTCTCGGGCGAGCTCTTCCAGTACATGACCGGCGTCAAATGGGTCCACGTACCCTACAAGGGCGGCGCGCCGGCGCTGATCGACCTGATGAGCGGCAATATCACCATCAGCTTCGCCAACATTCCGACGGCCATCGGCCACGTGCGCTCGAAGAGACTGCGCGCGCTCGCCGTGACCGGCGAGAAGCGCACGCCCGCGGCGCCGGACATCCCGACCGTCGCGGAGAGCGGGGTCCCCGGGTTTCAGGTCAGCAACTGGTTCGGGCTTGCCGCGCCGGCGAGGACTCCTCCTGAGATCGTCACGCGTCTCAATACCGAGATCGTGCGCGCGATCAATTCACCGGACCTGAGCGCCGCGCTGCGCAAGGGCGGCACCGAGCCCGCTACGCTGGGCCCGGCGCAATATACGGCTTTCATTCAAAACGAGTACCACAAATGGGCCAAAGTGATCAAGGCGGCGGGGATCAAAGGGGAGTAGCGCGCTCATGGACTTCAGAGTAATGACCTCCGGCGCATTTACCGCCGCGCACCTCGCGCTGATTCCGCAGCTGGAACGCCTGACGAAGAAAACGATCGTCACGGCGTCAACGTCCGTAGGTACGGGTGAGAGCTCGATCCATAACCGGCTGAAGCGCGGCGAAACGGTGGACGTCGTCATCGTTGCGGACACCCTGCTGCGCCAATTCATCGAGGAAGGCCTGGTCCTGGCCGAGGGCAGTGCGCCCGTCGCCCGCTCTTTCATCGGCATCGCGGTGCGGGCGGGAGCGCCCAAGCCGGACTTGAGCTCCGCGGAAGCGCTGAAGCGCACGTTCCTGCAGGCGAAATCGGTCGCGTATTCCGCCAGCGTGAGCGGCCAGTATCTGACTACGGAGCTCTACCAGCGCCTGGGGATCGCCGATCAGATGATGAGCAGGAGCCGCTTCGTGGGCGGCGGCGAGCGTACCGGCGCCGTGGTCGCGCGGGGAGAGGCCGATATCGCCTTCCAGCAAGTAAGCGAATTGCTGCCAGTGCCGGGAATCGCGCACATCACGCCGCTGCCGCCGGAGGTCCAGAAGGTTTCGGTATTTTCCGCCGGCGTCGCTGCGAGCTGCCCGGATGCGGAACTGGCTCGCTCGGTCATCAAATTTCTGGCGTCTCGGGAGACAGCCGACGCCATCAGGAAAAGCGGCTTGGAGCCGCTTACCTGACGACAGGATTCGAACTATCCGCGTGCATCTGCGTTTATCTGCGGCTCGAATGCATTCGCGAGACCGCTTGTATACTTTTCCTTTCGTCTTTCCACTTCCGCATTAAGTGAGGTATGCGATGAGCGTGGCAGGTGAAATTGCGGCCTTCGTTGCCAAACAGACCTACGCGGGCCTGCCGTCCAAGGCGATCGAATACGCGGAGATGCTCATCTCGAGCACCATTGCCAGCGCCTCCCTGGGTTCGACGCTCGAATCCTCCAGGATCATTCGGGCGCTGGAGGTAGATCGCGGTGGCAAGCCCGAGGCGACGCTCTGGTTCGGGAAAGCGGAGAGGCTGCCGGTCGCAGCAGCCGCCCGGGTCAATGCCGTGATGAGCGACGCGGCGGCCTCGGACGACAGTGATTTGCGCAACATCGTCCACGCCGGCACGACCGCATGCGCCACCGCGCTTGCCGTCGGCGAGAAGACCGGCGCAAGCGGCGAAGAGGCGCTCGCCGCCATCGTTCTGGGCTACGAGGTGGCCGGACGGATCAACGGCGCGATGATCGGCGGCCTCCAGAAGAAGGGATTCCACGGCTGCATCGTCGCCGGTTTCGCAGGCGCGGCGGCCGCGGCACGCCTGATGAAGCTCGCCCAGCCGCAAATGGCGCAGGCGATCGCCCTCGTGGCGACTTCGATCGGTGGGCTGCACGCCGCCGCGAATACGAGCGTCGCCCGCGAGTATCACGCCGGACTTGCCGCCATGCTCGGCGTCAACGCGGCGCAGGCGGCTGCAATGGGCTTCATGGCCGAGGAGAATATCCTCGAGTGCGAGCGGGGTTTTTTTGGAGTCTACGGCAACGAGCCCGACGTCACCGAAGTGACCCGCGATTTCGGCAAGCGCTGGAGCATCCTGACCGATATGGGCATCAAGCTCGTGCCCGGCGGGCATCCCAGCCACGCGACCGCCGAAGCCGCGGCCAACGCGGCACGCGCGGGCAACGTCTCGCCCGACGAGGTCGAGTCGATCATCGTCTCCCGTCCCGGCTTCAAGGCGCTCACCGGCCCCCAGTATCCGACCGACCTCATCGGCATCGCGCACAGCCCCGCATACTTCGCCGCCGCCGGCGCTGCCGACAGAGACTACAACTGGTCGCATGCCTTCCCGGACAAGATCAACGACCCGGTGATCCGCGGGCTACTCGGCAAGGTGCGCGTCGGTGAGCCGCCTACGGAGCATCTGGAGCGCTACAGGTCGGGCGCGACCGTTACGATCGAGACGCGGGACGGCCGGAGCCATTCGAGCACGGTCTACGCTCCCAAAGGCGCTGCCATGCTCGGTATAGCGTGGGCCGACGTCGAGGCCAAGTACCGCGCGCTGGCACCGTTTGCGAAGTTTTCTGGCGACAACCTGGAAGCGAGCATGAAGGTGATCCGGAACTTCCGAAAGGTGAAAAAGGTTTCGGAGCTGGTCGACCTGCTGCGCTAACCCCTCACCCGAAGTACGCGGAGGCTGCGACGGAAAACCCGGAATGGGAGGAGCGCGGGAGTGAGAGCCTGTTTTGTCGTCAACCTTGTCGTCACTCCCATTCGTCACCGTTAATCGCCACGATCGTTCGTCACGTATCACGAGCGCGCCGGCAGGACCGATACCCGCCGCGCGAGGGTGATGGCGAAATTCGTGGGAACCTGGCAGCTCCAGTCCAGGGTGTGTATGCGGTCGCTGATCCGCCAGCCGTCTTTCTGGCGGCGCATCCGGTCGAGGTAGCGCAGGCTGCGCATGGCTACCCGGTCCGTCCCGGCCTCCGGCTCGACGAGAAACGCCACGGCATTCGTCTCCGTTTCGGCCACGTCGCCCTTGAGCAGCGTGAAGCTCAGATTGCCCATGAAATGCGTGGTCACTCTCATGGTTCCCGCCCTCAATTTGTTGAAGTTTTGAAGGCTGTTCATCAACTCTTCGATGCCCCTAGTCGGGGGCCGCTGGTCGTAATGGGCCTGGATATCGTCCGTGAAGCAGCTGCGCACCTGCTCCGGGCTGCAGCTGTCGAGCCCCTGAAAATAACGCGCCAGCAGATCGCGAATAGCTGCCCGATCCATCAAGTATTGCAGGTCGTTGGCCTTGGCCATTTTTGTTGCTCCTCAATAATGAGCGATAGGTGATAAGTACAGCGACGAGTTGCCAGTCACGGCTTATCAGTCACGTCCCATCAGTCACAGCCCAGTTACCGATCGCTTCCTGAAGGGTGACGCGGCGGCCTCGCCAGCAGGAAAAACAACGACCCCACGCCGGCCAGCATCGCCAGAATCGTGAAACCCGTGCGGTAGTTTCCGTGCCAATCGGCGAATGCGCCGGCCAGTATCGGGCCGCCAATCTGGCCGAAAACCGTAATCAGGGACGACAGCCCGATGATCATCCCGATCGAGTGCCGGCCGAAGTAATCGGCGCGGATTGCCTGCATGAACGGGCCGCGCAACCCCCATCCTGTGCCGTGCACCAGCGCGGCAACCGCCAGGATGACGAGCTCGGTCGCATAGGTGAGCATGAGCAGGCCGGCCGCGTGCATCAGCATGCAGGCGGCGGCGACCAGGCGCTTCTCGAATTTCTCGCCGATCACCCACCCGAGCATCACGCCGACGAATTGTCCTACGGTGACCAGGGTAAAGACGAGGGTAGCCTGGGCAAGCGTGTAACCCAGGCCTTCCTTCAAATGCGCGATGGCGTGCACGTTCACCGCGGTCACGGCGAGCAGCGAGAAGCCGTGGCCGAGCGCGATCAGCCAGAAGGCGCTGGTCCGCAGCGCCTCGCCCGCGGTGAACGTTCGCCGCGCGGGGCCCGCTGAATGTCCAGCGTCCCTCGGCGCGGGCGGCATGCCGTCCACGGTTTCGCCGTGATCCTCCGGGCGGCTGCGGATCACGCGCGCGAGCGGCCAGCCGACCAGGATAGCGATGACGCCGACGCTGAAAGTGGTCGCCCGCCAGCCGAAACCCTGAATCGACCAGGCCACCAGGAATACGAACAGGCCGCCGATCGCCCCGCCGAACTGGAGCGCGGAGAGCGCCCGTGCGCGACGCTTCTCGAACCACTGAATGATCACCACGCTTGCCAGGAAGTTGCTGAACATGCTCGCACCGAGCGCGATGACCACGAACGCCGCGTAGAAGCCAGTGAGGGTTTCGATCCGGCTCAACAGCATGAAGCCGATGCCGAACGTGATGATGCCGGCGCGGATGATCCCCTGCGCTCCGAACCGGTCGACCAGCCAGCCGAGCACCGGGCCGAGCAGCGCGACCTCTGTCGATTTCAGCGCGGCGGCGCCGGCAACGGCGGTCTTGCTCCAGCCGCGATCCTCGATGAGGGCCGCAAGATAGACGCCGAAAGCCTGGTTCAGCAGCAGGCTCTGCAGGAACTGCAGCGAGCCGCCGGCAACCACGATGCGCCAGCCGTAGAAAATCTTCATGCGATGCCGGGAGGATAACGCACCGCCGCTTATCACGCGCTCTCACCTACTGATCTTCGTGCAAATGCCTGACAGGCATTTGCACCTGGACGCTCCCCTCTTCTCCCGGGAGAGGGGTTGGAGGTGAGGGATGAGCGGCGTCAATCATTTCTACGACGCTCATTAGAGCGCGAGCTTGAGGATCTCGGCGACATCGTCCGCGCCGCGCACCGGCCGCGGATTGGTCGCGATCGGACCGGTACCGTCGTACTGCCGCGCAAGCTCGGCTATCCGGTCGGCACCGATACCGATGTCGCGCAGACGGCCAGGCAGGCCCAGCGACTTCACGAAATCCCTGATGGCATCGCAGGCGCGCGAACCGGGCCGGCCGAGCTCCTCGGCCACTGTCCGCTGGCGCTGGGCGTTGACAGGCTCGTTCCATTCGAGCGTTGCGGCGAGCGAGATGCACGACGTGATGCCGTGCGGCACCCCCGCGTGACCGCCGAGAATGTAGCCGATGCCGTGACTCGCGCCGTTCGGAACGAGCGCTGCAGGGGACACCATCGTCAGCCACGCCGCGAGCTGGCAATTGAGCCGCGGCTCGAGGTCATCTGGCCGCGCCCTGACCGCTGGCAGGTTGGCGCTGAGCATCGCCATGGCCTGCGGCGACAATCCCTCGGCGAGCGGATGCGGACGGATCGAGCACCAGCGCTCGACCGCATGGTCCATCGCCCGCATGCCGGTCGACAGCAACAGCTCCATGGGCGTTTCGAGCGTCGCCGCCGGATCGAGTATCACCGCCTGGGGCACGATCAGAGGATGACCCAGGTAGAGCTTGACCTTGCGCTGGACGTCGGTGACGGCCGCGTTGCTCGTGAATTCGGCTGCGGACAGCGTCGTGGGCACCGCGCTCATGCGCATCCGATCAGAGGGTTGCCGCATCAGCCTCGGGTCGCCGTGCTTGTGCGTCAGGGCCGAGAGCCCATCGAGATCGCGCACGTCACGCCACAGCGCAGCCAGCATGCATTTGGTCGCATCGATTACGGAACCCCCGCCCACGGCCAGCAGATGGTCCGCCTCGACCTGGCGCGCCAGCGCGGCGCCGCCGATCACGGCCTCGCGCGGCGTGTGCGCGGTTATCGCATCAAACTTCCCGACACAACGGTCGCCCAGGGCCGACGTCACCTCGCGCACGAGCCTGCCGTTGGTGAGTGAGCGCGTGGTGAGCAGCAGCACGCGCTTGGCAGCGATGCGCTCGATCTCTTCGCGGACGGCCTTGGCTGCGGGCTGGCCGTGCACCACTCGCTCCTGTGTTGTCCACTCTACGGCGCCTGTCATCATTGCGCGTCCCTCCTTCGTCGGGCTCCGAACATCGGTACGTGATGGGTGATAGGTGATGGGCGCTGAGTGCCGAGCCAGCGAGCTCGTCTTCCTCGCCTCCGCCCTTTTTCGTTTCGCGTCCTACATTTTGCCTTTCCCTTAGTCTAGTGAAAACAATGAGCCCGTTTTGCTTTTCCGACCCTTCGAGGGCCGAAACTGCGAAGATGTCGTACGCTGTGAGCTGAGCCATGGAAACAGGGCGTTTTGAGGGTTCAGAAAAGGCGGACTTACGGCCTCGAGCTGGCGCGGACGGTCTGCGCCGAAGTGACACACCTCAAATTTACGCAGCAATTTCGCCGAATCTTTTCTAGCAGCCGATGTCGATCTGATCTTGCACCAATCGACTAGAGCATGCAGGCCCCAGGTGCCGAACGAACGAAAGACGCCGAAACGACGTTCCGGACTTCATCCAGTTCCTCATCCTTCCATAAATTTTTCAAGGAGATATCGATGACCGCAACCAAGGTGCAACCCATCCCTCAAGGCATGCACTCCGTAACGCCGCATCTCGTATGCGCGGGCGCGGCCGACGCGATCGAGTTCTACAAGAAGGCGTTCGGCGCAGTCGAGGAAGCCAGGCTGCCGGGACCCAACGGCAAGGTCATGCACGCGATGATCCGCATCGGCGGCTCGGCCGTGATGCTGGCGGACGAGATGCCCGAATGGGGCTCGCTGGGGCCGAAAGCGCTCAAGGGCTCGCCGGTCACCATTCACCTCTACGTGGAGGACACCGATGCGTTCGTCGCGCGCGCGGCAAAGGCCGGCGCGAAGATCACCATGCCCGTCGACGACATGTTCTGGGGCGACCGCTACGGCAAGCTCGAGGACCCGTTCGGCCACCACTGGTCCGTCGGCACGCACAAGCGCGACGTGACCAGGGAAGAAATGCAGGAAGCGATGAAGAAGATGGCAGCCACGGCGAAAGCGTGACGACTGACGGCAGTCAGCATCACTGTCACCTATCACCCGCGAAGCGCTCGCGCTTCGCGGGTCCATAGAGGACGCGCCCTGGCCGCGCGGCGGTCATTGCGCCGTTTTCATAGACGATTTGCCCGTTGACGATCACGTGCAAGAACCCGGCCGCATAATGGTGCGGCTCGTCGAAGGTCGCGAGGTCCCGCACTCGCACGGGATCGAACACCGCGATGTCTGCCTTCATACCGGCACGTAGCACGCCGCGGTCGGCGAGGCCGATCCGCGCGGCGGGGAAAGACGACATTTTCCTGACGGCGTCCTCCAGGGTGACGATCTTCTTCTCGCGCACGTAGACCGACAGCACGCGGGCAAACGTGCCGTAGCTGCGCGGGTGCGGTACGCCGCGGCCGTAGATCACCACCTCGCCGTCGGAAGCGATCATCGTCGCGGGGTGGGCAAGGATACGCTGCAGGTCGCCTTCGTCCATGGCGTGGAAGACGCCGCGGCAGCCGCCCTGCTCCACGATCCACATGACCGTCTCGGCTGCATTCTCCACCGTGGGCTCCCGCCCGCGCGCCTGCGTCACCTGCGTAAGGTTCTTGCCCGAGAGCAACATGTCCCATTCGCAGAGCGTCAACACGACGTTACTCGGATCGCCGGCGCCGCGCTCGTTGCGGATGAGGTCGGCGGTGATCGCCCGGATTTTCGCGCGCGTGGCCGGGTCCTTGAGCCGCTTCACCATCTCCGCCTGGCCGCCTTCCTGCGCCCACGGCGGCAGCAGCGCTCCCTGGATCGTCGTGCTCGATGCGGTATACGGATACTGGTCTATCGTCGCGTCCACGCCGCGCGCCCGCGCCTCGTCGACCAGCTTGAGCGTCTCGGTGCTTCTCCCCCAGTTCGCCTTGCCGATCATCTTGTGATGGGAAATCTGTGTAGGCACGCCGCCCTGCTCGCCAATCGCGATGGTCTCTTTCGCGCTGTCGACCACGCCGCCGGCCTCGTCGCGCATGTGCGATGTATGCACGCCGCGGAACGGCGCCACGACCTTCTGCAGCTCGACGACTTCGGCGAGCGGCGTGAAGGCGCCGGGCACGTAGAAGAGGCCCGTGCTCAAGCCGAAAGCGCCGTCCGCCATGCCCTGGCGTACCAGCGCGCGCATGCGCTCGAGCTCTTCTGGTGTCGGATTGCGGTTGGCGAGGCCAAGCACTGCCTGCCGCACCGATCCCTGCCCGATGAAGCTCCCGATGTTGAGCGACTTCGGCAGCGCTTCGAGCTTGTCCAGGAAAGGCTTCAGCGGCACGGGCGAGCTCCCGTCGGGTCCTTCCATGATCGTTGTGACGCCCTGCCGGACGTAGTTATCCGCGGTCGGCACCTGGAAGATGCCGCGGATCGCGTGCGTGTGTAGATCGATGAAGCCCGGCGCGACTACGGCACCCGCAACGTCGATGACACGCGCAGCCGGCTCAGTGATGGACGGCGCGATGCGGGCGATGGTATCCCCGCGCACCGCGAGATCCGCGCTATACCACGGGCTCCCCGTGCCGTCGACGATGCGGGCATTCCGCAAAACGAGGTCATATGGTTTTTCTGCGGCATGGATCTGCATGCCGCAGAAAAACCAGAGGGAAATCCCGATCGAAAAGCACCTGAAAATGTGTCTCATGCACCATCACCCATCGCTCATTACGCCTTTCTCACCTGGGCGTGACGACCCCCAGGTCCACGAGCATATTCTTCAAAAGGATGTACTCGGCATCGAGATGTCTGCGCGTCTCCACCGCGCTGGTGTATCCCTCCGCCCACGCGTTATCCTCGAGCTCCTTCTTCCACTCATCCGTCTCGATCACCTTGGCGAACGCCTGGTCCCAGAACGCCGTCTGCGCGGCGGTGAGCCCTTTCGGGCCGGCGAACCCGCGCCATGCAAAATAATCAGCCGCTATGCCTTGCTCGCGCAGGGTCGGCACCGCGGCGAGCCGGCCCGCCTGCCGCTGGCCCGAGCTGATGCCCAGGATGCGTATCGTGCCGTTCTGCTGGTGCTGCTGCGCGCTCCCCGCCGTGCCGACCCAGACGGCCACGTGTCCGCCGATCGCCGCGGTCATGCCCTGTCCGCCCGACGCGTAGACCGCGATCTTCAGCGCCTTGGGATCCACACCGGCGGCTTTCGCGATCATGCCGATGACGATGTGGTTCTGGTTGCCGCGCGCCGTCGAGAACGCGAAGCTCAGTGCTGCGGGGTTTTTCCTGAGGATCGCGATCAGATCCTTGCCGCTGCCGATGGGCGACTCGTTTCTCACCCACACGGTTACGTACTCACGAATCAGGATGTTGAGCGGCGTGAAATCCTGGTAGCCCAAGGTGCTCGTGCCCGTGATCTGGTTCGTGAGCAGATTCGTGGACATCGTGATGAGATAGTGGCCGTCGCCCGGATGCTGCCCGAGATATGCATACGCCAGATTGCCGGCGCCGCCGGGACGATTGTTGATGACGACGCCAGGTATTCCGGGAAACGCTTGCAGATACTTCTGGACCACCCGCGCCTGGCGATCGGCGGCGCCGCCCGCTCCCGATCCGACGATGAGCTCTACAACCCGCCCCGGCTTCCAAGGCTGCGCCGGGGCGCTCGCTGCGATCGCAGCGAGAAATAGTGATGAGATAATGGTGACGAGATACAGGTGACGAGATACGGGTGACGGAATACAAACGATTTCTGGCTGCGCTGGTGACTCACGAAAGCATGTTGGACGATTCTCTACCGCCATCTCGTTACCCTTAACCGCCACCATTATTCGTCACCTTTATTCGTCACCCTTATTTCGTCACGCCCTTCGGGCTAGGCGCCGCGATCGTAGCCGGGCAGCACGCGCGCGTCGATCACGCAGACCTTGCCCGCGCGCGCGGCGGCGAGTCCCTGCTCGACGGCCGGCAGGAGGCCCGCCGCCTTCTCCACCGGACCGATGCCCTCCGCTCCCATCATGCGTGCCATCCCTGCGATATCGATGTCGGGGTTGGCGATGTGCTGGCCTATCCATTTGTTCTCCGGTGGACGCCCGCGCTGCTGCGCCATGCGGCCCTGATGGCGCTCGTCGTTGTAGAAGGAGCGGTTGTTGCACACGATCATCAGGCATGGAATCTGGTAGTGGGCAGCCGTCCACACGGCGGTATTGCCCATGAGGAAATCCCCGTCACCCAGCAGCCCGACGGGAACCCGGCCGGTACCTTTGAGCGCGAGCGCCGCGCCGACGGTCATCCCCGGCCCCGATCCCACGCCGGCCCCGCCGTCGTGTCCGAGGTAGTCGAGCGGATGGCGGAAATGCGAATACGCGCCGCTCCAGCCGAGCGGAAGGCGCGTGTAGCAGACGTCCATGCCGCGCGTGGTGGACTCGAGGGCCGCGCCGACGCCACGCAGCGACGGCTCGCTAGGCATCGGCGGCAACGGTACACGCGGGGGCAGCGCAGGACTCGCTGCGCGCGCGCTGACCGCATCGAGCAGCAACGGCACGGCCGCATCGGTCTCGCACATCAGGTACAGGTCCATCGGCGGCAGCCCCTGGTGGTCCATGCTCCAGCCGCGATGGCTGTAGGCGTCGCACGAAACGTTTATCACCTGCGCCGTGACGGGAGCGCCGCCGAAAGTCTGCTTGAAGGTGCCCGCAAGATCGAGCCAGTCGAGCGACAGGATCACGTCGGCCGCGGCGATCATGCTCTTGGCCTCGGGCAGCAGCGACTGGAACGGCGGCACCGCATGCAGGCGGTGATCGGTAGGGAACGAGGCTGCGAGCTTGATGCTGGTGAGCACCGGCGCGCTGAGCTTCTCAGCGAGCGCCACGCGCTGCCTCCAGCCCTCCAGGCTCCGCGAGCAGCGTCCGGCGAGGATCACGGGACTTTTCGCGCCCGACAGCAGCTTCGCCGCGGCGGCGACCAGCCCGGGTGCCGGCAGCGTCGCCTGCGGCACTGGATAGCGCGCCACGTCCGGCAACGGCGGCATCTCGCCGATCTTCTTCTCCTGCATTTCGACTTCGAGGTTCACGTAGACCGGTCCCTTGGGCGCGGTTTGCGCGATTTGCGACGCGCGCAACAGCGCCTCCATGGCCGCCGCGGGCGAGCCGGGCTGGTTGTCCCACTTCGTGAAGTTCCGGATCAGCCCCCCCTGGTCGGCGCTCGTATGTATCCAGTCGATCCACGGACGGCGCTGCGTCGCATCCCACGGCCCCGTCGCGCCGAGCATCAGGATCGGCGCGCGGTCGCACCACGCGTTGTAGACCGCCATCGGCGTGCGCAGCAGCCCGATGTTGGCGTGGACCGCGGCGGCGATCATGCGGTCGGTCACTTTGGCGTAGCCGTGGGCGACCGCGATCGCGTTCTCCTCGTGTATCGAGAGGACGATCTGCGGCATGCGGTTGCCGAGGTAGTTGACGATGCTGTCGTGCAGCCCGCGGTAGGTCGCGCCCGGCACGAGCGAGATGTACGGGATTTCCAGTTCGCGCAGCATCGCCGCGATGGGATCCGAGCCCCAGAA
>DATFWO010000327.1:0-20961 GCA_035259205.1 Burkholderiales bacterium | reverse complement strand
TACGACCAGCCGCCGCGGCAGCTGGCGCATGTTCCATACGGTGTCGGAAGTGACGTAACCGGCTTCCTCGATGCCGGGCAGCGGGGGCACGAACGGGCGCGCGCCGGCCGCAATGACGATCGCGCGCGTAGTCAATGCCCGCACCCCTTCCGCCGTCTTCATCTCGACGCTCCAGGGCGAGGTGAGCTTCGCGTCGCCTGCGATGCATTCGACGCCAAGGCGCGTGTAACGCTCCGCGGAATCGTGCGGCTCGACCGCCTTCACGACGCGCTGCACGCGCGCCATGATATCGGCAAAATCGAAATCCACCGTCGCCCCGCGCAGCCCGAGCTCGCCCGCGCGCCGGATTTGCGCGATCAGCCGCGCCGATCGTATGAGCGCCTTGGACGGCACGCACCCGGTGTTCAGGCAATCCCCGCCCATCTTGTCCTTCTCGACGAGCGTGATTTTGGCCTTCACCGCGGCGGCGATGTAGGCGGAGACGAGTCCCGCGGAACCACCACCGATCACGATGAGGTTCCGGTCGAAGCGCGCGGGGCGGGTCCACTTCGCGTATACCCTGCGCGACTTGACGGCGTCGAGCGCTTTCTTCGCTATCAGGGGAAAGACGCCGAGCAACGCGAGCGCGGCCACCAATCCGAAGGAAACTCTGAATTCCCCGAGCTTGGTGCCGGCATAGACGTATATGACAGTACCGGCGAGCATGCCCAGCTGGCTGACCCAGACATAGGTCCACGTCTTTATCGGCGTGAGACCCATCGCGAGGTTGACGGCAAAGAACGGAAACGCCGGCACCAGCCGCAGCGCGAACAGATAGAAAGCGCCTTCCTTCGCAACGCCGTCGTTGATCGCTCTCAACCGGTCTCCGAACCGTGCCTGCACCCAGTCGCGAAGCAGAAAGCGGGAGGCCAGGAACGCGAGTGTCGCACCTATCGTCGAAGCGAAGGAAACGATCACAGTGCCCCAGAGCAGGCCGAAGATAGCGCCCCCCGCGAGCGTCATCACGGCTGCCCCGGGTAGCGAAAGTCCGGTTACCCCGACATACAGCGCGAAATAGATTGCCGGGACCTGCCACGAATGGGCACGGTAGTACGCGTCTATCGCAGCCTGTTGCGACCTGAAGTAATCGAGGCTCAAATAGCTTCGGACGTCGAACGCGAAGAACGCGGCTATCGACGCTACGACCGCCGCCAGCAGAAATAAGCGGCCTCTCGTCATGAGTGGTTTGCGGGCGGGTGGCGATTCATCGGGTCACAGGCACATGGTCAGGACTGAATACGGAGAGTAGATGCGGCTCCAAGAGCGTTCAAGGAGGAAGCCGAGCGCAGGGCGGCTGCGTTGACCGCAACCCTCTGATTGAGCTAGATTTACCATTTTCCGTTTGCGCGGCGTCCGCGTGCCCACTTCCGTCAAGTCCCACAACGGCCAGACTTTCGAATCCGCGCTCGCGGAACTCGAAAAAATCGTTTCCAGCATGGAAGCCGGGCAGATGCCCCTGGAGAAATCACTGGCCGCCTACAAGCGCGGCGCAGAGTTGCTGAAGTACTGCCAGACCGCCCTGCAGGAAGCGCAGCAGCAGGTGAAGATACTGGAAGGCAATATCCTGCACGACTTCAAGAGTGACAGCGCCAGCAACAACGAATAGCGGCGTGTTGGACTCATGACTGAGACCGGTTCTCTCGCAGCCTGGTCTCACGAGCACCTGCAGCGCATTGAGGCTGCGCTGAAAAGGGTGCTGCCCCCGCCCGAGATCGCCCCCCAGCGCCTGCACGAGGCGATGCGCTACGCCGTTCTGGGGGCGGGCAAGCGCGTGCGGCCGCTGCTTGCGTTCGCGGCCGGGGAAGTGGCGGGGGCGGATATCGAACGGGTTGCGATTGCCGGAGCGGCCGTCGAGCTGATCCACGCCTACTCTCTCGTGCACGACGATCTTCCCTGCATGGACGACGACGTCCTGCGGCGCGGCCGCAACACCTGCCACGTCGAGTACGACGAGGCCACCGCGCTGCTCGTGGGCGATGCGCTGCAAAGTCTGGCCTTTCAATTGCTGGCCGATTATCGGCTCGCCGACGACGCTCCGACCCAACTGGAAATGATCAAGCTGCTTGCGGCCGCGTCCGGCTCGCGCGGTATGGCAGGAGGTCAGGCGATCGATCTCGAGTCGATCGGCAAGACGCTGACGGTGCCCGAGCTCGAGTTCATGCACATGCACAAGACCGGCGCCCTGATCCGGGCTGCGGCGCTGCTCGGTGCGCGCTGTGGAAGCGGATTGAGCGACAGGGAGCTGGGGCAGGTGGATGTTTACGCCAAATGCATCGGGCTCGCATTCCAGGTCGTGGATGATGTGCTCGACACCGAGGCTTCCACCGCAACGCTGGGCAAGACCGCGGGCAAGGACGCCAAGGACAACAAGCCCACGTACGTGAGCGCGATGGGGGTCGGCTCCGCCCGGGAGCTGGCGCAGGACCTGCGGCAGCAGGCGCTCGACGCGGTGGCGGCGCTCGGTCCGCGCGCCGTGCGCCTGCGCGAGCTGGCCGATTTCATAGTACTGCGCAGGTTCTAATGAGCGTCGTGAAAATGCCTGACGCCGCTCGTCCCTCACCCCCGTACCCCTCTCCCGAGTGGAGAGGGGAGATTCCGGGTGGAAGGCATTTGCACGAGACTCGATAGTGTTGAATGTTGGGCGCTTAGTGTTTAGAGTCCCTGATTGAGGGGGCTCTGAAAAAGGGGTCGACAGGCCGCTTTCTCATCCTCCGCTCTCGGCTGAATATCTGCCCGGCATGTCGGCCGGTCGGGTTTCCCCAGAGACGAGCTCATGCCGGAAAACGTTCTCAAATCAGGATTGGCAGCACAGCATTCGAAGTCGAGTGCGGCGGCGTACGATCTCCTCAGGACGATCGACTATCCCCACCAGCTGCGCGGCCTCGAAGAGAAGCGGTTAAAGCAGCTGGCCGATGAGCTGCGCGCGTTTCTGCTCGAATCGGTGAGCCAGACGGGAGGACACCTTTCGTCCAACCTGGGGACCGTGGAGCTTACCATCGCGCTGCACTACATATTCGACACGCCGCATGACCGCATCGTGTGGGATGTGGGCCATCAGACCTACGGCCACAAGGTGCTGACCGGCCGGCGCGACCAGATGAAGCGGATGCGGATGTGGCAGGGCCTCTCGGGGTTTCCGCGCCGCGAAGAGAGCGAGTACGACACTTTCGGCACCGCGCACTCGAGCACCTCGATCAGCGCTGCGCTCGGCATGGCGGTCGCGGCCAAGCTCGCCGGCGTGAGGCGGCACGTCGTAGCGGTGATCGGCGACGGTGCGATGACTGCCGGCATGGCGTTCGAGGCGCTCAACAATGCCGGGGCGATGGACGTGGACCTGCTGGTGATCCTGAACGACAACGAGATGTCGATCTCGCCGCCGGTTGGTGCGCTCAACAAATATTTCGCCAAGCTGATGTCGGGCCAGTTCTACGCGGCGGCGAAGCGCGCCGGCGAGAAAGTGCTGGGCCCGCTGGCGCGGCGCGCCGAGGAGCACGTGAAGGGGATGGTCACCCCCGGCACCCTGTTCGAGGAGATGGGCTTCAATTACATCGGGCCGATCGACGGGCACGACCTCGACGCCCTGCTGCCCACGCTCAGGAACATGAAGGCGCTCGCGGGACCGCAATTCCTTCACGTGGTGACGAAGAAGGGACAGGGCTACAAGCTCGCCGAGGCCGATCCGGTCCTCTACCACGGGGTTTCGAAGTTCGATGCCGTCAACGGCATAGTCGGCGGCAAGAGCGGAGGCAAGCTCACCTATACGCAGGTGTTCGGGGAATGGTTGTGCGACATGGCGGCGCTCGACAAGCGGCTCGTCGGAATCACGCCGGCGATGCGTGAAGGCTCGGGGCTGGTGAAATTCGCGGAGCTTTATCCCGATCGCTATTTCGACGTCGGCATCGCGGAGCAGCATGCGCTCACGTTCGCCGCCGGACTCGCGTGCGAAGGCTACAAGCCGGTAGTGGCGATCTATTCCACCTTCCTGCAGCGCGCCTACGATCAGCTGATTCACGACGTACAGATCCAGAACCTCCCGGTCGTTTTCGCGATCGACCGCGCGGGGCTGGTCGGGGCCGACGGCGCGACCCACAACGGCAGCTTCGATCTCACCTATCTGCGGTGCCTGCCCAACATGACGGTGATGACTCCGTCAGACGAGGACGAGTGCCGGCAGATGCTCTATACGGCATTCCGCATGAGCACGCCTGCAGCCGTGCGCTACCCGCGGGGCAGCGGGACCGGGGCGGGGATCAGCAAGGACATGACGGCGCTGCCGCTCGGCAAGGGCGAGCTCCGGCGCAAGGGAAAGGCGTTCGCGGTGCTGTCGAAGAAGATCGCCATATTGGCGTTCGGCCCGATGCTCGCTCCGTCGCTCGAGGCCGCGGATGTCCTCGACGCCACGGTCGCGAACATGCGCTTCGTCAAGCCGCTCGACGAGGAGCTCGTCAAGGAGCTGGCGGCGGGTCACGATCTGGTGGTAACCGTGGAGGAGAACGTGGTGGCCGGCGGCGCGGGCAGCGCGGTGGTAGAGGTCCTCGAGAAAAACGCGATCCGGACACCGGTGCTGCAGCTGGGACTGCCGGACCGCTTCATCGACCAGGGCGATCCGGGAATTCAGCTCGCCGCCGCCGGTCTAAACGCGGAAGGTATCGTCAAATCCATCCGCGCACGGCTCGCGGCGTAAGACTCGTGTGTGATCCGTAACCAGTGAGGCGGACCCAAACATGGCGCTCAACCGAAAGATGCTCGAAGAAGACGAAATGGATCGCTACGCGGGCTACGCCAAGCTCGATCAGTACAACCCGGGCCTGACGCGGCGTATCGCCGAGAAGTACCGGACGATACTGAAGGACCTCGGCGAGGACGCCGAGCGCGAAGGCCTGCGCAACACGCCGGAGCGCGTTGCCAAGGCGTTGCAGTTCCTGACGCACGGCAAAGACCTCGATCCCGCGGGTATCCTGCGCTCGGCCATGTTTCGCGAGGAGTACCAGCAGATGGTGATCGTGAAGGACATCGAGCTCTATTCCCTGTGCGAGCATCACGTGCTGCCGTTTTTCGGGAAGTGCCACGTGGCCTACATTCCCAACGGTCACATCGTCGGCCTGTCCAAGATTCCGCGGGTGGTAGACGCGTTCGCGCGCCGCCTCCAGGTGCAGGAGCGCCTGACCGTGGAAATCCGCAACTGCATCGAGGAGACGTTGAAGCCACTGGGTGTTGCGGTGGTGATCGAGGCGCAGCACATGTGCATGGTCATGCGCGGCATCCAGAAGCAGCACTCGATCGCGACCACCTCGGCTTTCACCGGCGAGTTCAACGTGGACAAGACGCGCGCGGAGTACATGCGGCTGATCGGCCGTGACAATCCGGTGGGCTGAGCCCCCAGGGCGTGACCGGGCGGGGGACGGATGACGGGCAGCAAGACCAGCGAGTTCCTCGTCGAGCATGTCCTCCCCGACGTGCGCAGGGGCAGGATGGTCATCATCGTGGACGATGAGGACCGCGAGAACGAAGGCGATCTGTTCGTAGCCGCCGAGCGCGCCACGCCGGAAGCCATCAATTTCATGGCGGCACACGGCCGCGGGCTGATTTCCCTGGCTCTCACCGAAGAGCGCATGCGCAGCCTCGGGCTATCGCTCATCACCGGCGATACGGGCAACCAGACGCGGTTTGGCACGGCCTTCGCCACACCGATCGATGCCCGCGAAGGCGCGGGCTCGGGCATGTCGGCATACGACCGTGCGCGCACGATTGCGGTCGCGATCGCGGATGCAACCGGTCCCGCAGACCTGATACGTCCCGGGAGACTGCAGACGCTGCGCGCAGTGGACGGAGGCGTGCTGGCGCGCCGCGGGCATACCGAGGCGGCGGTCGATCTCGCCCGGCTCGCCGGTCTCAAGCCCGCCGGCGTGATCTGCGAGATCATGAAAGAGGACGGCAGGATGGCGCGCCTGCCGGACCTCGAAGGCTACGCGCGCGAGCACGACCTGAAGATCCTCAGGATCGCCGATCTCATCGCGTATCGCCAGAACGAACGCCAGATCCGCCGCCGGACCGAGACCGTGCTGCCCACGCGCCGGGCGGGAAGCTTCCGCCTGATGGTGTACAGCGATAATCTGGAGACGCAGGCGTGCCTGGCGCTGGTCAAGGGCGAGGTGCAGGGCGGCAGCCCGACTCTGGTGCGCCTGCATTCGCAGTGCCTGACCGGCGATGTCTTCGGCTCCGAGCGCTGCGATTGCGGCGAGCAGCTCGATACCGCGCTGGCCATGATCGAGGGGGCGGGAAGCGGCGTTCTGGTCTACATGTTCGACGAGGGGCGTGGCATCGGGCTGTTGAACAAGATCCGCGCCTACGCGCTGCAGGATCAGGGTTGCGATACGGTGGAGGCCAACCACGCGCTGGGCTTCGCAGCAGACATGCGCGACTACAAGACCGGGGCGCACATCCTGTTCGATCTCGGCGTGCGCCAGGTGCGCCTCATGACGAACAATCCCGACAAGGTGCAGCAGCTCGCGGACTACGGTCTCACGGTGACCGAGCGCGTGCCGATCGAGGTTGTCCCCGGCAAGGCGAATCGCGACTACCTGCGGACCAAGCGCACCAAGTTCGGCCACCTGCTTTCCCTGGTCGCGGAGGATGCCGAGGGAGGGCAGAAGCCCGGGGCCAGGCCGCAGAACCCGGACAAGAAGCGCAAGTAGCTCCGTCCGCCCGGCGCCCGGATCGTTGAACTCCCGCTGTTAGGCCGCACTCGAACCAAGGTGACTTCGTACGTCGACTCCGTGCTGATCAGCGGCGAAGCCGTCCTGCACCGCGGACGCGTATCGCTCTGGCCGCTCTCCCCCAGGATCATTCTGGGCATCCTGTTGCTGCCCCTGCTGGGCATCGGGCTCGTGCTTCTGGTGTGGGCGTTCGTGCTCTACAAGACGACGGAGATCGCCATCACCAACAAGCGCATCATCGCCAAATTCGGCTTCATCAGGCGGCGAACGATCGAGATCAACCTGCAGAAGGTCGAAAGCATACAAGTCGAGCAGAATGTTCCCGGGCGGTTGTTCAATTACGGAACCATCGTCGTAGCCGGAGCGGGCACGCCGAACCTGTCGGTGCCCGCGATCGCCGATCCGCTGCGTTTCCGCAAGCACTTCATGGAAGCGACGGATACGTCCCAGAGCAGCTCCGACAGATTGGGTCGATCGAGGTCTCCGGAATTCACGGGCCGCGCGGTGTGATTCGCGCGATGGCGTTTTCCACCTGAGCGCGGTGGAGGCTAGGTTCTAATAACGCCTGATGAGCGTCAGGGTGTCTCCACTCCGCTTCATTTCCGTGCGGTTGAGGAAGCTCATGCCCAGCAAGGCGACCGGGAGCCCGCCTTCCAGGACCGCGGCATCGACGTTGTTGAGAGTGATATCCCCGACGCGGACCGAATCCAGCTTGACGAAGTAGACTACGGCCGCGCCGTTGGCGGTCTGCACTCGCCCGCGCGAGCCCGCAAGATAGTTCACGCCGGCGCGCTTCGCATCGTCCACGGAGAGCGCAACGGTCGATGCGCCCGTATCCACCATGAACTGCAGCGACATGCCGTTGACCGTGCCGGTCGTGATGAAATGGCCGCGCGAGTCGGCGGTAAGCGACACGCTGCCCGCGCCGCCGCCGGGCGCGGAGCCCGCTGCCACCGCCCCATGGCCGCCCGTGGTGAGCGTCTGGCGCTTGCCGGCGATCTCGAACGTGGCCGATTCGCTGGTGGCGCTGATGAGCTTCACGCCCTCGGGTGAAGTCTCTCCCACCGCAAGCGTGCGCGCCTTCCCCTTGTCGATGATCACTACGGCTTTGCCTGCGGTCAGGGCGATGACGTTCACGTCCGCCGCAGCTACGGGGGTGGCTCCGGCAATGAAAGCGATGCCAACCAGAACAGCGCGCATTGCAGCCTTGTCTTCGCTTCTGTTGTCGCTGGAGCGGTTTTGTATGAGGATTACGTCCGAAGCAGTCCGGACAGAATCCTGATCAATGAAGCCCGTCGCGATATTCCGCTGTGCCGTAACCGAAGCTCCGGGATATTTTGCCACATACCTCGACCTCCACGGAGTTCCGTGGCAGGTGATCAGGATCGACGAGGGCGAGGCGGTTCCGCGCGATCCCCAGCCGTACAGCGGGCTGACCTTCATGGGCGGGCCGATGAGCGCCAACGACGATCTGCCGTGGATAGCGCCGGTGCTGCGGCTGATCCGCGTTGCGGCGGAAGCGGAAGTGCCGTTGCTCGGACACTGCCTGGGCGGCCAGTTGATGGCGAAGGCGCTCGGCGGCACCGTCACGCGCAATCCGGTAAAGGAGATTGGCTGGGGAAGGGTGGACGTGCTGGGTAGCGGTGTCGCCGCCGCCTGGTTTGGCGAGGGGCTCGGCTCGTTCGAATCGTTCCACTGGCACGGCGAGACGTTCTCCATACCGCCCGGGGCGGCGCGCATACTGTCGGGCCCTTACTGCGAAAACCAGGCGTTCGCGCTCGGACCGCATCTCGGCATGCAGTGCCACGTCGAGATGACGCCGGATCTCATACGCGCGTGGTGCCGGGATTGGCAGAAGGAAGTTGAATCGCTTGCGCAGCGCCTGCCTTCGGTGCAAACGCCGGCGCAGATGACGGAAGGAATCGACCGCAAGGTGCGGGCGCTCAATGCCGTCGCCGACCGGCTCTACGAGCGCTGGGTCGCCGGGCTCGCGACGGACTGAGCTCGCTCGGCCAACCCATCGCTATCGGAGCCGCCGGCGTGTTGGGCAGCGTATTGGGCGAGATGGCGCGAGCTTTGGGCCGCTCGGTGCTGTGGCAGCTCGCGACGCGGCTGCCGCTGGTGGAGCGCGTCGCGCAGCCCGCGCCGGGCAGGACGGGCTGGGCGCGTATCGCCGTGCGGGGGACGGCGTTTCTGGTCCCGGATCATCCATGGTGGCGGCAGGCTTACGCCGCGGGCTGGGAGGCGGACACGCTTCGAGCATACGGCAGGCTGATTCAAGCCGGCGACACGGTGGTCGATGTCGGCGCCTGGATCGGACCGACAGTGATGTTTGCGTGCGCCTGTGGGGCTCGCCGCGTGCTTGCCGTCGAGCCCAATCCCGCCTGCCGCCCATACCTCGACGCCCTGGTCGACGCTGCGAACAGGCTCGGCGTCGAGCTGGCCGTTTGCAGCACCGGCGTTCACGCCGTCGCCGGCGAAGTCGAGTTCGGAACGCGCACCGGAGAAATAGCAACTCACTCGAACGCCTCCCTGGCCGGGCGCGGCGTGCGCATCGCCGTAGACCGGCTGCCGAATCTGCTGGCCGCGCATGGCTACGCAAGGCCGGATTTCGTGAAGATCGACGTCGAAGGCGCCGAATTTGCCATCCCCGATCAGATCGGCGCAATCGGCGCGCATCCCGGCGTGCGCGTGTTTCTGAGCCTGCACCCGCCGCTCGTGCCCGCCGGCGCGGATACCAGCGCGCTTACGGCCACCCTGAGCGGCTTCGATCTCTATGATGCGCGGCTCGCGCCGCTTTCCCACGACGAGGTGGCGGCGCGCGTGGTGAGTCCCGAGCGCTTCCCGGCGTGGGGAACGCCTCTCGGCAACTACTTCGAGCTCATGCTGGTTCCGCGCGGAGAGCCGCTGGAAAGAAAGGATGCCGACGAGAGGAAGATCCGGGTCAGTCCCGGAAATTCCTGAACTGCAGCGGGAGGTCGGTCACCGACTTCCGCACCAGGGCGATCGCCTCCTGCAGCGTATCCTTCTTCGCTCCAGAGATCCGCAGGGCGTCGCCCTGTATGCTCGCCTGGACCTTCAGCTTGCTGTCCTTGATCAGCTTGACCAGGGACTTGGCGCGGTCCTGCTCGATGCCCTCCCGGATCTTGATCTCCTCCTTTACCTTGTTGCCGCTCACCGGCTCCATCCTCCCCGACTCGAACGCGCGGGTGTCGACGCCGCGCTTGGCGAGCTTGCCGGTCAGCACGTCGCGCACCTGGCGCAGCTTGAACTCGTCGTCGGCAAATACGGTAAGCGACTTTTCCTTGTCATTGATCTCCACCCGTGCATCCGAACCCTTGAAATCGAATCGGTTCGCGATCTCCTTGTTGCACTGATCCACAGCGTTGCGTATCTCCACGTGATTCACCTCGGAGACGATATCGAACGACGGCATGATGGTTCTCCCCCTTGCAAACGCCGCTGCAATTCTACAGCACCGAATCCGAAGGAACCGCCGCGACGCGGGGCGCGGCGACCGCTGACGCAATGACTCGAGAAACGGTCATTTCCCGGAGGGTTGCACTCAAGAGAAGAAAGGCGGGAACATCAGGGCCGCGGCCAGGGCGCGAATGAAATCCGGCGCGTCGCCGTTCGCCGCGCGCGCAACGGGAGCAGGGCCCGCCCGCTATAAAGAGACGACAACCTGGGCGAGCACCCCGGGTGGCGCTTCCCGGGCAGCCGCGGCATCTATTTCCTGCGATTCTTCTGCTTCGCCGCGATGCGCAGGCGCAGCGCGTTCAGCCGGATGAAACCCTCCGCGTCGGCCTGACGGTAGGCTCCGCGGTCCTCTTCGAAGGTCGCAACCTCGGGATCGAAGAGCGAGTCGGACGGGGACGACCGTCCCGTCACCAGCACGGTGCCCTTGTAGAGTTTTGCCCGCACGGTCCCGTTCACGTGCTGCTGAGTGTGATCGATCAGAGCCTGCAGCGCGCGGCGCTCCGGGCTGTACCAGTAGCCGTTGTAGATCAGCCGCGCATAGCGCGGCATGAGGTCGTCCTTGAGTGCCAGCACCTCGCGGTCGAGCGTGATGGACTCGATCGCCCGGTGCGCCTTCAACATGATGGTGCCGCCCGGCGTCTCGTAGCAGCCGCGCGATTTCATTCCGACGTAGCGGTTTTCCACGACGTCGAGCCGCCCGATGCCGTGCTTGCCGCCGACGCGATTCAATTCCGTCAGCACGGTTGCCGGCGACATCCATTTGCCGTTTACCGCAGCGATGTCGCCCCGCTCGTACGTCAGCTCGACGTATTCCGGGCGCCCGGGCGCCTCCTCCGGCGAGGCCGTGATGCGCCACATGGAATCTTCCGGCTCGTAGTTCGGATCCTCGAGGACGCCGCCCTCGTATGAGATGTGCAGCAGGTTCGCGTCCATCGAATAGGGCGCGCCGCCCTTCTTTCTGCGGCCTTCGACGGGTATGCCGTGCTTTTCTGCGTACGCGAGCAGAGTCTCGCGCGAGGTGAGGTCCCATTCGCGCCACGGCGCTATGATATTCACGTCCGGCATCAGGGCATACGCGCCGAGCTCGAAGCGGACCTGGTCGTTGCCCTTGCCGGTTGCGCCGTGCGAAATGGCGTCAGCGCCGGTCTTTCTGGCGATCTCGACGAGATGCTTGGCGATGAGCGGTCGCGCGATCGAAGTCCCCAGCAGGTACTCACCCTCGTACTGCGCGTTGGCGCGGAACATCGGAAAGACGAAATCGCGCACAAATTCCTCGCGCAGATCCTCGACGAAGATCTGCTTGACGCCGAGCAGTTTCGCCTTGCTTCGCGCCGGCGCTAGCTCCTCACCCTGACCGATATCGGCGGTGAACGTGACCACCTGGCAGCCGTACGTCTCCTGCAGCCATTTCAGGATCACCGAGGTGTCGAGCCCGCCGGAGTAGGCGAGCACCACTTTTTTTACGTCGCTCATTGAGAATCGGTAACGGGTGAACGGTGCATGGTGAATGGAAGGAACGGCCGGCCCGAAATCCTACGACTCACGAGTCACCACTCACGATTCACCGCTTCAAACGGACCACAGATCGCCCTGGCTTCTCACGCGCCCGAGAAGCACGTATTCCATCAGCGCCTTTTGAGTGTGGAGCCTGTTCTCGGCCTCGTCCCACACGACGCTCTGGGGTCCGTCGATGACCGCGGCGTCCACTTCCTCACCCCGGTGCGCGGGCAGGCAGTGCATGAACAGCGCATCGGCCTTCGCAACCGCCATCATTTGCCGGTCCACGCGGTAGCGCGCGAAATCCTGTTTGCGCTCTTCGGCCTCCGCTTCGGCACCCATGCTGGTCCAGACGTCGGTGGTGATGAGATCGGCGCCGCGGGCCGCGACCATCGGGTCCTCGTACATTTCGAACCGCGTGCTCTCGCGCGCCTCTCCCCGCTCCAATTCCGGCTCGTAGCCGGGCGGGCTGGCGACGCGGAAGTCGAAGTCGAGAATCTTCGCCGCCTGCATCCAGGTGTGGCACACATTGTTGGAATCGCCGATCCAGGTCACGGTCTTGCCCTGGATGCTGCCGCGCTGCTCGACGTAGGTGTAGATGTCGCCGAGAATCTGGCACGGGTGATGCTCGTTGGTGAGGCCGTTGATGACCGGTACCCGCGAGTGCTCCGCAAACCGCTCGATGATCGTCTGCTCGAAAGTGCGGATCATTACCACGTCGACCATGCGCGTGATCACGCGCGCGACGTCCTCGATCGGCTCGCCGCGGCCCATCTGCGTGTCGTGCGTCATCAGCGTGATTACCGTGCCGCCGAGCTGGTGCATGCCGGCCTCGAAGGACACTCGCGTGCGCGTGGAGTGCTTCTCGAACACCATGGCGAGCGTGCGATCCCGCAGCGGCTGGTGCGGAACGTAGCGCTTGAACACGTTCTTGAGCCACGCCGTGCGCTGGAACAGGTACTGGTATTCCTCGCTGGAGAAATCCTTGAACTGAAGATAGTGCCGGACCTGCATGGCGCCCCCACACCGCAACGGCGCTCAGGCCGTCTGGGGGGCGGCCTGCGGCGCGCTCTGCCGGGCAAGGAACGCGGATACCAGGGGAACGAGCGTTGCGAGCAGCTGTTCCGCTTCCTCACGAGTGATGATGAGCGGAGGCACCAGCCGGATCACGTTGTCCATCGTGACGTTGATGAGCAATCCCTCGTCGAGCGCCTGTCCGACCAGTTCCCCGCAGGGGTATTCGAGCTCTATCCCGATCATCAGTCCCTTGCCCCGAATCTCCTTCACGCCCTTTGCCCCGGCGAGGCGGCGCGCCAGCTCGCTCCTGATGAAGGCGCCGATGCTCACGGCGTTTTCCATGAGGCGCTCCTCCTCGATGATGGAGAGCGTCGTCAGCGCCGCGGCGCACGCAAGCGGGTTGCCGCCAAAGGTCGAGCCGTGATTGCCGGGCTTGAAAAGCCCCGCTGCCGGCCCTGCCGCGAGGCATGCGCCGATCGGCAAGCCGTTGCCGAGTCCCTTCGCGAGCGGCATTACGTCGGGCGCGACCCCCGACTGCTGGAATGCGAACCACTTGCCGGTACGGCCGGTGCCGCTTTGCACTTCGTCGAGCATGAGCAGCCAGCCGTGCGTCTCGCAGATTTCGCGCAGCCCGCGGAGATAGTCGTCGTGGCAAACATTGACTCCGCCTTCACCTTGCAGCAGCTCGACCAGGACCGCCACCACGTTGCGATTGGCTTCGGCGACGCGCTTCACCGCCGCGAGGTCGTCGAACGGGACGCGCACGAACCCCGCCACCAGGGGCTCGAAGCCGGCCTGGACCTTGCGGCTACCGGTGGCGGAAAGCGTGGCGATGGTGCGGCCGTGGAAGGCCTTTTCCATCACCACGATGGCCGGGGATTCGATGTCCTTCTTGTGGCCGTAGAGACGCGCGAGCTTGATTGCCGCCTCGTTCGCCTCGCAGCCCGAGTTGCAGAAGAAAACGTTGTCCATTCCGGAAATCTCGGCCAGGCGGTCGGCGAGCCGCTCCTGCAGCGCGATCTCGTAGAGATTGGACGTATGGATGAGCTTGCCCACCTGCTCGCGCAGTGCAGCGACGAATCGGGGATGGCTGTGTCCGAGTCCGCATACCGCGACTCCGGCAACTGCGTCGAGGTAACGCTTGCCGTTCGCGTCCCACAACCAGACGCCTTCACCGCGGACGAAGGCGACGGGCAACCGCGCATATGTGTTCATTACGTGCGTCATGATCGAATCCCGAAAAGTGCGCCCTATGAAGCACACACGGCGGCACGAAGCCGCCGCGTGTGGTGCAGACAATTTTGTCCCATAAGTCCTTGCAGTGCAAGCCAGAAAGGCGAGCGGCCGGCTCGTGCGGCAATGCCGGCATCATCCCTTGGGCGCGGCGGTTTGGTATATTGTCCCAATGTTCGAGGACTCGCCCGAAATCGTGATCCAGGGCACCACCGAATCGGGGCGCGCCTTTCGACCAAGCGATTGGGCGGAACGTCTCTGTGGAATGATGTCGGTGTTCGGCGAGGACCGGCACCTGAGCTACTCGCGCTACCTGAAGCCAGTCATCGCCGCCGGCACCCGTTGCGTCGTGGTAGACGCCAAGCTCGAAGAACTCGATCCGGCGGCTTTCCGTTTTATGATGGACTTTGCCAAGGACAACGGGCTGAAGCTGCGGCCCGGACGCAGGCAGCAACGGCCGGAGGACGCTGCCGCCGGAGCGGCAACCTTGATCGGGGAAGGTCCGGCAATCAAGTAGGTGAGCGTTCCTCCGCCCCGCGCCAAGCGGCGGCGCCAGCGCGGAGCGACGTCAGGCCATTGCCTTGATTCTGGCAGCGAGCCGGCTCTTGTGCCGGGCTGCGGTATTCTTGTGGATGATGTTCTTGTCGGCGACGGAGTCGATCGTGCCAGCCGCCTGACGAAACACTGCAAGCGCCGCTTTCTTGTCGCCCGCTGCGATTGCTTTTCGCGCATTGCGTACTGCGCTGCGCAATTCGGATCGCAGCGCTGCGTTGTGCTGACGGCGCTTCTCGGACTGGCGTGCCCGCTTGCGGGCGGATGCGATGTTCGCCATGTGATGTAAACTCCGGAATTGACTCGGAAAAAGGGCGCTATGATACGGTTGTTCCGGGGTTTGTGCAAGCACGCCTGCACGATGACGGGCGGCAGGACCCGGCACGGGGTGGAGCCGGTCCATCCGGATCGCCCGGTCGCAGCGTGCGCTCTCCCCCGATGAACTTGTTGAAGGCGCTGGCCGCAGTAAGCAGCATGACGCTGCTGTCGCGGATCCTGGGCTTCGTCCGCGATCTGGTCGTCGCCCGGGTATTCGGGGCCGGCCTGTTTACGGACGCCTTCTTCGTCGCGTTCAAGATTCCGAATCTGCTGCGCCGGCTGTTCGCGGAAGGCGCATTCTCCCAGGCGTTCGTTCCGATCCTCGCCGAATTCAAGGAACGGCGCGGGGAACAGGAGACCAGGCTGCTGGTGGACCGCGTCACGGGAACGCTGGCCGCGGCGCTCATCATCGTGACGGCGGTGGGCGTGCTTGCCGCTCCATTGATCATCTATGTGACCGCGCCGGGCTTCGCCGCCACACCGGCCAAGTTCGAGCTGACCGTCGAGCTGCTGCGCATCACTTTTCCGTACATCTTCTTCATTTCGCTCACTGCGCTCGCGGGCGGCGTGCTCAATACCTACAGTCGTTTCTCGATCCCGGCATTCACGCCGGTGCTGCTGAATCTGACCTTCATCGTTTTTGCGCTCTGGCTCGCGCCCTACTTCGAACCTCCGATCATGGCGCTGGCGTGGGCGGTTTTTGTCGGCGGCGTTGCGCAGCTGGCGTTCCAGGCGCCGTTCCTGGCGCGCCTCAAGCTGCTGCCCCGCTTCACTGTGGCCGTACGGGATGCGGGCGTGCGGCGAGTGATGCGGCAGATGGGCCCGGCGGTGTTCGGCGTGTCGATCGGGCAGGTAAGTCTCCTCATCAATGTGATATTCGCGTCTTTTCTCGTGACCGGCAGCGTGTCCTGGCTCTACTACGCCGACCGGCTGATGGAGTTTCCCGCCGGGATGCTCGGGGCGGCCCTCGGCACCATATTGCTGCCGAGTCTTTCGAAGCACCACTCCACACGCTCTACGGCCGAATATTCGCAGCTGCTGGATTGGGGGCTGCGCCTGACGTTCCTGCTTGCGGCTCCGGCCGCCGCTGCGCTGGCGCTGCTTGCGGTGCCGCTGGTGACGACGCTGTTTCACTACGGCGCGTTCACCGCGTCCGACGTCCTCGCCACGCGTCGCGCGGTGGTCGCCTATAGCGTGGGACTGATCGGGCTGATCGTGGTGAAGGTGCTGGCGCCGGGCTTCTATGCGCGTCAGGACATCCGCACACCGGTTAGAATCGCGGTCGTGGCGCTCATCGCGACACAAGTGATGAATCTGGTTTTCATCTGGCCCCTGCAGCACGCCGGTTTGGCGCTTGCGATCGGGCTCGGCGCGTGCTGCAATGCCGCGTTGCTCTATCGCGCGCTGCGCGCACGCGGTATCTACACACCCCGCGCGGGCTGGATGGCCTTCATCGTCAAGCTCGCAATTGCGGTCTACGCCATGTCGTCCGTGCTGTGGGTCGCATCCGGCGTCGACTCGGACTGGCTGGCGGCCGGGGCCGCGGCGCGCGCGTCGCGGCTGACAGGGATCGTAGTGCTCGGTGTCGCGACATATTTCGCCGCCTTGTGGCTGCTCGGCTTTCGTCTGGCAGACTTCTCGAAACGCGTGTGACCGTGCCGACGATCCTGAGGCTCGCAATCGTTGCGCTGCTGCTCTTTGCGACGACATCGCAGGCTGCGGGCGAGCTCAAGCCATGGAGCGGCGCTTCGACGCCCCCTCTCGAATTGACGGACCTCGCGGGGCGCAGCCATCGGCTGGGAGACTATCGCGGTAAAGTCGTGCTGCTGAATTTCTGGGCTACCTGGTGCGTGCCTTGCCGCGACGAGATGCCCTCCATCGGGCAATTGCAGCAAAAGCTCGCGGGCCGTCCGCTGGTGGTGCTGGCGGTGAACGTTGACGAGCCGGACTCCCGGGTCCGCAGCTTTCTATCTCAGCTGCCGCTCGATTTTCCCGTGCTGCTCGATGCGGAAGGGCGTATCACGAGGGCGTGGAGGGTGAGCGTCCTGCCCGCGAGCTTCCTGATCGCGCACGACGGCCGGATACAGTATTCCGCGATCGGAGAGCTCGACTGGGCGAGCGAGCGCGTCGTCCGGCTGATCTCCGAGATGCTGCCTTCGACAAGATAGAGGCGGGAGGTGGCGGTCACCAGTCGTAGCTAGAGCTCGTAGCTCGTACCTTCCCCGCGCTGCGTGCCTTCCACGATGCTTCGCTTCAGGTGGGGGGCAAACAGCTCGATGAACTCGTAGACGTAACCGCGGAGATAGGCGTCGCGACGGATTGCGATGTGCGTGGTGCTCGGCTCGAACAGGTGACTCGCATCGATCATGTGCAGGCCCAGGTCGCGCGCCGGATCGAACGCCATCTTGGCCAAAATGCCAATGCCGAGGCCCATCTCGACATAGGTCTTGATTACGTCGGCGTCGATCGCCGTCAGCACCACGTTGGGAACCAGACCCTTCGTTTCAAAGGCGCGCTTGATGGGCGAGCTGCCCGAGAACGCGAAGTCGTAGGTAATCACGGGATAGCGGGCAATGCTCTCGAGCGTCAGCTGCCGCTCCTTCGGCAAGGGATGCTTGACCGGGGTGATCACGCAGCGATTCCATTGATGGCATGGCAGGAGCACAAGCCCTTCGTAGAATTCATCGGCTTCGGTCTCGATCGCGATATCCGCTTCGCCGCTTTTCACCAGATCGGCTATTTGCTGCGGACCGCCCTGGCGCAACGAAAGGCGCACTTTTGGATAGCGCTGCGCGAAGCGGCTCACCACGGAAGGAAGCGCGTAGCGCGCCTGGGTGTGCGTAGTCGCGATGACCAGCGCTCCGCTGTCCTCGCTGCTGTACTCGTGTGCCACGTGCTTGAGGTTTTCCACATCCTTGAGCATCCGTTCTGCGATGCCCAATATGAGCTTCCCCGGCTCGGTGATCTCGACCACGCGCTTGCCGTGGCGCACCAGGATGTCTACGCCGAGCTCGTCCTCGAGCTGCCGGATCTGCTTGCTGATTCCGGGCTGGGACGTGTGCAGCGCGAGCGCGGCCTCGGACAAGTTCAATCCGTGCTTTGCGACCTCGCACAAGTAGCGTAATTGTTGTAGTTTCAATCAGTTATGTGAATCAAATAACTAATTCGTATAATATCTGAACTCAATATTCTTTTGTAATATATCACGCCTTTGCTAGGATGCAAACCAGCGAACTAGGGGATTTCCTGGCCCCAAGCAGGGAATTTTCCCTATCCCAGGGAATCGGCTGCTTTTACTACGATGCCGGGTGGCAAAACAAACTCACTCAGTACCCAAGAAAAAGCACATGTATCAATACGATGAAATCGACCAACGGCTGGTGGACAACCGAGTCGCGCAGTTTCGGGGTCAGACGCGGCGCTTCCTTGCCGGCAAGCTTTCGGAGGAGGATTTCCGGCCGCTGAGGCTGCGTAATGGCCTCTATATCCAGCGCTATGCGCCCATGCTGCGCGTAGCTATTCCGTACGGATTGCTTTCCTCGCGGCAGCTGCGCACTCTTGCGCATATCGCCCGCACCTGGGATCGCGGCTACGGACACTTCAGCACGCGCCAGAATATCCAGTTCAACTGGCCGCGGCTGGAGGACGTCCCCGACATCCTCGCCGAGCTCGCCAAGGTGCAGATGCACGCGATCCAGACGAGCGGCAACTCGTTCCGCAACGTCACGACCGATCATTTTGCCGGCATCGCGCCGGACGAGATCGTCGATTCGTTCGTCTGGTGCGAGTTGCTGCGGCAGTGGTCGACGTTTCACCCCGAGTTCTCGTTCCTTCCGCGCAAGTTCAAGATTGCGGTCAACGGGGCCGCTGCCGATCGCGCCGCCACCTTTCTGCACGACATCGGTCTGCACGCGCTGCGCGACAGCCGAGGGGAGGTCGGTTTCCGGGTAATCGTGGGCGGGGGCATGGGGCGGACGCCCATCCTCGGACATGTGATGAGCGAGTTTCTGCCGTGGCCCCATCTTCTGACGTACATCGAAGCGATACTGCGTGTCTACAATCGCTATGGCCGGCGCGACAACATCCACAAGGCACGCATCAAGATACTGGTCAAGGAACGCACACCGCAGTGCTTCCGCGAGGAAGTCGAAGCCGAATGGGCGCATCTGAAGGACGGGCCCGGCACACTGACGGAGGAAGAGGTGCGGCGGGTGGAGGGCCGCTTTACGCGGCCCAAGTATGAACAGCTTCCCGATGGCAACAGCGACTACGCGGCGCGGTTGTCCGCAGAGCCGGCGTTCGCCGCCTGGGCCAAGCGCAACGTTCAACCGCACAAGATATCGGGTTACGCCGCGGTGACGCTGTCACTCAAGAAAACCGGTGTCCCGCCGGGCGATGTTACCGCCGACCAGATGGATGCCATAGCCGACGTCCTCGACCGCTACAGCCAGGGCGAGCTGCGGGTATCTCACGAACAGAACCTGATCCTGGCCGACGTGCGCCAGTCGGAGCTGCACGCGTTGTGGCAGGAGGTCAAGGCGCTGGGATTCGCGACACCCAACATTGGACTCCTCACCAACATCATCGCCTGCCCCGGCGGCGATTTCTGCTCTCTGGCCAATGCCAAGTCGATCCCAGTGGCGGAGGCGATCCAGCGCCGCTTCGATGATCTCGATTATCTCTACGATATCGGCGAGCTCGATCTCAATATCTCCGGCTGCATGAATTCGTGCGGTCACCATCACGTCGGCCATATCGGGATCCTCGGCGTCGACAAGGGCGGCGAGGAGTGGTACCAGATCAGCATCGGCGGCAACCAGGGACTGCTCCGGCCCGGAGCGCCGGCCTCGGTCGGCAAGGTGATCGGACCTTCGTTCGCGCGCGAGCAGATTCCCGACGTGATCGAGAAGCTGATCGCGGTCTACCTCGAGCGGCGCGAGAGCGAAGTAGACCGCTTCATCGACGTCGTGTGGCGCATCGGAGCGGAGCCGTTCAAGGAACGCGTATATGGCAGCCATCATCAAAGACAGGAACGTCGTAACCGATCCCTGGCAGCGGCTTGAGGCCGGATCCGGCGGGAAGCTCCCGGAGATTCCGGCGACGGGCGATATCATCGTGCCGCTCGCCCTCTGGCAGGCGCAACGCGAGGCGCTGCTGGCCCGCGCGGGGCGGCTGGGGGTATGGCTGGACAGTAACGAGGAGCCGGCCGCCATAGCCGACGATCTTCGGCATTTCGGCGTAGTGGCGGTGAACTTCCCGAAGTTCGGCGACGGCCGCGGCTATTCCATAGCGCATCTGCTGCGCGCCCGCTACGGCTGGAAGGGGGAGTTGCGGGCGATTGGCGATATATTCCGCGACCAGCTCTTCTTTCTCGCAAGCTGCGGGTTCGATGCATTCGTGCTGCGCGAGGGGGAGGATCCCGAGGAGGCGCTTGCGGCGTTTGGCGATTTCAGCGAGGCCTATCAGAATTCGATCGAGCGTCCGCTGCCCCTTTTCCGCCGGCGGCATGCCGCCGCATCGGATGGCACGACTCAGCCCTGAGGTCATGAAGGGTAAATCCGGCAAGGTCTATCTCGTAGGTGCCGGGCCCGGCGCGCCGGATCTCGTAACCTTGCGCGCTGCGGAAATCCTCAAACGCGCCGAAGTCGTGTTTCACGACGCACTGGTCCATCCCGGAGTCATCGGGCTCGCGGAGCGAGCTCTGAAGATCGCCGTCGGCAAGCGTTGCGGCCGTCATGCGACCGCGCAGCACTTCATCTGCAAGCGGCTCGTGGATGCGGCGCGCAAGCACAAGGTGGTGGTCCGGCTGAAGGGCGGCGACCCGATGCTGTTCGGCCGGGCGCAGGAGGAGATCGCGGCGCTGAAGGCTGCAGCGGTACCGTTCGAGGTCGTTCCCGGCGTCACCGCTGCGCTCGCGGCTGCGGCCGAGACCGGCATTTCGCTCACGCAGCGGGGGCTGGCGCGCAGCGTCGCATTCGTTACGCCGCGGGTGGGCGAAGGTGCGGCGCCGAGCGAATGGGCAAGCGTCGCTGCGTCGGCCGACACCGCCGCAATCTACATGGGCGCGGGCCAGGCGCGGGAAATTGCCGCCGAACTCCTCGCGGCGGGC
>DATFWO010000326.1:0-26875 GCA_035259205.1 Burkholderiales bacterium | reverse complement strand
CTTTTCGGGGATGACTCGAAAGCGTTACTTCTCGTCTTTGCTCTGGCCTTCTTTCTTCATCTCATCTTTCTTCATGTGGCCCTTGTGCATGTCGTAGTCCATCTTGTCACTTTTTTTCATGTCCTTCTTCTTGCCGTCCTTGCTCATCCCGCCTTTGGACATGTCCTTCATCATTTCTTCCTTCTTCATTTCGCCCTTTTTCATCTCCTTCCTGGCCTCGTCCTTCTTCGTCTCCTGGGCCCAGGCGCTGCCCGCGGCGAACGACATGCAGCAGGCGAAGACCATCGCGACGAGCTTGGTCATGATCGACTCCTCTCTAGTTGAAGCTAACGAACCGCGCGATACCGCACGCATAAAAAAAAGCCAGCCCCGCGGGGCTGGCTCTCTCTTTTCGCTACGAGACTACTTCTTCGTCTCGCCCTTCTTTCCGGGCAGACTCTTCCAGCCGGCGTCGTCACCGCCACCGGGCCCCCCCGGCGTCGCCACAGGCTCGCGCTTGGGTTTCTTCTCGCTCTTCTTCCTCTCGCCTTTGCCCGGGCCTTTCGCTCCGGAGTCCGCGTCGCTGCCGGGCCCGCCTGGCGTCGCCACCGCTTCGCGCTTCGGGGTCTTTTCAGATTTCTTCCTCTCCCCCTTGCCCGGGCCCGAGGCACCCGCGTCCGCGTCAGTGCCGGGCCCCCCCGGAGTCGCCACGGAACTCTTCTTCTTCGGCTCATCCTTCTTCGCGTCCTGGGCGTATGCGCCACTCAGCGCGAGCGACAAGCAACTCGCAAACAGCAGGGCAATCAGCTTCTTCATTTGACTTCTCCTTTGAACAAGAAGAGCCGGCCTGGGCCGCGCTCTGGTACTCGTGCAAGGCTATTTCTTCGACGGTCCCTTGGCGCCGGCGTCTGTGTCGCTACCGGGCCCTCCCGGGGTCGCCACAGGTTCACGCTTCGGCGTCTTATCGCTCATCTTCCTTTCCCCTTTACCCGGCCCCTTGGCGCCGGCGTCTGTGTCGCTGCCAGGCCCTCCCGGCGTTGCCACGGGCTCGCGCTTCGGCGTCTTATCGCTCATCTTCCTTTCACCTTTGCCCGGACCTGCGGCACCGGCGTCTGCGTCACCACCAGGCCCTCCCGGCGTACCCACGGCAGTCTTCTTCGATTCGCCCTTCTTCTTGGCCTCGCCCTTCTTTCCGGTGGGCCCCGAGGCGCCGGCGTCGGTATCACTACCGGGCCCTCCCGGGGTCGCGACAGCCTCCCGCTTCGGCGTCTTGTCACTCATTTTCCTTTCGCCTTTGCCCGGCCCTGCAGCAGCGGCGTCTGCGTCAGTGCCGGGGCCTCCCGGCGTCGTCACGGAGCTCTTCTTCTTCGGTTCGTCCTTCTTCATATCCTGGGCGTACGCGCCGCCCACCGCGAGTGACAAGCAATATGCAAACAGCACGGTAATCAGCTTCTTCATCTCATTCTCCCGTGAATAAAAAGATCCGGCACTGGCGCCGCTCCTCTACCTCTACAAACTATTTCTTTGACGGTCCCTTGGCGCCGGCGTCTGTGTCGCTGCCGGGTCCTCCCGGGGTCGCCACAGGCTCGCGCTTCGGGGTCTTTTCGGATTTCTTCCTCTCCCCCTTACCAGGCCCCGCGGCGGCGGCGTCTGCGTCGCTGCCAGGCCCTCCCGGCGTCGCCACAGCGGTGCGCTTCGGGGTCTTTTCGGATTTCTTTCGCTCCCCTTTGCCCGGGCCCTGTGTCCCGGCGTCTGCGTCACTGCCGGGCCCCCCCGGCGTCGCCACAGCGGTCTTCTTGGATTCGCTCTTCTTCTTCGGCTCGCCCTTCTTTCCGGGCAGGCCCTGCCAACCGGCGTCGTCCCCACCGCCGGGTCCCCCCGGGGTGGTTACAGTAGTTTTCCGCTTCGGCTCGTCCTTCTTCGCATCCTGTGCCCAAGCACCGCCCACCGCGACTGATAAGCAGCAGGCCACCACGAATCCCGTCAGCTTCTTCATGCTCCCTAGCCTCCTTGGTTGCGGACAATACCAGTTCCGGGCGCTCCAGTCACCGTTCCGTCATGAGCCGCTGAACCAATTATATCCCTGATCCTCCCAGTAGCCTCCGGGATAGTCGTTGGTGACGAAGATGGCGGCGATGTGCTTGGGGTTCTTGAACCCCAACTTGGTGGGGATGCGCAGCTTCATGGGGAAGCCGAACTCGGCTGGGAGGATCCGGTCGAGGAAGCGAAACGTCAGCAGTGTCTGCGGGTGCAATGCGGTGGGCATGTCGATGCTGCTGTAATACTGGTCGGCGCACTTGAAGCCGACGTACTTCGCGGTGAGGTCGGCGCCGATGCGCTGCAGGAAATCGCTGAAGCGGACGCCGCTCCACTTGCCGATCGCGCTCCAGCCCTCGACGCAGATGTGCCGGGTCACTTGCGAGATTTGGGGCAGCGCATAGAGCTCGGGCAGGGTCCACGGCTTCTTCTCGCGCACGAGTCCCGAAAGCTCCAGCTTGTAGCTCGCGGCGTCTACGCGCGGTGCCTCCGCCATGCTGTAGAACGCATTGAACGGGAATGGCATGGTGATCGCGCTTTCCGGGAATTCTGGAGCGAGCCGGTTCGGGTCGAAGATCCAGCCCTGCACCCGGTCATTCCAGCGCGACATCTTCCAGAGCACTTTCTGCACCGACTCCGCGTCGGTTACGTTACAGCCCGACAGGAGCGTCAGCGCGCCCAAGCTCAGGCCCCGTCGCAGGAATAGCCGCCGCTCCAGCTGCGCGATCTGCGCGCGCGGCTGGTCCTTGAGGCTGTTCGTCATGCCGAAAAGTCGCTTCATGTCGGAACCCGTCCGGGAAAATCAATTCAGCCACGGAAACACACGGAAGCGCACGGACGACGCAAAATTTCCAAACGAGGTCGAACTCGCACCGCGGGGCGCCCTCACCGACTCGGTGATTTTGATGGCCCTCATTCGCTGCTTCCGTGTTTTCCGTGTGATTCCGTGGCCAATATCGCATCGTGTGCATCAGCAGGAACGCGGGTGCGGCCGGTGATCATGCTGGGCAACGTCCGCGGCACGAGCGCAACCATGGCGACGTGCACGACGACGAACAGCAGCAGCGCCACCATCGCGAAGAAGTGCAGGTAGCGCGCGCCCTCGTAGTCGCCCATGAAGAGACCCAGCGCGTGGAACTGCACCGGCTTCCAGATCACCAGACCCGAGAGAATCATGATCGCGGCAAGGACGATCGCGCCGAAGTACGCGGCGCGCTGCGCGGCGTTATAGATACGCAGATCATTGTGTGCGAGCCTGCCCCGCAGGGCGGACCCGATGTCACGGAACACTGCGCCCGGGGATATCGGCAGCAGCTTGCGCCGGAAGTGGCCGGAGAAAATGCCGTAGAACAGATAGACGAGCCCGTTGATGGCGAGCAGCCACATGGCGGCGAAGTGCCACTGCAGCGCGCCGGCGAGCCAGCCGCCCAAAGTCCACGCCGCAGGAAACTTGAAGTCGAAAAGCGGTGAAGCGTTATAGATGCGCCACCCGGACAGAACCATCATCAGAATGGCTATAACGTTGATCCAATGCGCGATTCGAACGATCAGCGGATGGACCTTCACCGTCTGTTCCGAGTTCAGCGCCATCATCACCCCCATCCGACGATTACCTGGGATCGGCACCCCGTGAGCGCCGCTGTGACAATCTACGCATCCTAGTACTTTTTGGATGCGCTGTACAGGGGGACGATGCGCTTGTATCCCTCGTCCGGCAGCGGCTATTAGAAGAACCTATTTCATATATAGGCGCGTGATGCGTTGTGGCCAGGACGGACCGTATGCGAGGCGCACGGCGTAGGCCATATGTCGATATGGTCAAGCCGGGCAACGACGCAGACGACCGTCCTGGCCGCAACCCAAGTGGGACGGGGCGCTCTGGGCGCATCTCTTTGTCGGGAGCCCTTGCAATATCGACATGTTGCTTCGGGCTCTCCTCCTCGACCTGCATCCCACATCGCCTCCGTCGCACACGTGCCTATATATGAAATAGGTTCTAGTTACTCGGCCTTGATGCCCGCGTCGCGCACCACCTTCCCGATCCGGGCAATGTTGATCTTGATGTAATCGCCGAATTGCTGCGGCGAGCTGCCGATCCACTCGAACCCGGGCAGGCGCTCGTGCGTTTCAGGCAGGCGCGTGACGCGTATCGCCTCGGCGTTGACTCTGGAAACTATTTCCGACGGCGTGCCGGCGGGCGCCAGAAAGCCGGTCCACGAATCCCACTCGAATCCGGGCACCCCGGCCTCGGCTACGGTCGGGATGTCCGGTGTGACGCTCGTGCGCTTCGCGCCGGTGGTGGCGAGTATCCGGAGCCGGTTGGTCTGGTGCAGCGGCAGCGCGGTCACCAAGCCTGGGATGATCATGGGCACCTGCCCTGCGGCCACGTCGTTGAAAGCCGGCGTCAGGCCCTTGTAGACCACGTGCACGATGTCGATTCCCGTCATGGATTTCAGCATCTCCATCGGGATGTGCTGCGCACTGCCGACGCCGCCCGACGCGTAGTTCAACTGACCCGGGCGCGCCTTCGCAAAGGCGATGAGCTCTTTCACGGACCTGACGGGCAACGACGGATGGACCACGAGACAATTATTGATCGCCGCGACGAGGGAAATAGGCGCCAGATCCCGCATCACGTCGAACGGCAGCTTCGCGTACAGGTTCGGGTTGATCGCGAGCGTCGCGATATTGCCCATGTAGAGCGTGTAGCCGTCGGCGGGAGCACGCGCGGCGATTTCGGTGCCGATGATGCCGTTCGCCCCGGTACGGTTATCCACCACGACCTGCTGCTTCCAGGTCTCCGACATCCTCTGTCCATAGACTCTGGCGAGCGCGTCCACCGCGCTGCCCGCCGCGAACGGGAGCACGACCCGGACGGACTTCGCAGGATACGCCTGCGCCAGCACAATCACCGGCATTGCCAGTGTCGCAACCAGCAAAACTGTCGATACCGCGTAGCAGATGTTCATCGCAGCAGCCTCCCCGCAGGTTGCCGATGATGCCAGAAAAACCGGTGACTCGTGACTTGTGACTGGTCACTGGTGGCCCCCACCAAAGATGGCCTCCCATCCCTCCTCTCGTCCCTCACCGCTCATCCCTTGTCCCTCATCCCTCATCCCTGATCTTCGAGCTGTCGGCTACAATTTGCCCAAGATCACGAATCGAGTCACAAGTCACCAGTCACGAGTCATCCAGATATGAACCTGCAGCTCAGCATAGCCATGACCTCGAATCCGAGGACATGGGCTGTTCTCGACGGCAGGGTGAAAGCCGACGGGATCGACCTCATTCCCAGCAAGGTCCACCCTTCGGAGATGTTCTGGCGCCAATTGCGATTTGCCGATTTCGACGTGTCCGAGATGTCGTTTTCCTCGCTGATGATGGCGCGATCCCGGGGCGACGAGCGGTGGGTCGGGGTGCCGGTCTTCACTACGAGGAAGTTCTATCATGCGGCCGTCCTGGTGCGTCGCGGCTCTGGCATCTCGGCGCCGGCGGACCTCAAAGGCAAGCGCGTCGGCGTACCGGAGTACCAGCAAACGGCTGCACTGTGGGCGCGCGGCGTCCTGCAGGAGGAGTTCGGCGTGGAGCCCCGCCACATGGAGTTCTGGATGGAGCGCGGCGCTTCCCACAGCCATGGCGGGGCCCTGGGCTTCACGCCGCCGCCCGGAGTCGTGATACACACCGTTCCGCCCGAGAAGAACCTCGGCGGCATGATGCTCGCGGGCGAGGTCGACGCGTTGCTGCACTACATCGTCGACACCAACCTGGTGGACCGCAGTACCGCCGATCTGTGGAATCATCCGGACGTCGTTCCCCTATTTCCCGATCCCCTGGCCGAGGGCACCCGCTATTACCGCAAGACCGGCATATTTCCCATCAACCACGGCATGGTCATCCGCAGGGCGCTCGCCGAGCAGCACCCCTGGGCGGTTCTCAACTTGCTGAAAGCCTTCGACCGCGCCAATGACGTCGCGAACCAAGAGCGCGTGGAGCACGCGCAGTATCACCTCGCGGCGGGGCTCCTTTCGCGCGACAGCGCAGAAGGGCTGCGCACGCCGCTGGTGCGCCACGGGATAGCCGCGAATCGCAAGACCCTGGAGCGGGCTGCGCACTATTCCCACCAGCAGGGACTTACCTCGCGCACGATGAAGCTCGAGGAATTGTTCGCTCCGAGCGCAATGGAGCAGTAGTACCCATGATGAGTGATGGTGATGAGTAACGCCGGAGAGATACGCCCCTTCCGCCTTCCTCCTGCCGCCTTCTGCTTTGTCCTGGCCGCTGCAGTGCAGGCCGGTGCCGCCGCACCGGAGTTTCCCAATCGGCCGATCCGCGTGGTCGTCCCGTTCACGCCGGGCGGGCAACCCGACATCGTCTCGCGGCTGATGGCGCCCAAGCTCTCCGAAATCTTCCAGCAGCAGGTCGTCGTGGACAATCGCCCGGGCGCCGGCGGCGCGATCGGTGGTCGAATCGTGGCGACCGCCGCACCGGACGGCTACACCGTGCTGTCGGTGTCGGCAGCCCACTCCATCCAGCCCTACACGCGCGCCAACATGGGCTATCACCCGCTCAAGGATTTCGCCGGCATCACGCTAACCGCGAACGCGGCATACTACCTGGTGGTTCCCGCCACGCTCGAGGTGCGCACCGTCAAGGAGCTCATCGCGCTGGCCAAAGCGAAGCCCGGGCAGCTCAATTTCGCCTCCGCCGGGGCGGGCAGCGCCACGCACTTCGGCGGCGAGCTGTTCAAGTTCACCGCCGGCATCGACATGGTGCACATTCCCCAGCGCGGCATACCGGAGGCGCTCACCGACACGGTGGCTGGGCGCTCGCATTTCTTCATGGCGCCGTTCGGCTCGTCGATCGGACTGATCAAGGAGGGGCGGCTGCGCGCGCTCGCGGTCTCGACCGTGAAGCGCTCGCGCGTGACACCGGATATCCCGACAATCGCGGAGTCAGGGCTGCCGGGCTTCCGCTACGATTCCTGGAACGCGTGGTATGCCCCGGTGAGAACCCCGCGCACAATCATCGATCAGCTGAACCGCGAGGCCGGGCGGGTGCTGATGCTCCCCGAGATCGGGGAGCGCCTGCTCGCTATCGGCATTGAGCCGGCGCACAGCACGCCGGAGGAGCTCGACAAGTTCACCGCCCAGCAGGTCGCGGAAGCGGGCGAGCTCGCACGGAAGGCGGGCATCAAGCCCGAGTGACGGGTGACGAGTGACGACTGCAGAGAAGCAGTTCGACGTCGTCAGTCGTCACTCGCCACTCGTCAGTCGTCACTCGTTCACCCGTCAGTCGTCACCCGTCGGCCACATTCACCGCAGCGGACGGAGCAGGCCTTCGACCCACTCGTGCTTGTCGCTGAGCTGAGCCTCGTCCGGAGCGCGCTTCTGCATTACCGGATGAGGCAGCTCGAAAAACGACCCGTCGGCTTTCACGGCGCGCTTGTCGCCCGTCTCGAGAAAGCAGTAGCCCTTCCCGTCGAAAGCTTCGGTGGGCGCACGGCCCAGAATCCTGGCGGCGATCTGGTGAGCGGCAACTCGACCGTGAGCCTCGGCGAACACTCCAGCTTTCGGCAGCGCCAGTCCGACTTCCGGCTTGTAGCGACCGGGCAGCGGAACGACAGTGACATCGCCCGCTGCATAAACTGCGCTCGCGTCGGCCGGCTGCTTCACCTGCATGGTTTTCGGGTCAACCGGAATCCAGCCTGACTGATTGACGAGCTGCGCGTCGCGCACCACCTTCGGCGCGACATGCGGCGGAACCGCAATCAGTAGGTCGTAGTGCGCCTCGCCGCCACTCTCGAATAGGATGCGGCGGGCGGGCACGTGGACCTGAGTGATGCTCCGTTGCGGAAAGAACGCGATCCCGCGCTGCGCCAGCTCGCTCTTGATGAACTCACCCATCTCCGCCCCCGCGGTTGTCATCGGCGCGCCTTCAACCGTGTGAATCGCGAGACGCGCTTTGCCGGCCAGTCCACGGCGCCGGAACGCCTCGTGCAGGAGCATGGCCGCCTCGTACGGCGCAGGCGGACACTTGAACGGCGCCTTTGGGATCAGGATCGCGACGTCGCCTCCGGAGAACCGCTCCAGCACCGTCTTCAGGCGCTCCGCCCCCTCCACCGTATAGAAGGTGTGCGCGGCCTCGGCCAGCCCCGGCACTGCGGCCATATTGAGCTCCGCTCCCAGAGCGACCACCAGAAAATCCCACTTCAGCGACTCCGCGCGCGCGGACACCGTGCGCTCGGACAGCGAGATACTCTGAACTTCCGCCTCGACAACGCGGATTCCCCGCGCGAACAACAAGCTCCTCGACTGCGAGATCTGATCGTACGTGCGCTCGCCGAGCATGACCCACGTCTTGCCGGCCCCGACGTGAAAGCGCGCGGACGCGTCGATGACGACGATCTCGTGGTCCGCAGGCAGCAACCGGCGCAGCGAGTTCGCCGCTGCGATGCCGCCGAAGCCGCCGCCGAGAATCACAGTAGTCGTGGCGCTCATTTCCTCTCCGGGGTAGCTGGACGTTGTAGACCACCGTCATGCGTGGCCTGCAGCGGTCGGTTCAACGAAGCCAAGGATGTAATCGTCCGGGTCGCGCACATAGAATTCAGCGCCTTAAGGCATCTGCCGCAGCGGGACACTATTTGACGCATGCCGTGCCAACAGGCGTTTCCGGATCACACGCGACCAGCCCCTTCAGGTCGAAGATGTAGAAGCGCGGCCTTTCGCTGCACGAAACGATCGCCGTCTTGCCGCTCGTGCGATCGCGCACTTCGACGCCCGCATCGACGGTTTGCATTCCCCTGGACCGGGTGTACACAGTGTAGCCGAAGTTGCCCGAGACGAAGCGCACCGACTGCGTGTACACGCCCTTGTGCGTATACGTTGCAGCGTAGAACCGCTTGAGCGACCCGGCAGTCTCGGCGGGGTACACCAGCTCGACCGCCTTCTCGGCGCCGTCCTTGTCGAGCGAGCCGAAGCGATAGACCAGATAGCCCGACTTGGCGTCGAGCGGCGATGGCGCGCAAAGCTCGATGAATTTGCGGCTCTTGGCGGCATCGCAGCTGAAGAGCGCGACCGCGCCGCTGTCACACGCCTGTGCTGCAGTCGAGAGGAGCGCAAGCGCTATTGCCGCCGGACGCACGAATCTCACAAACGCCCGAAGTAATGCCATGACCGGACCGAAAGTGCACACGTCGCTTAACGTGTCCGCGTGAGACGCGCGAGAGCGTCGTCCTCGACGGTGGGATTAGGAGTGCGCAGGCCTCTGCTACGCCATAGCGCGAGGCACAACGCAATCACGGCGACAATGGCCTGCAGCGCTGGCACGAGGAGGAATAGGAGAGCAGCTTCGCCGTCGTTGGGGGCGAAAAATATCGCGTACAGCGGCAATGCGACAAGCATCGCGACTATGCTTCCAACTAAGACGGGACGCACAGAGAACCGGTCGGCACTGAGGACGTATCCAGTTAAAAGGAGACCGTAAGGTGCAAGAACCGGTACCAGCCAAAGCAGAGCGACCGCAGAGATTGTCCCATCTGCGAACGGAGCGTTGATAAGCACCCAGCATCCAAAAGCAATTACGCTATACAGAGCGGACACTATCAGAACAACAATCGTGGCCTTCGAAATCATGCCGTATGGCCCACTCCTAAGGTGAACTTCCGAAATATCGTCTAATTTAATATCACTGCCGGCGAACCTGTCACCTGTCCGTGGAATCGGGCACATACGAGGCAACTGGGCGGCTGTCTGCCAGGATAGGCGTGCGTCGCAAAGGGGCGATGGGGTCACTCGTGGAGCATTGGGAGGGTCCTCCTCCGTCATCGGCCGAAGTGTGATCAGGGTCGCCTCTCCAGTATCGCGACGAGATCGTCGCGCCTCGCCGAACGCGCCATCTGCAACGCGGTCTTGCCTTCGTACCGCGCTCCAAAGTCCACGCCCGGCCACTCCGCCACGAGCCGCACTCCATCGAGGAACCTCGGATGTTGTGGATTCAGGACCGCCGCCGAGACGCTCGCGGTGATCGCGGTGCGCTTCATCCGGTCCAAGGCATTCGGATTCGCTCCCGCCTCGAGGAGCCGTTTCGCCAAGCCAGCATTCCCGTAGACAAGGGACTGTGTGAGCGGAGTGCCGCCCCCATCTCGAATGATGAGGTCAAGATTGATTCCCTTCGTCGCGAGAAGCAGGTCGAGCTGGCGGGTCGCCTCCGGCAGGGGCTTGCCATCGCGAGTCTGGTTCATCGCGTTCAGCGCAATGCCGAGCGCCGTGTAGGCGCCCTGGTAGGCCGTCACGTTGGGATCGGCTCCTGCCGCAAGCAGCCATTCGACCACGTCTTCCTGGCTGTGGTACAGCGCCTTCATGAGCGGTGTCAGCGAGTACGGCCGCTCGCGCATGTTGACGTTGGTCTTCGAATCGGCAAGCAGCGCCTGAATAGTCTCAGTGTACCGCGAGGCCTGCGCCGTCTGCTTGTTCACCCGGAACAGCAGATACTTCGACATGGCCAGCGTTAGGGCGCTGTCTCCGCTCGTCAGGTCGTTTGCAGCCACCGTGCGGTTCGGGCTCGCGCCCGCCTCAAGGAGGGCCCGTACCGCATTGGCATTACCGTCTGAGGCCGCCTTCATCACTGGCGTCAGGCTTCCGGAGTCGCGCCGCTCGAGATCCGAGGCCTCCGGATTCCGGTACGCCGCTTCCATGATCCTGAAGCTGGCCTCCTGGCGTTGTGTGAAATCGGAGAATGTCATGTCGGCGTCGGACTTGAGAGATTGCGCCACGGCTACCTGGTAGCGCGTCTTCGCAATCGTCCGCGCTTCGGTGGCCTGCGCCTCGAAGTAGGCCTGCACTTTGTGTGCGTCCCCCGTCGTTTCGCATCGGAGCGGCTGCCGCGCGAGGTGCTGCAGGGTGCGCAACCGATCCGGCGTGTCTTCCTTCATCGGAAACATGTGCACAGCCAGCTCGAGCCCGTACTCTCTTGGCGGAGTGAGTTTCGCGAGCGTGGATTGCTGGTCCTGAATCGTCTTCATCTTCCGGCTGTCAGTGCCCGCCTCGAAGCGCTCCTGCATCCCGGGGGCGTGGATCCGGATGTCCACGTACTGCTGCGACATGCCCTTGCGATACACGTTCTTCGACGGCGTGACGAGCGAGAACGCGCCGTCAGCGCCCGTGCGCGCTGCGTCGACGCGAAGGCAGAGGCGATTCGAGCTGTGGAACCCGTACGTCGTACCTTCCCAGATCGCCAATACGTTCGCGCCAGCGATAGGGCCGCCGCTCGCCTCGTCACGCACCACTCCCCTGACCTGGACGAAGGCGATTTCCTGCGGTTCGAGGAACTCGAGGCCGGTTTGCGCGGAGGGCTCGATTCCCCACGCAGCGCAAAGGACTACTGCGAGTCGCTTGGCTTGCTTCATTTTCGATGGCTCCATTCGTCGGCTTGCGCTGTCTAAGGCCTTGGTGAACAGCGGGCGACGACGACGCCTAGATCTGGCGACCCCACACCTCAGTTCTTGTTCAGTACGCGCTAACGCTCGCGGTCGGTCACGCTACTAAGCGGCACTTGTCCCGCGAGCGGGATCATATCTACAAAAAGCAAATGCAGTGCAAGAAGACCACCGTAGCCGGCATCTCAAGAGCATGTTGCCAGATAGGCCCGTCATTCGAAACCCCGTTTTAAAATTAAGAGGATCATATCGCTGCTGATATGCGCCGATAATCGCGGATGATTATTCCTGCTCGCGAGCTTACGGAGACCTAACCATCTGCGTGTATCTGCGTTTTATCTGCGGCTTGATTGGTCACCCGTCACCCGTAATCGTCACCTGTATCTAGTCACTCGTCACTTTATTTCAGAAACATCTCCGGCAGCGCCAGCGAGAACGCCGGGACGTATGTGACCAGCATCAGCGTGGCGATCAGCGCCCCGTAGAACGGCCAGATCGTGCGCATCACGTAGCCCACCGACACTCCGCCGATGGCGCAGCCGACGAACTGCGTCGTGCCGACCGGCGGAGTATTGAGCCCCAGGGCGCAGTTGATCAGCATCATCATCCCGAACTGCACGGGCCCCATTCCGTACTGCGCGCAGATCGGGAGGAAGATCGGGGTGCAGATCAGGATAGTCGGCGCCATGTCGAGAAACGTGCCGAGCAGGAACAGGATCACGTTGACGAGCAGAAAGATCGCCCATGGGTCGGTCGAGATGCCGGCGAGCGCCTTGCCGGTGATCGCCGCGACTTCGTAGAGGGCGATGAGGTAGCCGAAGGTCGTGGAGACGCCGATCAGCAGCAGCACGACGCCCGTCGTCTTCACCGCGCGCGCCGCGGCCTTGAGGAAGCTCTCCCAGCTCATGCTGCGGTATACGAGCACGGTGAGCGCCAGCGCGTAGAGCACCGCCACTGCGGCCGACTCCGTGGCCGTGAACACGCCCGAGAGTATGCCCACGATGATGATCGCCACGACGGCCAACCCGGGCACCGCGGCCGCGAGCGAGCGCCACACCGCCTCCCAGCCCGGGAACGAACCCGCCGGGTAGCCACGGCGGATCGCGACCAGATACGCCGCCACGAGATTGCACGCCGTCAGGATCACCGCCGGCAGCAGGCCGGCGAGGATCAGCGCCGCGATCGATACTTTCCCGCCGGCTGCGAGCGAATAGATGATCATGTTGTGGCTAGTCGGCATCAGCACGCCGACGAGCGCGGCGTGGGTCGTGACGTTGACCGCGTAGTCGGCGTGATAACCCTCCTTCTTCATCATCGGGATCATCACGGAGCCCATCGCCGAAACGTCGGCCACGGCGGATCCGGAAACCCCGCCGAAGAGCGTGCAGGCGACCACGTTCGACATGCCCAGGCCGCCGCGGATGTGCCCGACGAGGTTCTTCGCGAACTGCACGACACGGTCGGCGATGCCCCCGTGGAGCATCAACTCGCCGGCGAAAATGAAGAACGGGATGGCGAGGAACGAGAAGATGTTCATGCCCGAGGTCATGCGCTGGAACACGACGGCAGGCGGGAGCCCCTCCCACAGGATGGTGCAGAGCGCCGACAGCCCGATCGCGAAGGCGACCGGCACGCCGAGGAGCAGAAAAGCGACGAAGGTCGCGGTGAGTATCGTCAATGCCACGCGGGCATCACTTCCTCGCCGCGCAGGAGCGCGACGATGTGCTCGATGGAAAAGAGCACGATGAGCGCGCCGGAGATGACGAGCGGCGCCTGGTTGTAGGCCTCCGAGATGCCGAGCGTGGGGATCTTGTAGCCCGCGACCGAGACGCCGAGGATTGCGCCGTTCCAGGCCATGATCGCGCCGAACGCCCCGACCAGCGCGTGGATGAAGATCTCCAGGCGGTTCCTCACGCGCTCGGGCACGAGCACGAGCAGCGATTCCATGCCGATGTGGCCGGCATCCCGCACTCCGACCGCGGCCCCGAGCAAAGTGACGTAGAGCACGAGCACCAGCGCCGCGCTCTCGGCCCACACCGGCGTGTCGTTCAACACGTAGCGGCCGAAGACCTGGATCGAAACTACTGCGACGATGCCGGTAAGCCCGGCCACTGCGATGTACATGCACCAGCGGGCGAGCGGCGCGGTGAATCGGGCGAGCGTCACGCCGACATCCTGGTTTGTGACAACACTCCTTCCCCCTTGACGAGGGGGAGAGCCGCGAAGCATGCGAGGGGGCCTTGGGATGGGAGTGAGATTTTCACGATTTGCACCGCGCATCACCCCCACCCTGGCCCTCCCCCGTCATGGGGGAGGGAACAGAGTTTTCTGACACCGTAAGGCTACTCCACCGCCTGGATGCGCCGGATCATGTCCTTCAGGCCCGGATCGGTGATGAATTTCTCGTACACCGGCTTCATCGCATCCTGGAACGGCTTTTTCTCCACCGCCACGATCTGGGAGCCTCCGGCCTCGACGATCTTGCGCGATTTCTGCTCGCGCTCGTCCCACAGCTTGCGCATGTACGGCACCGATTCCTTCGCCGCCTTGCGGATGACGGCCTGATCCTCGGCCGGCAGCGTGTCCCATATCTTCTTGGAGAAGAGCAGGATCTCCGGAGCGAGCGAGTGCTCGGTGACGGCGTAGTATTTCGCGACCTCGAAATGGCGCGACGACTCGTACGAAGGCCAGTTGTTCTCGGCTCCGTCCACGAGCCCGGTCTTCAACGCCGTGTACACTTCGCCGTAGGGCATCGGCGTCGCGTTCGCGCCGAGCGCCTGCATCATCGCGACCCACAGGTCCGATTGCTGCACGCGGATCTTCATGCCCTTCATGTCGGCAAGACCCTTGATGGGCTTCTTCACCGTGTAGAACGAGCGCGACCCGCTGTCGTAGAACGCCAGCCCGACGAGGCCCTGCTTCTCGCAAGCCTTGAGGATCTCGTCGCCGATGGGGCCGTCCAGCACTTTGCGCATGTGCGCCGTCGAGCGAAAGATGAAGGGCATCGTCGGCACCATCGTCTCAGGCACGATGTTGTTCATGGGCGCGACGTTGATGCGGATCATGTCGAGCGCGCCGATCCGCACCTGCTCGATGGTGTCCTTTTCGCTGCCGAGCGCGCTGTTCCCATAAACCTTGATGCTGTGGCGGCCCTTGGTGCGCTCCGAGATCAGCTTCCCCATCTCGCCTACCGCGAGCACGGTCGGGTAGTCGAGCGGGTGGACGTCGGCGGAGCGGAACTCCTTGGAATGGACAGCGCCCGCAAAGGCGACGAGGCTTGCGGCAAGTGCGATCAAACGCATGAGACCCCCCTTTCTCGATCTACGTCGTTAAGTGTAGGCGTTTCCCGCGTCAGGATGTCCGCATTCCGCTCTCATTTTCTTCCCGTCGCCTTCTTCTTTCTCGCAGCAGGCCGGGCCCGCACCTGCCTCCCCTGCGGCGTCACCCGTCCCCGGCTTGGATCGCCGCCATCCTCGGCGAGCACGAAGGTTCCGCCCTGATACCTCTCCGTGCGCGGGTCGGCACCGGGCGCTTCGCGTCTCAGGATTTCCTCGGCCCAGCCTTCGCTGTCGTCCTGCGGCCGGTAGCCGAGCCGCCCGGCATTGGCGTTGTCGTACCACGCACGCTGGTTGCCCGAGATGCCGTAGACGATCTCGAAATGAATGTCCTGGCGGTCGACGGCAATCGAGACGAGCTGCGCGAGATCGCGCGGGGAGAGCCAGATCGAGAGCCGCCGCTTGTCGACCGGCCGCGGCCCGACGTTGCCGATCCGCATGCAGACGATCTCCAGGCCGTACTTGTCGGCGTACAGGCTGCCGAGCGCCTCGCCGAACGCCTTGGACACGCCGTAGCGGCTGTCGGGCCTCGGGTAGACGCGATGGTCGATCGTCTGGCCGCGTTCGTAGAAACCCACCGCGTGGTTGCTCGACGCGAACGCGATACGGCGCACGCCGTTCTGCCGCGCCGCCTCGAACACGTTGTAGGTGCCGACGATGTTCGCGCGCAGGATCACCTCCCACGGCCCTTCGACGGAAAAGCCTCCGAGGTGCACGATCGCATCGACGCCGCGCGTGACGCGCAGCATGTCGCGCAAGCTCGCGCAGTCGCCCGGAACGAATTCCTCACCCGCGACGAGGTTCCTGACCGGCCGTATGTCGGAGAGTCGCAGGGCGTAGCGTCCCTTGAGCTCCCGGCGTAGATGGCCGCCGATGTCGCCCGCCGCGCCGGTGATCAGGATCTTCTTCATTCCGCACGCATGATACTCTGACGCCAATCGTGCACGACATTCTCTTCCGCAACGCGCAGATCTTCGACGGGACGGGCGGGCCGCCGGTCGCCGGCGACGTCGCGGTCGAGAACGGCCGCATCGCACGGCCTAGCGGGCCCGCGCGCGAGACGATAGACGCCGGCGGGCTCGCGCTGATGCCGGGCATCATCGACAGCCACACACACTTCGACGCCCAGATCACCTGGGACCCCTACGTCAGACCCTCGCCCGAGCTGGGCGTGACCACGGCCGTGATCGGCAACTGCGGATTCGCGATCGCCCCGTGCAAGCCGCAGCACCGCGATATCACCATGCGCAACCTCACGCAGGTCGAGGGCATGTCGCTCGAGGTGCTCAAGGCGGGCGTTGCCTGGGAGTTCGAGACCTTCCCCGAGTACCTGGCGCAGCTCAAACGCCGCGGCTGCGCGGTCAACATCGCCGCGTACGTCGGCCACTCGAGCGTGCGCACCTGGGTGATGGGCGAAGACGCGTCCCGCCGAGCCGCCACCGACGCCGAGATCGGGGAAATGCAGGCCATCGTCCGCGAAGCGATGCAGGCCGGCGCCGTCGGCTTCGCGAGCAGCACCTCGCCCGCGCACAACGGCGAAGGCGGCCTGCCGATGCCCTCGCGCCTCGCCGACGAGCGCGAGACGAGGGCGCTCGTCAAGGCCATGAGCGAGACGGGCCGCGGCGTATACATGCTCACCAAGGGCGCTCAAACGTCGCTGGCCTTCCTCGAGTCGCTCGCGGCCGACAGCGGCCGCCCGGTGATGGTCGCAGCGCTCCTGCACAACGGCACGAACCCCCGGGCGGTGTTCGACGACCTCGAGGCGATCGCCGCTGCGAACGCTCGCGGCCACGTTCTGATCGGCCAGGTGTCCTGCTGTCCGCTGACCATGGACTTCACCATGCAGTCGCCGTACCCCGTCGAGGGGCTCGCGAGCTGGAAGTCCGCGCTCGGCCTGCGCGGCGGCGAGCTGAAGACGGAGCTCGCAAAGCACGATTTTCGCGACGGCGTGCGCGCCGAGCTCGCGACGAGAAGCCACTTTCGCCTGTTCAACGGCGAGTGGGACAAGGTGCAGGTTGTCGAGGCCGTGCGGCATGCGCGCTACGAGCAGCGCACGCTCGCCGACATCGCGGCCGCCGAGAGCCGCGACCCGCTCGACGTGATGCTCGACCTCGCGCTCGCGGAGAACCTGCAGACCATCTTCACCGCGCAGCTGCTCAATTCCGACGAGGAAGCGGTGGGCCGCATGCTCACCCATCCACACAGCATCGTCAGCCTCTCCGACGCCGGCGCGCACCTCACTTTCTTCAACGACGCCGGCTTCGGCCTGCACCTCATGGGCCACTGGGCGCGCGAGCGCGGGGCGATGACGATGAGCGACGCGGTGCGCCGGTTGACGAGCCACCCGGCGCAGGTGTTCGGCATGCGCCGGCGCGGCGCGATCCGCGAGGGCTGCGCGGCCGACCTGCTGCTGTTCGATCCGCAGACGGTGGGACGCGGGCGCAAGCGCCGCGTGTTCGATCTGCCGGGCGGCGCGCCGCGGCTCACGACCGATGCGGTGGGCGTGCACGGCGTGTGGGTCAATGGGCGGATGGTGGCGGACGGGGATGGGTTGGTGGGTTCGGCGCCGCTCGAGGGGGAGATGCTGACTGATTTTTCGGTGGGGGGCGGCTAGATTCTTGTGCGCTGAATCGGGTCGGACTTGCACCGACCCCACACTGTTCCAATTACTGTTACCGTGGCGCCGGAATTCTGGCTGCACCCGGGGCCGGGGTCAGATCGCGGCTTCGGATTCGCCGTCGAAGAAGTACAGCTGCTCCGGATCGAGGGCGAAGCGCACCGGCTCGTGCGCCTTGACGCGCACGCCCGGCGCGACGCGCGCCACCATCGCGACGTCGCCCGCGCGGAAGTTGAGCAGGATCTCGTTGCCCAGCGGCTCGACCACGTCTACCGCCGTGTCGAAGCAGCAGTCGGCGGGCTCGGCCCCGTTGGCGACGCGCAACGCTTCGGGTCGCACGCCCAGGATCACGCGCGCGCCGGAACGCCCGCGCAGCCGCGCGGCCGGCGCCGCCGGAACCTTGAGCTTGACGCCGGAAGCCTCCGCCCACAGCGCACCGCCCGCCTCGCTCACCTGCAGGTCGACGAAATTCATCGACGGCGAACCGATGAAGCCGGCGACGAACTTGTTGACCGGCCGGCCGTAGAGCTCCAGCGGCTCGCCCACCTGCTGCACGCGCCCGTCCTTCATCACCACCACGCGGTCGCCCAGGGTCATCGCCTCGACCTGGTCGTGCGTGACGTAGATCGCCGTGGTCTCCAGACTCTCGTGCAGGCGCTTTAGCTCCACCCGCATCTGCACCCGCAGCTTGGCGTCCAGGTTGGAGAGCGGCTCGTCGAACAGGAACACCTGCGGGTGGCGCACGATGGCGCGCCCGACCGCGACGCGCTGGCGCTGGCCGCCGGAGAGCTGGCGCGGCTTGCGCTCGAGCAGCGCCTCGATGCCGAGGATCGCGGCCGCCTCGCGCACGCGCCTGGCGATCTCGTCCTTCGCGTACCGGCGCATCTGCAGGCCGAAAGCCATGTTGTCGAACACCGTCTTGTGCGGATAGAGCGCGTAGTTCTGGAACACCATCGCGATGTCGCGGTCCATCGGCGGCAGGTTGTTCACCACGCGTTCGCCGATGCGGATCTCGCCGGAAGTGACCTCCTCCAGACCCGCCACCATGCGCAAGGTAGTGGTCTTGCCGCAGCCCGAGGGACCAACCAGCACCAGGAACTCCTTGTCGCGGATCTCGAGGTCGACGTCCTTCACGGCGTGAAAGCCGTTGTCGTACTTCTTGTTGAGCTCGCGGATGGAAACGTGCGCCATGCCCGCCTAACCCTTCACCGAGCCGGTCAAGCCGGTGACGTAGTATTCGACGAAGAACGAGTAGACCAGCGCGACCGGCACGGAGCCCAGCAGCGCGCCTGCCATCAGCTGCCCCCAGAAAAAGATGTCGCCGCGTATCAGCTCCGAGACCACCCCCACCGGCACCGTCTTCTGCTCGGCCGAGGACATGAACACCAGCGCGTAGATGAACTCGTTCCAGGACAGCGTGAAGGCGAAGATGCCGGCCGACAGGATGCCGGGCACGGCCACCGGGAAGATGATCCGCACCATGGCGCCGAAGCGCGTCGCCCCGTCAATGCGCGCGCACTCCTCGAGCTCCCGCGGAATGGTCTTGAAGTAGCCCATCAGGAGCCAGGTGCAGAACGGGATCAGGATCGTCGGATAGGTGAGCATCAGCGCCCACGGCGTATTCCCGAGCTGCATGTCGCGGATGATGTCGGCGAGCGGAATGAACAGCAGCGTCTGCGGCACCAGGTAGGTGATGAAGATCGCGGTGCCGAGGAATTCCGAGCCGCGGAACTTCAGGCGTGCGAGCGCGTAGCCGGCGAACATGCCGCAGACGAGCGAGATGAGAGTCGAGACCACCGCGATCAGCATCGTGTTCCAGAGCCACTGCGGAAAGGCGGTGGTCTGCAGCAGGCCCTTGACGTGCTCCAGCGTCGGCTCGAGCGTCCACAGCGGCGCCGCATTCGCCTGGCGCCACGTGTGGTAGAGCTCGCTGTCCGGCCGGAAAGCCGTGACCGCCATCCAGTAGAACGGGAACAGCGTGAACGCGATGAACCCCGCCATCGGCAGGTAGAAGTACACCCACTTCTTCCACTTGCGCTCAATCAGCACTTGCCGGTCTCCTAGGCCGCTTCCATGCGCTTCAGGTAGCGCAGCTGCACCCAGACCACCACGAACAGCACCGGGAACATGAACAGCGACAGCGCCGCGCCCTCGCCCAGCAGGCCCGACCCGACGCCGATCTGGTAGGCATAGGTGGCGATGAGGTGCGTGGAATTGGCCGGACCGCCGCCGGTCAGCACGTAGATCAACTGGAAATCCGAGAAGGTCTGGATTATCGAGAACACGACCACCACGAGCGTCACCGGCAGCAGCAGCGGCCAGGTCACGTGCCAGAAGCGGTTCCAGGCCCTCGCGCCGTCCAGCGCAGCAGCTTCGTGCAGGTCGGGGCTGATGGTCTGCAGCCCGGCAAGCAGCGTAATGGCGAAGAACGGCATGCCGCGCCAGGTGTTGACCGCGACCGCGCACCACATGGCCCAGTCGCCGCTGGAGAGGAATGGCAGCCGGTCGGTGATCATGCCGCCGTGGTAGAGCGCCCAGTTCATGACGCTGAACGTGGGATCGAACATCCAGCGCCAGGCGAAGGCCGACAGCACCGTCGGGATGATGAACGGCAGCAGCATCGAGGCGCGCACGATGCGCTTGAAGCGAAAGCTGCGGTTGAGCAGCAGCGCGAGCCACATGCCGAGCACCAGCTTGAAGATCGTGGCCCAGAACGTGTAGAAGACCGTGTTCCTGAACGCCGTCTGGAAGATGGTGTCGTTCAGGGCCTTGGTGAAGTTGGCGAAACCCACGAAATGACCGGGATCGCCGACGCGGATGCTGGTGAGCGAGAACCAGAGCGCCATCACGAACGGATAGGCGATGAAGAGCGCGAGGATCGTGACGCCGGGCACGAGCAGCGCGGCGGCGAGCAGCTTCTCGTTCTCCAGCAGGCGCACCAGCCGCGGTACTCGCACGCTGTCAGCGGAGAGCGCTTGAGCGCCAGCGCCCCCCGTGCCCTGAATGGCGGGGTCCTTCAAGGCGCGACGATCAGGTGTAGATCTTGGCAATCTCGCCGGCGGCCCACTTCACCGATTCCTCGGGCTTCATCTTGCCGCCGCAGGCCTGGGCGTACATGACCGTGACGATGTACTTGTTCCACGTCTCGGCGGCCCGCTTGTCGGGCTCGGCGGCGTAGCCCATCAGGCGCGACTGCCCGCGCGCCGCGACCTTGAACGGCGCCATCACCGGGCCGCTGTCGTTCCACATCGGGTGCTTCTCCCAGTCGCGCGCGGTGCCGACGGCATAGCCCTTCTGCACCACCATCCACTTTTCGAGATTCTCCTTCTTGTGCGCCCAGCGCAGGAACTCGATCGCGCCCTTGGTGTTCTTCGAGTACTTCATCACCATGTGGTTGTGCGCCGTGTGGTAACCGTGCGCGCCCTTCGGCCCGGCGGGCAGCGGCGCGTGCTGGATGTCGGTGTGGAGCGGCTGCCCCTTCTCGGTCTTGAACTTGTCGGGGCCGTTCAGCGCCGCGACGTAGATCGACGCCCCGTTCAGGGTGGCGCTGATGTCGCCGGAGAGGAAGGCGCGGTTGTTGTTGCTGTCGTCCCAGGCGAGCCCGCCCTCGTCGTGCGCGTCTTTCCAGAATTGCGTCATGAAGCGCACCGACTCGACGGTCTCCTTGGAGTCGAGCACCACCTTGCCCTTTGCGTCCACCTCCTGGCCGCCAAAGGACCACAGCAGCGGATAGGTGAAAGTCGGGGCATCTCCGAAGGTATTGCCAAGCGTCTGGCCGATCGGGCGCTTCGCCGCCTTCAGCTTCTTGCCGACCTCGTGGTACTGCTGCCAGGTCTTGGGAAATTCCTTCGCGCCGACTTCGTCGAACCACGACTTGCGGTAGGCGACGAGCGCCGGCACGAGCGACCAGGGCATCGAGACCCACTTGCCGTCGACCTTGTTGAGCCGCGCCGCAGCCTCGTAGATCCCGCCCTGCGCCTTGCCCACCTCGTCTGCGAGCGCGCCGACGTCCACGCCGGCGGAAGCGTACAAGTGCGGATAATTGTTGAGCAGCAGGATGATGTCGGGACCGCTGCTCGACTGGATCGAAGCCGTGGCGCGCGCCGGAAGGTCGTTCGCGTTGATGGTCTCGACGTTCAGCTTGATGCCGAGCGCTTTCTGCACCTCCGGCGCATAGACCTCGCGCAGCACCTTGTCCGCGGCCGGAACGAAGTCGTTCCAGCGCAGGATGTGCACCGTGTTCGCCTGGGCAAACACCGGCGAGCGCTGCGCCTTGAGTATGCCTTCGATACCAGTCGCCGCAACACCGGCGCCCACCGCCTTCAGAAAGCTTCTGCGTCGCATTCTTCTCCTCCCGGGGATGATGGTCGCGGCCGTCGCGGCCGCACGTGCCCAATCTGCGCTCCGCACCGCGCGATGTCAATCGAACGCGTATCGGTCGGTCCGGATAGCAGGGTCCCTCACCAGAACCTATTTCATATATAGGCACGTGTGCGACGGAGGCGCTGCGGGATGCAGGTCGAGGAGGAGAGCCCGAAGCAATATGTCGATATTGCGAGGGCTCCCGACGAAGAGATGCGCCCCTGAGCAGGCGCTTGCCGCCTGCGCTTCGTCCACCTGCCCAAGGGCGCTGAGCAACGGCAACGGGCCGTTGCTCTCCGCCCCGTCCCTCTCGGGTTGCGGCCAGGACGGTCGTCTGCATCGTTGCCCGGCTTGACCATATCGACATATGGCCTGCGCCGTGCGCCTCGCATACGGTCCGTCCTGGCCACAACGCATCACGCGCCTATATATGAAATAGGTTCTACTCACCGGGTTTGGTGCCCCAGTCGATCTCCGGCACCTCCCCGAACGCGCGGCGCAGCCCGGCCGACCAGATGCCGGAGAGCTGCGAGAAGTAGGCGTCGCCCTGGTCGAAGCGGCGCCGCAAGGTGACCCGCCCCGCGCCCTTTTCGTAGGCGAGCAGGTCGATCGGCAGGCCGACCATCAGGTTCGAGCGCATGGTCGAGTCGAACGAGACGATGATCGCCTTGGCGGCGTGCTTGAGCGGCGTGTTCCACTTGACCACGCGGTCGAGCACGGGCTTGCCGTACTTGTGCTCGCCGATCTGGAAGAAATTGGTGTCCTGCGTGGCCTCGATGAAGTTGCCCTCGGGATAGACGTGAAAAAGGCGCGGGCGCTGGTGCCCGATCTGGCCGCCGACGATGAAGTGGCAGCCGATGTCGACGCCTTGCTGCTGCACGGCCTGCGACTCGCCAACGACCTCGCGCAGCGTGTTGCCGACGAGATAAGCCGCTTCGTACATCCTGCGCAAGCCCAGGATCCCGTCCGGCACGGCGCTCTCCTGGTCGTCTCGGGCCCGCATCCGGAGGCGCGTGATCACGCCCTGCGTCGTCGCGAGGTTACCGGAGGACAGGATGACGATCAGGCGCTCACCCGGGATCTCGAAGACGTTCATCTTGCTGAACGTGGCGATGTTGTCGAAGCCCGCGGCGGTGCGCGAGTCGGACGCGAAGACGATGCCCTCTTCGACGAGGGCGCCGACGCAATAGGTCATTTGCTTGATGATGCGTGATGAGTGACGAGTGACGAGTAACGAATGACTCGTAGCTCCTGACGCGTGACTCGTGACTTGTGACTGGAACTGCCGACTGCTGCTGCCCTCATCCCTCCGCCCTCATCCCTCAACCCTCTTCCCTCAATAGTACTACTGCTCGGCGCGCACGAGCGCGACGGCAGTCATCTGCTCTCCCCCGCCCCCGCTGCGCACCCCCCGCACGGGAGCCGCGTCGAGGTAATCGAGGCCGACCGCGACGCGGACGTGGTGCTCGCCCGCCGGTCCGACATTGGTGATGTCGAAGCTGCGCCAGCGGTCGACCACCCACGCCTCGACCCACGCATGCCCCGTCACTTGCGATTCCGCGACGCGCGGCTCGTGCAGATAGCCGCTCACGTAGCGGGCGGGAACGCCCAGCTGGCGGCAACACGCGATGAAGACGTGCGCGTGGTCCTGGCACACGCCGTTCTCGGCCCCGAACGCCTCCGCTGCAGTGGAATGCGGGTTGGTGATCCCGGGCTGGAACGGCAACCGCGCGAGCACCGCCGCCGCGAGCTCGCGCAGCCCGGACAGCGTGCCGGCGCGGCGCCGGAACGGCTCGGCGAACTCCACGATCGCGGCGTCGGCGACGGCGAGCCGGCTCGGGCGCAGGAAGACGAGGGGCGACAGCTTCAGCTCGTCCGGCGCCTCGTCGATCGCCGCCGCAGTTTCGACCACGCCCGTCGAGCGGATCCGGATCTCGGACACCGGTCGCTCCACGGTCAGCAGGTGCATGATGTTGCCGTAGCCGTCGCGCGTCTCGAGCGGCGTGCCCGGCGTTTCCAGCCGCCATTCGAGCACGCGCTGGCGCGCGCTCCCCGCCGGCACGAGCCGCAGGTACTGCGCGCTGTGACGCACGGGCGCGTCGTACTGGTAGTGCGTGGTATGGTCCACCCGTATCTTCACAGCGCCACCAGGTAGGCGCGCTGGATGCGCTGGCCCAGCTCGTTCACGTCGGTCAGGAACTCCGTCAGATACTCGTGCAGGCCGTTCTGGAAGATCTCCTCGATGTCCCCGTGCACGAGCCGCGCCTGCAGCACGGCTGCGAGGCGCTTCGCCGGCTGGTCGCTCTGCCCCTGCACGCGCGAGAGCGCCTGGTGGATCTCCTCGAGACAGGCGGAGAGCGAGCGCGGCATGCGCCAGTCGAGTATCAGGAGCTGCGCGACCTTGATCGGATAGATCTGGTCGCGGTAGATCGTGCGGTAGGTCTCGAACGCGGACAGGGAGCGCAACAGCGCGGTCCACTGGTAGTAGTCGAGCGCGCCGCCGACGTCCTCCACGCGCGGCAGCAGGATGTGGTATTTCACGTCGAGTATGCGCGCCGTGTTGTCCGCTCGCTCGAGGAAGGTGCCGAGCCGCGAGAAGTTGAACGCCTCGCCGCGCATGATGGTGCCGTAGGTAACGCCGCGGAACAGGTGCGAGCGGTCCTTGACCCAGTCGAAAAAGCGCGTCGCCTCCGGCCCGGTCACGTACTCGCGCCGGAAGGAGCGCATCTCGATCCATGCCGCGTTCAGCGTCTCCCACATCTCCGAGGTAATTTGCCACCGCACGGCGTGGGCGTTGTCGCGCGCCGATTTCAGGCACGTGTAGATGCTCGCCGGGTTGGCCGGATCGAGCCCGATGAAATCGATGAGTGCCGGGAGCGAGATCTTCTCGTGCCGCGCGAAATAGGCCTCGGTAGTGCCGGTGATGGAGAGGGGCGCGAGCAGGTTCTGCTCCTGCGTGTCCGGGGTGCTGCACAGCACGACGTTCGAGGTCACGCCGAGGATGCGCGCGGTGTTCTCCGCCCGCTCCATGAAGCGCGACATCCAGAAGATGCGATCGCCGACGCGCGAGAGCACGATCAGCTACGGCGTGACGACTGACGACTGAAGACTGACGGGTCCTGCCTCATCCCTCATCCTTCATCCCTCAGTCGACGACCCACGTGTCCTTCGTCCCGCCGCCCTGGGAGGAGTTGACGACCAGCGATCCCGACTCGAGCGCGACGCGCGTAAGCCCTCCGGGCACCATCTTCACCTCGCGGCCGGAGAGCACGAACGGGCGCAGGTCGAGGTGACGCGGGGCGATGCCCTGCTCGACGTAGGTCGGGCAGGTGGAAAGCGAGAGGGTGGGCTGGGCGATGTAGTTGGACGGGTTGGCGCGGATGCGCTCGCGGAACGCCTCGATCTGGCTCGTGCTCGAAGCCGGTCCGATCAGCATGCCGTAACCGCCCGAGCCCTGCACCTCTTTTACCACCAGCTCGGGGAGGCGCTCCAGCACGTAGCGCAGGTCGTTCGGGTTTCTCAACTGCCACGTGCGCACGTTCTGCAGGACCGGTTCCTCGCCGAGATAGAACCGTATCATCTCGGGCACATAGGGGTACATCGACTTGTCGTCGGCGACGCCGGTCCCGATCGCGTTCGCCAGGGCCACATTGCCCGCGCGGTAGGCGGCGAGCAGCCCGGGGACACCCAGCACGGAGTCGGGACGGAACGCCAGCGGGTCGAGGTAAGGGTCGTCGATGCGGCGATAGATGATATCGACGCGCTGGTGGCCGCTGGTGGTGTGCATGAAGACATAGCCCTCTCTCACGCACAGGTCGGAGGCCTCGACGAGCTCGACGCCCATCTGCTGCGCGAGGAAGGCATGCTCGAAGTACGCGCTGTTGTACTGGCCCGGGGTAAGGACCACGATCACCGGGTCGCGCACGCCGCGCGGCGCGGAGGCGCGCAGCGTCTCCAGCAGCAGCTGAGGATAGTGCTCGACCGGAGCCACGTTGTGGCGTTCGAAGAGCTCGGGGAAGAGCCGCATCATCATGCGCCGGTCCTCGAGCATGTACGACACCCCCGACGGCGTGCGCAGATTGTCCTCGAGCACGTAGTACTGGCCGTCGCCGTCGCGCACGATGTCCACGCCCGCGATGTGGCAGTACACCTGGTTCGGCAGGTCCAGGCCCGCCATCGCCACCTGGTAGGCCTCGTGCATCAGCACCTGCTCCGCGGGAATGATGCCCGCGCGCAGGATCTCCTGGCCGTGGTAGATGTCGTGCAGAAAGCGGTTCAGCGCCGTAACGCGCTGCCGCAGGCCCTGCTCGAGCAGCCGCCACTCGGCGCGCGATATGATCCGCGGGATAGTATCGAACGGTATCAGCCGCTCGACGCCGTCCTCATCGCCGTACACCGCAAACGTGATGCCGACGCGATGAAAGAGCAGGTCCGCCTCGCGGCGCTTCTCGAGCAACTGCTCGGGCGGCAGCTCGGTGAGCCACCGCGCGAGCGCCTGGTAGTGCTGGCGCACTTCGCCGCCGCCCTGATACATCTCGTCGTAGCTCATCCTCGCCCGGAGCGCATAAGCCTTGCACCGCTATGGTAACGCTCCCCGAGCAAGCGCTGTGCCATGGGAATCCAGGCAGCGCCTCAATGACTTATGTGACAGCGCCGCGCGTAGCGCCCCATGTTGGTGCGGATCGTGTGCAAACAAAATGCATGAATATGGGACAATCGAGCCGTCTGCCATGGCCGCCCACAAGAAGCTCAGATCCGATATCGCGCTCATCGAGCCCGATCGTATCGTCCTGCACGGGCTCGACCTGTGCCGCGACCTGCTGGGAAAGATCAATCTCGGCGACATGGCGTTTCTGCAGTTGACCGGTCGCCGACCGACCGCGCAGGAATCCGCCGTCTTCAACGCTATCGCCGTGACCCTGGTCGAGCACGGCATGACGCCGAGCGCCATTGCCGCGCGCATGACCTACGCCGGCTCGCCGGAAGCGATGCAGGCGGCGATCGCGGCAGGGCTACTCGGGATGGGAAGCACGATGGTGGGTGCCATGGAAAACGCAGCCCGGATGCTGCAGGAGGCCATGCCCGACCCTAAGGCTGCCGGCAACATCGACG
>DATFWO010000325.1:0-3781 GCA_035259205.1 Burkholderiales bacterium | reverse complement strand
ATGCCCTTCTTCGCCTATAAAGGCCGCGACGGACGCGGGCAGGAAGTGCAGGGGGTACTCGAAGGCGCCGACAGCGGCGCCATCGCCGGGCAGCTGTTCACCTCCGGCGTCACGCCGCTCGAGATCCGGCCGTCGGCCGCGCCGGCCAAAGCGGGTCCCGGCCTGCTGGCGCTGCTCACGACCAGGACGGTCACGCACGGCGAGGTGCTGCTCTTTGCCCGCCAGATGTATGCGCTGCTCAAGGCCGGCGTGCCGATCATGGGCGCGCTCAAGGGATTGCAGGAATCCGCGGACAACCCGGCCTTCAAGCGTGTAATGCAGGAGATCCGCGAGAGCCTCGACAGCGGGCGCGAGCTGTCGGCGTCGCTCGCGCGTCAACCGAAGGTGTTCAATACCTTCTTCGTCAACATGGTGCGCGTCGGCGAGCAGACCGGCACCTTGGAAGAGGTGTTCCTGCGGCTGTTCGACCACATGGATTTCGAGAAGTACATGCGCGAGCAGGTCAAAGCGGCGGTGCGCTATCCCCTGTTCGTCGTCACCGCGATGGCCATCGCGATCGTCATCATCAACATCTGGGTGATCCCGGCGTTCGCCAAGGTCTACGCGGGGTTCAGGGCCGAGCTGCCGGCGATAACCAAGGGACTCATCGCCTTCTCCAATTTCATGGTGGCGTACTGGCCGGTGATGCTCGTCGCGCTGGTGGCCGCGGTCATTGCCTTCAGGATCTACATCAATACTACCGAAGGGCGCCTCAAGTGGGACCGCTTCAAGCTCGGGATCCCGATCGCGGGCAAGATCATGCTCAAGGCGACACTCGCACGCTTTGCCCGCAGCCTGGCCCTTGCGATCCGCAGCGGCGTTCCCGCCGTGCAGGCGCTGACGATGGTCGCGCACACGGTGGAGAACGAGCATATCGCGGGGCGCATCGACGCCATGCGGGAAGGCGTGGAACGCGGAGAGAGCATATTGCGGACCGCGACGGCGACGGGCGTATTCACGCCGATCGTGCTGCAGATGGTCGCCGTGGGCGAAGAGTCGGGGGCGCTCGACGACATGATGGGCGAAGTCGCGGACATGTACCAGCGCGAGGTCGAATACGAGCTGAAGACGCTTTCCTCCCAGATCGAGCCGATCCTGATCGTGGCGCTGGGGGGGATGGTGCTGGTGCTCGCGCTGGGCGTGTTCCTCCCGATCTGGGACCTGGGCCAGGCGGCGCTGGGGAAGAAATGAGTGACGAATCGTCAGTCACGAGTCACGCGTCACGGGTCGCGGCTGGCAAGCCGCGAGTCACGCGTCAAATGTTCCCGGTGACAGGTCACGCGTCACGCGTCACGCGCATATGCCCCCCACCACGGGCGATTTGGAACCCGAAGCCCGCGATTCGCGACTCGCGACCCGCGACCCGCGACCCGCGACCGCGTACGCTCGGCTTTACGCTCTTCGAGCTGGTCGTTGTAATTATCGTTGTCAGTGTGGTGGGAACGCTGTTTCTTCACCGACTGCGCCTGTACCAGGAAATGGCCGAGCGGGTGGCAATGGAATCCACGGTGAGGCTGATCAAGACCGGACTCCAGATACGGCTGGCGGAGCTGATCATCGAGAACCGGCAGGGAGAGGCCGCTCAACTCGAAACCGAAGACCCGACGCAATGGCTCGACGTGCGGCCGCGCAACTACGCAGGGGACTATCGCGCGTCGCCTGCTCCGGGTAACTGGTATTTCGACGCCCAGCGCAAGCAGCTCGTGTACGTCGTAACCACGGGCGATCGGCTGGAAATCGACACGGACCGGCGCAATCGCGAGCTGCGCTTCCGGGCGCGATTGCTCAAGGACCGGCTCAATGTAGGCGGCGCAATGGTGGACAGCGTAACGGGAGTCACCGTAGTTCCCGTGCAGCCATTTCGTTGGTCGCGGGGGGAATCTACAACCATAGTGGCATGAGTCTTGCGGGAGAAACCATGGAGATGAAGAAACGGCAGTACGGGTTTACCTTAATCGAGCTGATCGTCGTGATCATCATACTGAGCATACTCGCCGCGACGGCGCTGCCGCGGTTCGCCAACCTGCAGACGCAGGCGCGCATCGCGAAGTTGAACGCCGCCCTCGGGGCGATGAAAGGCGCGGCGGCGCTCGCGCACGCAGCATGCCTTGCGTCCACTCCGCAATGCACGCCCATGCCGGGCTCGGGGACTCAGTTCATGGAAGGCGTCAATGTGACGATGGTCAATACCTACCCGACGGCGAGCGCGTCGGGCATCGGCACCGCCGCGGGCCTGAACACAGACCCGAATTCGCCGGACGGTTACGCGGTTTCGGGCGGCGGGCCGGCCGCGGGAGACGTGCTGAAGTTCATGGTGCAGGGGAACGATCCCAACAACTGCTTCTTTACGTATACCGCGCCCGGCGTCAATCAGGCGCCGGTGTTCGGAACGCTGACCCCAGCCACTGCCGCGGGTTCGACCACGGGGTGTTGACAGCGTCTCATGAAATAAATCACTATATATCAAGTTTTTGCGTGCTATAATTCGCGTCCTTTGTCAAGGAGGGGCTCCATGAAGGCGAATCAGAAGGGTTTCACGCTGGTCGAACTCATCGTTGTCATCGTCATACTCGGCATCCTTGCTGCCACCGCGCTGCCCAAATTCGTCAACCTGCAAAGCGACGCGCGGGCGGCCAGCATGAAGGGCCTCGCGGGCAGCATGCGCGCCTCGGTCGAACTGGTACGCGGGAGATGGCTTGTGACCGGTTCCACTAGCGCCACGACCGTTACGATGGCTGACAATACCACCGTGGATGTCGGCACTGTGGCCCCTGCGGCTGGAGTACCCAAAGGATCCGCAACCGGTATCGACCGTGCCGCAGGCATTGCGACTACCCAATATACGTGCACCGGCGGTCCAAACGCACTGCGTACTTGCACGCCCGTTGGCGGTCCGGCCGGTTGTACCGTCACCTATGACGACGCAACAGGCACCGTCAATGATGCTGGAGCGGCAGCGCTTACTTGCTAGCAAAGGCACGAGGCAGCGTTCAGTTTGGCCCTCTTTTGCCTGTGCGCCGGTATTTCATATCGCATAACGCCAGCAGCCGGGGCCGGAAGGAATAAGCGCGATGTGCAAGCGTCAACGGGGTTTCACGCTGGTCGAGTTGATCGTGGTCATCGTGATACTCGGCATCCTCGCCGCGACTGCGCTGCCACGCTTCGTCAACCTTCAGAGCGATGCACGAGCGTCCAGCATGAAGGGGCTCGCCGGGAGCATGCGCGCTGCGGTCGAGCTGGTGCGTGGAAGGTGGATAGCCACCGGCTCGAGCGGAGCAATCACTGCGAGCATGGCCGACGGCTCGACCGTCGATGTCGGCAGCGGCAGCGGCACCGATGCCGGTGTGCCTAAAGGATCGGCGACCGGTATCGACCGGGCCGCCGGGATTGCCACAACCCAGTACACGTGCACCGGTGCGGCGACACGGAGCTGCACGCCGCTTGGCGGCCCGGCGACTTGCAAGATTGATTACATCGAGGCGACGGGTGCGGTCGATGATTCGCAAGCGACCGCAGCTAATTGCTAGCGGGGGCGCGCGCTACTCACGCGTCAGCCCTGGCTGAGGCCACATGACATGACGGGTGAAGGGCCAGCGGTAATGCGCTGGACTTCACCCGTTTTTCTTTTTTCAACCGGCATCGCGCGAAAACGCCGCTTGCGGCAGCACGGGTTCACGATCACCGAGCTCATCGTCTCGATCATCCTCGTGGGCCTGGTCGCCGCGATTGCAGTTCCGCGCTT
>DATFWO010000324.1:0-17820 GCA_035259205.1 Burkholderiales bacterium | reverse complement strand
ACGACGATGCGGATCTGCTGCGGCGGAAAGCCGGGAGGCATATCGGCCTGTTGCGCCGGCGCAAGAACAGGAGCCGCAACCGCCGCCACAGCCAGCAAATGCAACGCCGAATGGATGTGATTGCGGACGGAATTCAGGAAGCGCCGTTTCATCTCGTCACACATCACTCGTCACCCGTCACGGGACGTATACCCACAGATCGAGCAGCACGACGGCACCGGGCACGCCGAGCGCCGGCACTTCGATCGCCGAGAACGGTACGTATTGCCGGGGCAAATACTGCCGCCAGACCCGCCAGGCGCCGTTGAAGTCGGCAAGATTCGTGTGGAATTGCTGCGCGCGCACCAGGTTGGACAGCGAGGTTCCGGCCTTGCGGCAGATGCGCTGAGCGCGCGCGAGGATGCAGTCCATCTGCAGTTGCACGGCGCTGCCGAAGTACGGCACTCCCGGATCGATACGGACCGAAGATTCCAGCGCCCCGCCCGAGTCCACCGCCATCAATCCGGACAGGAACAGCAGATCGCCGGCACGGATCGCCTGCACCTGACCGGCATACGCCGTGGGCACGCCTGCGTCGATCACCTGCTTTGCCGTGCGGCCTCCGCGGCGCAGGCTGATCGTGTTGATCTCGATGCGACCGACCTCGCAGACGAAACCGGGCGTGCTGGTCGTGATGAGAGTCGTTGCAGGCGGCGCCTTCGGAAAGTGCCGTGCCCACACCTCGTTGAAGGCGGGGATGTCGTCGACGTCGCGCAGGTACACCTGCGCCTTCACGACACCATCGAGGGTGGCGCCGGCGGCGGCAAGCGCGGGCTTGAGCTTGCGCTCGAGCACGAACTCGGTCTCGAGCTTGATCGGCGTGCCCTTCCACAGGTGCCCCGCTGGCAGGCGAGCCGCAGGGTCGAGCGGACCGTCCTCGGTCTTGAATGCCTCCGCAGTCTGCCCGGCGACGAACACGTAATCACCGCAAGTGAGCGCCGGGCTGTAGCCGGAGCTCGCGTGGACCGGCAGGTTCGCCGGTCTGTGCTGAGCGACCTCGAAGCCCCGGGCCTGCACCGCGGCGATCATCTGCACTTCCATGTCCTGGCCCGAGAGCAGGAACCGCTGATGCAGGTTCGAAGTGCTCGGTGGGATGTGGCCCGCGAAGAACTCGCGCCGCACTTCGTGGTAGGCGGGCACGACATGCCCGGCGGTGTAATACTGGTCGAGCCGCACGACCTGACTGCGGCTGCTACCGCCGGCCTTCAGCACCTTCGCGAGGTTGGCGAAGATCCGCTGCGCCTCCTTCTTGTGCTTCGGCAAACCGTGGCGCGGCGCAGACTCGTCGATGACTTCAGCCGCCATGCCGCTCACGAAATCGGCGGTGCCCTTGTGTCCCGTGGCGAATACCCACCGGCCGGCGCGCATCCCGGGCGCGTAGCGAATATCGCCCGGCTGTATCGTGACCGGCAGCAGGGGGATCACCGCAGGCTTCGGCGGCGCGGAACGCTTGCTTGCAGGCATCAAAGCGCAGAACCTAGTTCACGGCAAAGCAGTACAGCAGTCCAGCGCCACCGGTGCTGCGCAGGGCGGATTCGCTGCAGCCGCGCGTGGGATGCGAGGAGTTCCAGGACTTCGAGGCCGCGTCATCGCCCAGGCCGGTGCGGTCGTGATGCCCGACCATCGCGGAGCCGCTGTCACCGCTCTTCGTCCAGTTGCCGCAGGTCCGGTCTTCCGGCCCGGTGTATGCCATGCCGTTGGGCTGCGAGCCGGTGAGGATGTCGTGCATGTTGGGCGTGTCCCCGGAGCCTTTGACCATCTCCCCTTTTTCGGTCAGCGCGGTCTGCTTGTTGAGGTTGTTGTTGCCATGAAGCTCCTCGACATTGCGCGCGATGACGACGCCTTTCGCGTTCTGCCAGGGGCCGTTGCCGATGCGCTCGCGCGCATGCTGCGTCGGCGCGTTGCGGTCGGCGCTCGTGCTGAGATAGGCCCGCCAGACGCGCTTGCCCGTCCCCTGAGCGGGCGCCAGGGCCTGGCAGTGCCCGTCCGCGCCTGACAGGCCACCGAAGTCCGCTCCTTTTCCGGAACCCGTGCTCGTGACGAAGAAGGTCATGAAGTATTGTCCCTGGTAGTGATCGATCGTCTCGCAGCCGGCCATGGCCAGCGCCAGCAGCACGGCCGAAGCGATGATGCTCGTGCGCGCCCCGCTCATCGATACCTCCACGGTCTCTGAAGTGGCTTGGATCCAGCTCGCGGTTTCGCGCCGGTGCCTAGCTCGCCAGTCTCACATGCACGCCGTCCCATGCCGAGCGCGCCATGGCATCGGTGAGCTGCACGCTGCGCAGGCCGTCGATACCGGACGGGCTGGGATCGCGCCCTTCGAGGAGCGCCTTGCTGAAGGCCGCCACGCTCGCGGCATGCGCGTTGGTCGCCGGAAACTCCGCGGTCCGACTCTTGCCGTCCCCGTTCAGCACGTGCAGCTCGCCGCCGGCCCGGCTCCTGGTGAGCCCCCTCCCCGTGATGCGTCCTTTGGTCCCATGGATGACGAAGTCGTTGTAGGGGTGCGGCGCTTTTTCATTGACATTGACCTGGGCCAGAACGCCATTCGCGAAGCGGAACGTAGACATGGAGGCCTGTTCCATGACGCCGCGCGGCGTATCGAAGAGCGTGGACACCATGGCTATTTCCGATGACAGCAGGTAGCGCAGGATGTCGTAGACATGGACGCCGATCGAATAGGTGGTGCCGAGACCCGCCATGGCCGGATCGACCCGCCAGCTCGAAAGCGAGCCCCCGGGGCGCGCTCCCGGACTGGCCTCGAGCTCGACCAGTTGCACCTCCCCGATCTCGCCGCTGTCGATGATGTGTCTGGTTTCGATGAAGCAAGGCATGAAGCGATTGTGAAAATTGATGCCCAGCTTCACTCCGGCCTTCTCGCATTCCTCGACGATGCGTTCCGCGTCGGCTGCGTTCGTGGCCATCGGCTTGTCGCAAAAGACATGCTTGCCCACCCGCGCGGCGGCGATCGCCTGGACGGCATGCAGCGCGTTGGGCGTATGTATCGCCACCGCCGTCACGTCCGGGTTGCGCAGCATCTCATCGTAGCTCGTGTAGGCGTGTCGCGCGCCGAACTTCCTTGCAAAGCCCTCCGCCCGCGCCGGGTCTCGGCTGACGACGGCTACGAGCTCGTTGCCCTCGAAGGCGTTGATGCCCGGCAGCATCCGATCGTCGGCTATCCTTCCGGTGCCGACCAACCCCCAACCGTTTTTCCTGGTCATGGTTTCTGCGGGAAACTGGCCGCAAACTAGTTCGTGTAGGCGCCCAACCCGTACACGACGATCAGCATGGCAGTGGGCTCGATATCGGCGCCGAACGCGCGCCGGAAGATCTCCACGATCTCCGCGTTACGGTAGATCTCGGAGAGCGCGCGGTTCACCGCGAGGCGAAAATTCGCATCCCCGCGCGGCAGGACGATCGCGTACGGCTCCAGGGAAAGGTCGTCGCTGAGCAGCGTGTACTGCGACGGGTCCTTGACCTTGCCGGCAAGCCCGAGCAGCAGGACCTTGTCGCTCGCGAACGCGTCGACCGAGCCGGCCTCGAGCGCGGCGAGCCCGTCGGCTCGGGCCTTCACCGGCACTACGGTCGCGGTCACTCCGAACTGCTTCATTGCGGCTTCGAGCGCGGAATGATTGGTCGTCTTGGCGATCACGGCGATGCGCTTGCCGGCAAGGTCCTTGAATGCCTTGGCGCCGGTCGCCCTGCGGACGAGCAGGCCGGTCGAGTCGACGAACACATAGCTTGAGAAGTCGACCTCGGCCATGCGCGACAGGGTTACGGTCGTCGAGCCGCATTCCATGTCCGCCTGTCCCTTGCGCACGAGCTCGAGCCGGTTCTGCGAGGTTGCCGGAACCCACTTGATCTGCAACGGGCTCACCTTCAGCTGGCGCTCGAGGCTCGCCGCGACCCGCTTGCAAAGGTCCACCGTGTAGCCGGCCGGCTGCTTGCCGTCGCTCTCGTATGAGAACGGCACTGCGTCGGTGCGGTAGGCGATGGTAACCGTCTTCGAGTCGGCGATCTTCTTGAGCGTGCCGTCCACCGCCTGGGCGTGCGCTACGGCGGATGCAGCGAATAGGGCCAGTACAGCGATGTGGCGAATCATGACGGGTCTCCCGGTTGTGAGTTTCGCGAAATCATCGGGATGTTAACCTGACGCCTGCGGCGGACCAAGCCCCTGGGGTGCGAAGCGCATCGATGTCCGGGCGTGGTCAATCGTGCGCGCTCATGACGAGTTGCGCAACAGACGGAGACGTACGGGATGAGAGTGACCAAGGTCATTTGCGCGGCTGGCCGGTCGGGCTACATGCACCGGGATTTGCTGGCCATCAAATCCGGCGCGGCGACCCCGGATGGCAGCCTGTACCGGGGAAAGCCGATGTCGCCGGGCTTTACGAACATCATCGAGCCCGCCACGATCATCTCGATCATGCTCGTGCTCGAAGACGGGCAGGTCGCGTTCGGCGACTGCGCCGACGTGATCCTGGCCGGGGTTGCCGGGCGGGACCCCGCATTCAACGCCACGGACCACATCGACTACATGCGCGGGGAGATCGCAGACGCTTTGCGCGGGCGCGATGTGTCGAAGTTCAGACCCAACGCCGAGGAGATGGACCGGTATGCGCGCGGCGGCAAGAGGCTGCATACGGCGATCCGCTACGGCATCAGCCAGGCGCTGCTGCACGCGACCGCCTCCAGCCGCAAGGAGACGATGGCGGAGGTGATCGCCCGGGAATACGGCAGCACGATCGCAACCGCGCCCATCCCGATACTCGCCTCGTGCCACAAGGACGACCACGGACAGCTCGACCGCGTCATACTGAAGAAAGTCGAGCTGCTGCCGCACGCTTCGTTCCAGGTCGTAGCCGAGCACGTCGGGCTTCAGGGCGAGAAGCTGCTGGCATTCGTGCGCCGTGTCGCGGGCCGCATCAGGGAAATCGGCGATCCCGATTACCGCCCGCGCATCCACGTGGACCTCTATGGAACTCTCGGAGAGCTCTTTTCGATGAAGGTCGAGCCGCTCGCCGACTATCTGGGCGAGCTGCGGCGGGAAGCGGGAGCGTATCGCCTGCTGGTCGAGTCGCCGATGATTGCAAAGACGCAGGATGAGCAGATCGAGAAGTTTCGCAGCTTGCGCGAGCTGCTGAAGAAGAAAGGCATAGACGTCGGCCTGATCGCCGACGAGTGGTGCAATACGCTTCCGGACATCAGGCTCTTTACCGAGGCGGCGGCGTCTGATTTCGTGCAGATCAAGACGCCGGACCTCGGCGGCATCAACAACACAATCGAGGCCGTGCTCTATTGCAAATCTCACGGTATGGGCGCGTGTCTGGGCGGGACCGCCAACGAGACCGATCACTCCACCCGCATCTCGACCCACATGGGCCTCGCCTGCCGCCCGGATTTCATGCTTTCCAAGCCGGGGCTGGGAGCCGACGAAGCGCTGATGATCCAGACCAACGAAATGGCGCGCACGCTCGCGCTCCTGGAGGCGCGGCGGTGAGGCGACCGGTCTGCTACAGCGGCATCCCGGATTCTTCTGCCCGGTCTACTTCGAAAGCGTTCAGCACGAAGGCCATCATCACGAAGTAGCCGATGGTCGCGGCGATCTGCACCGTGGCAGCGACGCCGAACTGCTCCACGGCAGCTCGATAGGACGCCGGGTTTACGCGGTGATTGCCGTGCAGGAGCTGGTGGCAAAAATCGACGAGCGTTGCCTGCTCCTGCGTCAGGTCCTTCAGCTCCTTCCGGCTCCAGATCGCTTCGATCAGCGCCTCCGGGATGCCCGCCTTGCGAGCGGGACCGACGCAGGCCGCCCATTCATAGTCGCAATCGTACTCGCGCGCGGCGATGAGCCAGGTCAGGGTTTTGATCGCGGGCCGCAGAACCGTGTCGTAGAGAAGAAATTCTCCCACAGCGGCCACTCTGTCCGCGATGGCGGGACTGTGGAGGAGCACCTGATAGGGGCCGGCAACCCGCCCTCTGGTCCGGACGATCCGGTCGAAGTAGTGCCGATGCACGACCGGCAGATCGGCATCCTTCACGAGCAGGGGTATGCGCGCCAAAGCTCGATCTCGCTTTCGAGTTGATATCAGATGGGCAGCGGTCGCTCGCCCGAATTGCGCAGCTTTTTCTGTTCGGGCGAGAGCTCTATCTCGAACGCGTTCAACGGAAACGCGATCATGGCGAAGTACCCGAGAGTAGCCACCAATTCGACCAGGCCTTGCGCGCCGAAGTGCTCGAGCGCCGCCCGGTAGGTCGCGTCGGTTGCGCGATGGTTGCCGGAAAGGAGCTGCGTGCAAAACTCCAGGACGAGCGCGTCTTCGGGTGTGAGCGTCTGCGGCGCTCTGCCCTCGCGTATCGCATCTATCGTCTCCTGCGGCACGCCCGCCTCCAACGCCCATCCGACCCATGCGCTCCACTCGTAGGTAGCATCCAGCGCTCGCGACAGGACGAGCGCCGTAAACGTGCGCACCCTGAGGGACAGCACGGATTCGTCTGCTTTGTCGCGCGCATGGAAGTAGTCGCCGAGGTGCGCGATCCGCGCGGCGAGGTCGGGGCTGCTGTTCAGGAGCGTGATGAACGGTCCGCTGATCGGACGCAGGCGTATCGCCTTGACCGCGTCATGGAAGCGCCTCTGATCTTCCGGGAGCTGCTCGCGCTCGACCGGGGATAGTCTTGCCACGTTCAAACGTCCTGGCTTGGTTAGAACCGGTCTCAGATAGCCACGGAATCACACGGAATACACGGACAACAACCTTCGGTTATGCGCCTTGTCATTCCAAAACTTCTGTGTGCTTCCGTGTGTTTCCGTGGCTGTAATGGTTTTTGAGATAGAGTCTAGTCAGTATACCAATCAAGAGAGCCGCGATGGATCTACAAGGCACGGCGGGCGAGGCGGAATGTCGGTGCCGCAGCGTGCACATTTCAACGCGTGTTGGCCGGCGCCTCGAGACGCCAGAGATGGGAACGCCAGCGCGCGGCGATCAGCACGGTGAACGAGAGACCGATCGCACAGTAGAGGGACGCGGTCACCGGGTAACCGAAGCTGCGGATCAGCGGGCCGGAGATCAGCAATCCGACCGGCATGCCGTAGATCGCCAACATCCGCAGGCCCATGATGCGGCCGCGGAACTGCGCGTCCGAGTTGCGCAACAGCAGCGCGGCCATCGGAATCTGGCTCAGGCTCTGCGCGCAGCCGGCAAGGGCAAGCACCGCGATACCGGCGGCGGGATGCTGCGTTTGAGCGAACAGGAGGAGCATGGAGTACCAGACCAGGCAGGACACGATCATCATGCGCCCGGGTAGGATGGAGGTGCCGTATCTCGACAGCGCTATCGAGCCGAGCAGCGCGCCGGAGGCGACACCAGCAACCATGTACCCCAATCCCGTCTGGTCGGTGCGATAGATCTCCTTCGCCACGTAGGGCATCAACCCGTTCAACAGCGGAAACGCCGTGAGGTTGACGAGAAAGGCCAGGCACATCGTTGCGAGCAGCAAGGGCGCGGTCCAGACATAGGCGATTCCTTCCCTGAGCTCGCGCCATGGCGATGGGCGCCCCGACGCGCCTGCCGGGCCCGCAGCCGTAGCGAGTGCCGACCGCGCGCGCGCGGCTCTCAGCGTCAGGAGGAAGCTCACCGCGTAGAGAGCGGCGATGACCGAATAAGCCGGCCCCATGCCGAGCATGCTCGCCAGCCCGGCGCCCGTGATAGCGCCGGCGATACGTGCGGAATCTGTGGTCGTGCGCTGGATGCCCATCGCGCCGACCAGACGGTCGGCCGGCATGGTTTCGCCCACCAGCGCGGCGCGCATTCCCATGTCCGATGGGCGCACCATGCCCATCAACGCGCCGATGATGAACACGTGCACGGGGGTCAGGATGTCCGTGTAGGCCAGGGTCATCAGCGTCGTCGCCAGGGTCGTGTATACGACTCTCATCGCGCACAGGAGATTGCCGTTGCCGATGCGGTCTCCCACCACGCCGAACATCGGCGCGAGCAAAGTGCCGAGATTCTGCAGCGATGCAAATACGGTGAACAACAGCACGGACCCGGTCTCGACCAGCACGTACCAGCCGAGGATGAGCGTCTCCATCTCGAAGGCCCACGAGGTCGCCATGTCGGCGGGCCACTGGAAGCGGAAACTACGAACGCGAAATGGCGCGAACGCCGACATGGTCGACGGGGCGCTCATCAGATCGCATTCCCGGCTGTGTGTCCTTCGGCCGTGGCATCGAGCAGCCCGCGCGGCGCGCGGCAGTCACCGACCAGCCGCACCTCGATGCCGGCCGCGCGCAGCGGCCCGGCCAGCGCGTCCGTGGGAACGCGCGGTGTCGAGTACGCGAAGAAAGAGAGGTCCGTGATCAACGCCGCCGCGCCGCCATAGACGCTTGCGTATTCCAGTCTGCCGTTGCCGAAGCACTGACCCCAGCACGGCTCGGCAAGGACTATCGTTTCGATGCGCTGCTCGTGAAAGCGCCGGAGGATCCCCTGCCGCGTCACCAGCGCGACCCGCTGCGCGATCGACTCGCGCGGCGTCATCACCACGACCCGGTCGAAGAGCTTCCGCAGGAGCAACGCTGCGGCGTACGTGCCCTCGGTGTGGTCCATGTCGAAGATGACGGCGGTGCCGGACCGGCGCGCTGTCTGACCGAGCAAGCTCGACATCGCGGTGCGGAGATCGGGCACGAAGCCGCCCTCGCGCACATGCGACGGCAGCAATTGGGGCGCCAGCATGCTCGAACCGGCTGCGAGCACGACGGCATCGGGCTCGAGCGCGAGCACATCCGCTGCCTCGGCGACGATCCCGAGCTCGAAACGCACACCGGCCTGGCGCGCGGCGCCGAGCTGAAAATCGTAGATACCGGCGAGAGACGCGCTGCCGGGCAGCAGCGCATGCAACCGGGTCTTGCCGCCGACCTCCGCCGAGCGGCCGAACACGGTCACTTCATGGCCGCGTGCCGCGGCCACCCACGCGGCCTCCATTCCCGCCACGCCCGCGCCGACGACGACCACGCGCCGGCGCACCTTCGCAGGCAGCGGCCGCCAGTCGGCTTCATCGGCATCGGCCACGCGCGGATTGTTGACGCACGCCATCGGTCTCAGGTGGGTGTTGATCGTATCCCAGCAGATGTTGCACCACACGCAACGTCGGATTTCGTGCGTGCGGCCCTGCGCCGTCTTCAACGGCCACGCGGCATCGGAGAGGAGCGGCCGCCCCAGCCCGACCAGCTCCGCGGCACCGGACGCGATGATCGTTTCCGCTTCCGCGGGATCGGCGATCCGGCCGAGCGCAATGAGCGGCACACCAGGTACTGCGCGGCGAAGCTCCTTCAGCAACGGAAGGTAAGTCACCGGCTCGGCATTCGAGTCCGGGAGATGCCATTCCAGCTGCAGCCCATGTGTTCCCTGCGCGAAGCATACGTAATCCACATCGCCGGAGCGTGTCAGCCGGGCGGCTATCGTTGCGGCCGCCGCCGGGTCTACGCCCCCGGAAACAAAGTCGTTGCCGGGGAGCTTGAGCCCCACGATGAAGTTCCGCCCGCATGCGCCGCGCAGCGCGGCGATGAGCTCGGTGACAAAACGGGTGCGCCCTTCCCAGTCGCCGCCATATTCGTCGGTGCGCACGTTGGACCAGGGCGACAGGAACTGATGGAACAGGTGACCGTGCCCGGCCGAGATTTCCACGCCGCTGAAGCCGCACCGCTGCAGCCGCGCCGCGGAGCCGGCGAAGTCCTCGATCATCGCGTGGATTTCGCCTGCGGTAAGCGGATGCGGCACGAGCCAGGAGAGATCGTCGGGCAGCGCGGAGGCGCCGATCGCGTCCGACTCGATCCCGGCGTTGTGGCGGCCGCGCCCGGGATCCTGTACCTGTCCGAGCAGCCGGCAGTCCTGGGACTCGACGGCGTCCGCCCAGCGCTTGAGGCCGTCCAGGTTGTCGTCGTTCCATGCCCGCACCCGGTACGGCACGTTCTGATGCCGCGCCATGCTGATCGGCTCAGTGATGATGAGCGCCGCGCCCCCGCGCGCGCGAGCGGCATGATAGCGGATCAATCGATCGGTCACGCGCGTGTCGCGCCCCATGTGCGTATTCATGGCCGCATGCACGATGCGGTTGCGGAGGCGATTGCCGGCCAGCTCGAACGGGGCAAACAGCGAGGGACAGGATGTCGGCATAGACAAAATCCAGAGGGAGTTTACCTGAGGACGGCCACTGCCCTCGCGTCGCCGTGCCGCCTGATACACTGGCTCGTCTGGCGCGTTGGCCGGACGCAAACGCCTTCACACTCGCAAAGGGGGGATCACATGCTGGCTCGGAACAACATCACTCGCCGAGACGTATTGAAGATGGCCGGAGCGGCAGGCGGCCTTGCCGTGACCGGCGGCATTCGCGGCGCGTGGGCGCAAGGTGCGAGGCGGATCGAGCAGCTCGATCCGGGCTTGAGCCGTATCCTTTCCACGTCCCAGACCATACAGGAACTGGGCAGCGGATATGGCGGCGCTCTCGGCCCCGCCGAAGGGCCGGTCTGGTGGAAGGAAGGCGGTTACCTGCTCTTCAGCGACATCCACAACGACAGGCGGATGAAGTACGCGCCGGGCCAAGGCGTGACCTTGTTCAAGCAGGGCGTGAACCGGGCGAACGGCCTCACGCGCGATCTGCAGGGGCGGCTGATTGCCTGCGAGCACGACAGCAGGCGCGTTACCCGGCAGGAGCTCGACGGCAGCATCACCGTGGTCGCCAACAGCTTCCAGGGACGGCGCCTGAACCGGCCGAATGATGTGATCGTCAAGTCCGACGGCTGCATCTACTTCACCGATCCCAATCACAACATCGTTCCCGAGCAATGGGACCTGCAGTTTCCCGGCGTCTACCGCGTGACGCCGGACCTGGGCACCATCACGCTCGTGACCGACAGCTTCGTCGGGCCCAACGGCCTTGCCTTCACGCCGGACGAAAGCGTGCTCTACATCAACGACGTCCGGCGCGGGCACATCCGGGCCTTCGACATGCTGCCGAACGGTCTCCTGGCCAAGCAGACCGACCGCGTGTTCGCGGATCTGACCGGAACCGAACCGGGCGCACCCGACGGCATGAAGGTAGATATCGAAGGTAACGTCTATTGCGGAGGCTCGGGCGGGCTGTGGGTCATGGATGCCAAGGGGAAAAAACTCGGGCGCATCGTCCACGGGCTGCCCGCGACCACCAACGTGGGCTTTGGCGGGGACGACTGGAAAACCCTGTACATCACCGCTCGTACGCACCTGCTCGCGGTCAACGTCAACATTCCGGGCGTACCCGTGCCCACTCCGGCCCGGAAGCCGAAGGCGTGACTAGAAGGTATCTCAGAATCCGTTTTAGCCACGGAAGCACACGAAAGCACACAGAAATTTTCGAATGACAGGGCACTAACCGAATTGGATTCTTGTCCGTGTATTTCCGTGTGATTCCGTGGTTATTTTGAGACCGGTTCTAGTAGTGCGAGCGAAAGCTCACGCCGTCCATCTTCGCCAGCTCGTCCAGCTCGATGTACGACCGCCTAGTCGTCCGGTCGACCGTGAACTGCATGCGCCGGTGGCCGTCGAGCGTCGCGCGTATCGACAAGAGCTGCAGGCCGTCCTCTCCTACCTGCCACTCATGTGACCCGGCGATCCCCGCGGGCGCGTAGATCGCAGATCCCGGACCGACGGGATACTCCTTCCCATGGAAATCCCGGACGACGGCGCTCCCCGCCATGACGTAATAGAAGACCTCTATGGCGTGCCAATGCAGTTCCTCGTGCGTGCCCGGCTTGAACGTCGCCACCGCCACGCGCACGCGCTCGCTTGGAAAATCCGGAACTCCCACCAGCGGTTGCAGCGTCTGACCTTCGACCACGCCGGGCAGCGCTTTCACCTGGGACTTGTTGATCACCCGCAACGTCGCTTCAACGTCCATTACCAATCTCCAGTCGTGTCATTGAACCTTGATGTCGCCGGCCTTGACTACCTTCTGCCATTTCGCGATCTCGCGGGAGATCACACGCAGGAACTCCTCGGGCGTGGAGTGCGCAGGCTCCCTGCCATCGGCGCGCAACCGCTCCTGCGTTTCGGCCTGCTGAAGGATGCGTGCGAGCGACTGATTGAGCCGCGAGATGATCTCTCTCGGCGTTCCGCGCGGCGCCCACATGCCGTTCCACGAAGTGTGCTCGTAGCCGGGTACCGTCTCGGCGACCGCCGGCAGATCGGGGAGCTCGCGGAAGCGCTTCTCGGTGGTGACGGCGAGCGCGCGCACGCGCCCCGCCTTGAGATGCGATATGAGTGCCGGCACCGACGAGAATATGAACTGGATCTGTCCGCCGAGCAGGTCGGCGACTGCGGGCGCGTCGCCCTTATACGGAACGTGGACCATGCTGGTCCTGGTCATCTGCGAGAAGAGCTCGGTCGCGAGATGGGTGGCGCCCCCGATGCCGGACGAGCCGTAATTGAGGGCACCCGGCTTCGCGCGCGCGAGCTCGATGAACTCCTTTACGCTGGAGGCAGGGACCGAAGTATTCACTGCGAGCAGGAACGGTCCGTGGTGCAGCCTGCCGACCGGCGCGATGTCGTTGACCGGGTCGTACGGCAGCTTGTAGAGCGCCGCGTTGGTGGCATAGCTCGTCGCTACGATGATTACGGTGTTGCCGTCGGGATTGGCGCGCATCACGATGTCGGCGCCGAGGGAGCCGCCAGCCCCGGCGCGGTTGTCCACGATGAACTGCTGGCCGAATTCCTGGGTCAGGCGGGCACACAGCACGCGCGCAATGATGTCGGTGCTGCCACCCGCGGCGAACGGCACGACTACGCGCACGGGTTTGTCCGGCCACTTCCCGGATTGGGCATGGCCACAAGGCGACGCTGCAGCGAGCGCCACGATCACCAACAGGCGTCCACGAGACAACGCGCTAAGTCTCATCGGCACGATGCGCTCCTCCGGTTATCGCCACCGCCCGCCTGCATCCACCGCGGTCACGTTCTGCCTTCGATCTTGCCGATCGCGCGGATCTCGTGGTCGAGCCGTTTCAGCTCGGCATCGTACCAGGCCTTGAGCGCGTCGCCGTCGAGGTAATCGACGGTGACGTTGATCTTCTCCATCGCCGCCCTGAATCTCGGGTCCGCCGCGCTCTCGCGCAGCGCGGCCTGCCACGCCTTGACCGCCGCGGCGGGCGTCTTCGCAGGGGCGAAGTAGCCTGCCCACAGCGTGAGCTCCGCGTCGTAGCCCGCCTCCTTGACCGTCGGCGCATCGGCAAAGGCGGCGACGCGCTTCGCGCCCGACTGCGCCAGCAGGCGGACCTTGCCGGCCTGGATGTGCGGGCTCGCGACCCCCGAGGGCGCGAAAAAGCTCTGGGCATGGCCGCCGAGCAAAGCGATCATGGCCGGGCCGGCGCCGTTATACGGCGAGTGGAGCAGGCTAACGTTCCCCGCGCGCATGAGCATCGCCATCGAGATGTGCCCGCTGCCGTAGAGCCCGGTCGACGCAAACACGATCTCACCGGGTTTCCTGCGCGCCAGCTCTACAAACTCCTTCACCGTCCTGACCGGCATGCTGGGGTGCACGACGAGCAGCAGCGGATCGGCCGTGACGCGCGCAAGGAGTATGTAGTCCTCCGGCGTGTAGCCCGAGGACCTGCCGAACATCCGGTCCGTGATCGGGATCAGAACGTGGGTCACCGTGTTAAGCAGGACGGTGTAGCCGTCGGCGGGCCCTTTCGCAACCGCCTCGCCGCCCACCGCCCCGCCGGCGCCCGGTCGGTTGATCGTAATCACCGACTGCTTGAATGCGCGCTGCAGCGGGTCCGACATGCCGCGCGTGATGATGTCCGCCGTGCCGCCCGGCGCGTTGGGATTGACTACGGTGACAAGGCGCGACGGGAAGGGCTCCTGCGCGCACGCGAGCGCGGCCGACAAAGCCAGAACCGGTAGCGTCGCGCTTGCTGCAGTCAGCCTCATCGCTATCCCCTCCCCTGGTTCCTGTCGCGTCCCATTTTCCCGTACACCGGCCTATTTACGCGGGACCACTGCGCTCCTGCGAGCGAGCAGGCTGCCGGAGCCGAGCATCAGCGCGTTGAGCCAGAATACCGCGGCCAGCCCTGCCGCCGTGGCCATCATGCCGAACAGGACAGGGCTCACCAGTCGCGTGAGATTGTCCGCCGTCAGGCGCAGGCCCAGCGCCTCGCCCGAGCGGCCTTTCGCCGAGCCGGCGAACATCAGCATCATGGTAATCGGCGCGGTGCAGCCCATGCCGAGCCCGATGAGAAACGAGATCGCGGCGAGGATGACGGCGCCCTTGAAGAACGGCACCAGCATGAAGGCGCAGCCGCTGAAAACGAACGCATACGCGAGCACTTTTTCCTCGCTCGCCCGGGCGATGAGCTGCGGCAGCCGGAAGCGCACGACGAACTGCGCGGCGGAATACGCCGCGAGCACTATGCCGGTGGCCGACGGCGATAATCCCGCCTCGTGCGCGTAGACCGGCATGTAGAACTGGAAGAGATCGGTCGCAGTCTGCGTCACGCTGCTCGCGGCGAGGACCCGCCACACGCCCGGCGCCTTGAGCGCGTGCCACAGGTTGCCCGCCGGCTTGCTGTCGCCGGTGCCCTTGGGCAGCGCGCTGCCGTAGATCAACAGCATCGCGATCGGCGCGCTGGCGAGCGCCACTACAACCAGGCAGGCCGAGTGGTAGCTGAGATGTTCGATCGAAAATCCGGCAATTAACGGGCCGAGCAGGTTGCTGAGCGCCCCCGCCAGGGTGTAGTTGCTGAAATCCCTGGCGCGCCGTTCCGGCGTGCTGAGGATCCCGACCAGGTTCTGCAGGGAAACATTGCAGAACGTCATCGAGAGGCCGCTCAGCACCCCGGCGATGAATATGGTCGTCAGACTGGGCATGAAGTACGGCAGCAGCACGCCGCTCGAGCTTCCCGCCACGCCCAGCAACAGCAGCCAGCGCGAGCCGTAGCGGTCCGACCACCGGCCGGCAAGCCATGAAAAGAGAATGGGGATCACGCTGAACCCGGCGGCCAGCATGCCGATGAAGAGCGGTTGCGCGTCCAGCTTGAGCGCGTAGAGCGTCAGCAGCACGCGTCCGGCACGCACGCTGGTCATGTTGAGCAACGCCAGCGCGATTACAAACTTGACGGACATCGTATACGAAGGTCGCTCTATAATTATCCTCGAAAATGGAGGTCTACATGCCGGTAGCGGAAACCGTAGTTGGACGCGGCAAATACACTTATGAAGTGCATGAAGACTGGGCGCGGCTGCCGGAAGACTGGGAGGTCCCTGCGGCATCGGTGACGGTGGATGCGCGCGATCGCGTCTATTGCTTCAGCCGCTCCAAAGAACGTCCCGTCATCGTGCTCGATCGCGCCGGGAACTACCTTTCGTCCTGGGGCGCCGGTCTGTTTGCGTTCCCGCACGTCATCCGCTCGGCCGGGAATGACAATCTGTGGCTGGTCGATCGGGACCACGCGCAGATGATGCTGTTCACGACATCCGGGCAGCTTCTCCGGACGATAGGCACCAGAGGCGCGCGCTCGGACACGGGTGTGCCGGCCGACCATTTCAAATCAGATGCCTACAAGTACGTAACGCACGGAGGTCCCCCTTTCAACTTGCCCACGGATATAGCCGTGGCGGCATCCGGAGAGATGTTCATCACCGACGGCTACGGCAATGCGCGAGTGCACAAGTTCGCCGCCGACGGCACCCATCTTTTTTCCTGGGGCGAGCCCGGCACCGCACCGGGACAATTCAATTTGCCGCATGGAGTGTGGATCGACAAGGATGGACGCGTGCTGGTGGCCGACCGCGAGAATGACCGCGTTCAAGTGTTCGACCAGAACGGAGCGTTACTGTATGTCTGGCCGACCAAGCTGATAGGCCCGGCGGTGTTCTATGTGGACGCCGACAATATCGTCTATATCGTCGAGCACAACAGCGGCATGGTCAGTGTATTGACCCTCGAGGGCGAGCGCCTGGCGCAATGGGGCGATCCCAGCTTCCGCTCGTGCCACGGGATCTGGGGAGATTCTCACGGCGATCTCTATGTCGTGCGCGGCGGCGCCTGGGGACGGCGCCGGCGCGTCGTAAAGCACGTGCGCGTGAAGTAGTCGAACGGCGGCAGCGCGCTCTGCGGGTCGAGCCGGCAGGCTCGCCCCATCACTCATCACCCATCACCGGCGGTGATTAACGCCCGGCCTTCTTCGAAAACGCGGCCAGGTCCTGATCGAAGCGTCCATCGATGAGTATGTACAGCATCCGCACCGGCTTGCCGGAACGGTTGCTCCAGGCGTGATTGGTGCCGCGCTGTATCACGATGTCGCCCACCTTCAGGACAACGTCCTGGTCATCGAGCAGCATGGTGATCTCGCCCTCCAGCACTACGGCGTAGTCGACCGACTCGGTACGATGCATGAACGGATGGCGGCCGCCTTCCTTGAAAGTCGAGGCCGACTCGTTGCCGCCTTCCCGGAAGAATGCGCGGGCCTGGTCCGGGGTGAGGCTGCGAAACGCCTCGGGTTCCGGCCCGATCTCGCTGATGCGTATCTTGGTCCCGTTGACCGGCACGAAATCCCGCAGCCCCTGCGTGGGATCGGGCTCGTCCCGCGAGATGGGTACGGGCATCGCGGTCGTCTTCCAGATGTCCGTCGACCTGTGGCCCGGGCGATTCGGATTGGTCCTGACCGCGGTAGCGGGACCGTCGGAAATCACGATCGCCTTGCCGTTCTTGTCGTGCCCGGTAACTACTCGCCTGATGAACTCTGCCATATGCTCCTCATTGAAACGGTGAACGGTTGCGTCACTTCGTGACCGTGTTGACGGCGGCCGCTTTCTTGTGAGTTCCGTTGACGAAGCGCGCGAGCGTCTCGGTGATCACAGCTTGGTCTCCTCGCTCCGTTCAGCTCGCATTGTAGAATGGTTCGCAGAGACTCGCGCGCGCATTGATCGAGGCCTTATTCATCAGCCGCGGATAAACGCAGATTGGGGATTTGGATTTTGGGATTTGGATTTTGGGATTTGGGATTTGGTTTTTTTGATCCGGAGGATGAGAGATGGGCAAGCGCATAGCATTCGTCGGGGCAGGCGCACTGGGCGGGTACGTCGGCGGCTACCTGGCGCATCACGGCCAGGACGTGACGCTGATCGACATGTGGCCGGAGAATATCGAGGCCATACGCGCGCGCGGGCTGGAGCTCGACGGCGTGACGCCCGAGGAGAAATTCACCGTCACCAAAGCCAGGACCATGCACCTCACCGAGGTGCAGTCGTTGACGAAGCAGAAGCCGATCGATATCGCGTTCATCTCGCTCAAGTCCTACGACACGGAATGGGCGACGATGCTGATCAAGCCGTACCTTGCACCGGACGGTTACTACGTGTCTCTGCAGAACTGCTTCAACGACGAGAAGATCGCCGGCATCGTCGGGTGGGGCAAGACGCTGGGCGTGGTCGCCTCGATGATTTCGGTCGACATGCACGACGCAGCCCGCATCCGGCGCACCGCGGCCAAGGGTGGAGAAAAGCACACGGTCTTTCGCATCGGGGAAGTCCACGGCACGATCACCAAGCGTGTCGAGGAGCTGGTCGAGATGTTCAAGGTGATCGACAGTGTGAAGGGAACCACCAACCTGTGGGGCGAGCGCTGGTCCAAGCTCACCCAGAACGGGATGAGGAACGGCGTGTGCTCGGTCACGGGGTTGACCAGCCCCCAGTGCGACCAGAACCCGGCGGTGCGCCGCTTTTCGGTCATGCTGGGCGGAGAGGGCGTGCGCGT
>DATFWO010000323.1:0-3311 GCA_035259205.1 Burkholderiales bacterium | reverse complement strand
GTGTTGTCGGTGCCCCTTCACCCGGCGCGTTGGAGCGCCTTCGACGTTCTCGTCGGCCACGTCCGCCGCTACGATGCCGACGCTCTCGTGGCACTGCTGGCGGAGAACGCCTTGACGCTCGAGCGGAGCGCGATGTTCGGTATGGAACCGCGGAGCGGCAAATTGCTCGACTTAGCCGTGTGGGGTCTGACGAAGCGGCCGGTTCAGGCGATGCGCTGGTACAACGCCGTGTTCCTTCCCCTCGGGCTTTTTTTACAGCCGCGCATCGCATGGGCGCCTGCCCTGATGGATGTATCGACCGTGGGCGAGGTACTCCTCCTCCTTCGGCGCTCCGCGGACGGTTAGCGGCGAAGTGAGCGGCGCGGCTCGGGCTCTTCGTCCGGTAGGGTGATCGGGACCACCGGCACCCTCGGCCAGACGTCATCGAACAGCAGCCACTGCCAGGGCCGCTCTCGCACCAGGCGTTCGTAGAAACGCACGGTGGCATTGAAGGCCGCCGTGGCATCGGCCGCGGTGATGGGATCGAACCGGCCGGCGACACGCAATTCATACTGCCGGATGCCCGTCCGGACCGTGAACACCGGGACGAGTGGCGCGCGCGCGATGCGGGCCAGGACGAACGGCCCGATGCGGAACGGCGCTGGTCGGCCGAAGAACTCGATCTCCGGCGCGCCCTGCGGGGAGCCCCACGGATCGATCTGCAAGCCGACGACCTCATCTCGGCGGAGGGCCTGGAGCAGGGGGAGCGCGCCGAAGACAGAGCGGCCGGAATAGATGACGTTGAAACCGTAACGCGTGCGAAGCCGGTGCATGAACTCGCGCGTGGTGGGGTTCGGCTCCGGCGCAACGACCAGGTTCACCGGTCGACCGAGGTCGGAAAGAAAGCGTGCGCCGATCTCCGACCCGCCGAAGTGAGCGGTGGGCACTACGAGCCCCCGGTGCTCCGCCAGCGCCCCCTGGAAGAGCTCGGGATCAGGCACCTGGAGCGAAAGCGGCGGTGGGCGCGGGCCCCCCTGCTCGAGGTTCTCGGTCAAGGAACGCGCGAACTCGGCGAATACGCGGTACGCATCCCAGCGCTCGCGGAGCCAGCCGCGCGGTCCGCGCACCTGTCGTTGATTGCGAAGCACGGCGGCACGGCCCTCCCGCGCGATCGCGAAAATGATGCCCGCGATAACCGGCGGCGAGCCGCGCTTCCACCATTCTGGGCCGTAAACGCAGCCGAGCTCCGCGAAGCGACGCCAGGCACCGCTGTCGAAACGCAGTGCGGCACGGACCTGGGCGAGGTTCATCGCGTGCGTTTCTCAATCGCCGTAGTGGTTGGGCGATCAACCCAAGAATGGAATCGGTGCACGTCTTCCCCTTTTTCCCGGTGCCGGGTCAGGCTGCTCACCCATCGCCCATTACCTTGGACGACCTGCCGGCCCGACCCCGTTACCGCTAGGAGCATCAAACGACCCGCATGGAATCTAGCGTCTCGTGCACTTGAACGCGGCTCCTTCGCACCACGCGTCCGGACCTGTCAACTCCGTCCATCCGGGACGCCCACTGGGCATCGCCGGCGGCATGACGGGACAATTAACGTCTCGCCGGGTACGGGCCGGAGCGGTATGGTGCCCGCGATGTCAAATCGCAGCGGGCGCATGCTCAGCCCGGCCCGCTTGGTCTTCATGGGGGGGAGCCTGGGGCTCGGCGCGCTCGCGGTGCGCGCCGCTGCGCAGGGCGAGCTGGGCGTCGCCAAGATCGCCGCGCTGTCGGTGGGCTGGTATGCGCTCGCCACGACGGGCGTCTTCTTCCCCCAGCTCGAGATGTACGGTCCCATCATCTCCTCTGGCCCGTCGGGCAACATGCGCGTCGCGCTCACGTTCGATGACGGGCCCGATCCGGTGACGACACGACGGATCCTGGAAACGCTGGGGGCAACCCGCCACCGCGCGACGTTTTTCGTGCTGGGCGCCAAGGCGCGCCGCCGTCCGGATGTGGTGCGCGAGATTCATGCCGGCGGCCACACGCTCGGCGTGCACGGAGATGTCCACGATCGCTTGCACTCTTTCCGCATGCCATGGACCGTACGCGACGAGATCCTTCGCGCGATCCGTGCGGTTGAGGTCGCGACAGGCGTACGTCCTCGCTTGTTCCGTCCACCCCTCGGCCACACGAGCGTCACCACCGTACGCGGGGCGCGCCTTGCTGGCGTCACGCTGGTGAGCTGGTCCGCGCGCGGATACGACGGTAGGCGCGGCCAGACTCCCGAGGCCATTGTTGAGAGAGTCGCGCGAACCCTCACCGACGGCGCGATCGTGATGCTACACGATGCCGCCGAGCGCGACGACTACGAGCCTGCGGCGGTTCGCGCTCTGCCGGGACTGCTCGCGGTGCTCGACCGCCGCGGGCTCACCAGCATCGGCCTCGATGCGCTGCTCGCTACGGCCGATAGCGCGGAGGGCGTATCGCTACGGAGGCGGAACAGGCTTTCTGAAGCCGCAAGGTCGCGGACGCCCGGCTGCTGACCGCCTTAGGAAGAGCGTTGTCCGCCCGGATGCTGCGCATGAAGGCGCTCGACGAAGCAAAGCGCGCGCGGCCGCTGGAAGGGATCGAGTGGTTGCACATGACATGCCAGGTGCGTCGGCCTTATCCTGCGCGGCCGGCTGAGCCGCAGCCCGGCGACTTTCGACTCAGGCGTGTTGAACAGAGACGCGCTGCTTTCCCGTGGCGGTCAAAGTGGAACCTATGGTAGCTCGGGGGCGCCGATGCCTGACCGCCGGTGCCATGATTGTGGTGCCTCGCTCGCGGAGGGCGAGGGATGGATCGTCCCTCCCGACTATCCGGGAATGGATCCGCTGCTCGCCACGCTCGATGGGATCCCGATCTGTGATCGATGTCTGCTCGCAAGGCGCGGGCGCGGGCCGGGCAGAACCCCTCCCAAGCCGGGCAACACGTGAGCGCCGACCATCCTTTGCCAATCGACCGGTCTCATCAACGACTCTCTCGCGCGTCGGTGGAACTTCACGGCAGACGAGTCTAGTAAATCCATTGAGAGCAAGAACCGCAGCACAGCCCCATCCTAACCCCAAATACGTCGTTTAGAATGAAATTAGCGCAGTCTAGCTCATCCTGAGTAACGTAAACGAGCGTCCTGTGATTTACTGTCAAAGGATGGACTCTCCCAGACTCAGCCTGCGGAGCCCTAGGCATCCAGCTGCTATAGGCAAGATCAAGTAGGTGACCGACAAGAGAAGCTCCACAACCTACTGCCCTTTCGCTCTGGAAGCCACGACCTACATGGTCTCTTACCACTTGCGGGCGCCAACTCA
>DATFWO010000322.1:0-38447 GCA_035259205.1 Burkholderiales bacterium | reverse complement strand
GCCCTACGCCGCACGGATGCGCGACGCACCGTCGGAGCACCTCTACCGCGTGTACCTCGATGAGCGGCCGGGCTACTCGAGCAGCACGGCGTTCTTCCTTGACGCCGCCGATATCTTCTTCGCCCGGGATCAGACGGAGCTCGCCTTGCGCGTGCTGTCCAATCTGGCGGAGATGGACCTCGAGAACCGGCACATCCTGCGGGTGCTCGGCCAGCGCCTGCTGCAGGCGGACCAGGCGCGACTTGCGATCCCCGTTTTCCGCAAGGTTGCGGAACTCAGCCCCGAGGAGCCGCAATCGTGGCGCGACCTGGGCCTCGCGTACGCAGCCGATAAGCAGTACCAGAAGGCGATCGACTCGCTTTACGAAGTGGTGATCCGTGCCTGGCACGGGCGCTTCCCCGAGGTCGAGCTGATCGCGCTCGCCGACTTGAACACTATCGTCGCGACTGCCGGCGAGTCCCTCGACACGAGCCGGATCGATCCGCGCTTCCTGAAGAACCTCGCGCTCGACTTGCGCGTGGTGCTGACCTGGGACGCGGACAACACCGACATCGATCTGTGGGTCACCGATCCGAACGGGGAGAAAGCGTTTTACGGCAACCGGCTTAGCTATCAGGGCGGTCGCATGTCGCTGGATTTCACGGGAGGTTACGGGCCGGAGGAGTTCTCGCTGAAACGCGCCAAGCCGGGCAAGTACCGCGTCGAAGCGCAGTACTTCGGCGACCGGCGCCAGATGATCGCGGGGCCGGTCACGCTGCAGGTAAAGCTTTCCACGAGATTCGGGCTGCCCGGGCAGCGCGACGAGCTCGTCACGCTGCGCCTGAAGGACCGCAGCGATTCGATCTTCGTCGGCGAGTTCGACGTGAACTAGGCCCTAGGCCGCTCCAGGATACCAATTGGCCACGCTCTACGCGGATGAACGACCGCCGCGCCGCTCTCACCTTCCGGCTAATGCAGCGTCCGCGCCGCCCGGGCGGGGGACGCAACGCCGACGTTCAGCAATACGACCCGGTGGGCGAGCAGAACCACGCTGCCCTTGAGGCGGTTATTGCCGGTATCGCTGTATTCAAAGTCGTAAGCCCGCTGTAAGGTTAGTCGGCCTTCTTCATCGCGCACCAGCTTCACGCTCGAGATGGACACCGTCGCATCGAGCAGCAGCAATCCTTCGGCTGAGCAGGCCGCGCGCGCGGCGTCGATCGCCGCTTCGCGTGCTTTCAGGCTGTCGAACCAGAGCCACGCAAGCGCGCCCAGCATGAGGATGCCGGCTATTTCCAGTCCTGGCATGTAGGCGCCAACAAAAAGCTCACAACGCTACGGCCGCGGCTCGCATTTTAGTCCATGCGATCGATTTATCGGATGCGAAATTTTCCGGTCAACGTTGTCAGTACTGTTTACAAATCGCGCCGAGAAGGAACTAAAACCGATCGGCTCCATCCAAGACCTACATCCGAGGGTGGGGCAATCAACGAAATGCAATACTGGAACTACAGCAGCAAGGGCGGGTGGGTGGTGCACGATCTCAGCATGTATGTAGGCACCTGCCCGCGTTGTCACGGTCCAGCGCAGCGCATACCCCGTCGGCCCATCGATCGGTTGCTCAGCCGGGTTTTTCCGCGGCGCCGTTATCGGTGCGAATCGCCTGCGTGCGGCTGGCAGGGAAATCTTCCGATCGAGAACGGTCACGCAAGCGATTCGCGGTGAACTAAAGCCGGCCTCCCTGGCCGGTCTGGCAACCTCCTGTCGATCCACAGCCCGGAGCATCAGCGACGACGGTTTGCTCGCGTTCGATGACCGCTGGCCGACGGTGCACGCAATCACGTCAGCGCCGCCCGCCGGGGGCAAACGCAACCACGACGCGTATGGGCGGATCGTATCCTGGACGGCAAGCGTCGCCCAGGCTAGTACTCTGTGGGATGATGGCGCGGCAAGAGACAGAGTCCACGCCGCAAGTCTTCCCATCGCTCCCAGCTCACTACACGGCGAGAATCCCATGACGCAAATCAGGCGCGTGGTCACCGGCCACGACAAAAACGGCAAAGCGGTCGTGCTGTCGGACGGCCCGGTGCCCACGGTTCACAGCAATCCGATCCGCCCCGGCCAGCTCTCCTTCGAGGTCTGGAAGACGCACGCGATGCCGGTACCGCTCGCCGCTCAAGAGCCGAGCCGACCACGGGTCCACGCTCCCTGCATCCTCCTGCGAGAGGCACGGTCTTTCGTATTTCCGTCGTTCCGCCGGAGACGGAAGAAACCCGCAGGCTCACCCCGGCCCACGCGCAGGAGCTCTTCCGCAAGAGCGGCGCTGGAGAGGCGTCGACTTTCGGCAAGGGCGGCCGCCATCCGATGATGCATCGCACGGAGACGGTGGACTACGCCGTCGTGCTCGAAGGAGAGATCACCCTGCTGTTCGACGAAGGAGAGGTAGAGCTCAAGGCGGGCGATGTAGTCATCCAGCGGGGCACCAGTCACGCGTGGAGCAACCGCTCGGCCAGGAACGTGAAGATGCTGTACGTGCTGATCGACGGGGATTTTGCTCCTGATATCGACGGGAAGTTCTGGACAGGCCAGAAGGCCTGACGACCGGTTGCTCACCGCTCGCTGCTCACCGCACAGCGCTCAGTGCAGATTGGGCTTCTTCAGAAAGTCGTTGCGGTCGGCCGACTTGACCGTAATGTGCAGCACGTCGCCGGCGCGCGCGATAGTGAGGGGCACGTCAACCCCGGCGGCGCCGAGCCGCCACACCGCACGGAACAATTCCGCCAGCCCATGTACACGTACAGTGCCGACGCCCAGCACCATGTCGCCCAGCTGAACGCCGGCGCGATGGGCCGGGCCGCCCGGCGAGAGTTTGCTGACGACGAGCTTGCCTTCGGGGTCCTGCGTGGACATACCCAGCCACGGCTGCGGCGGGTGCGGGCTGCGGCCGGTTTGCAGCATCGCGTTGAGGATGGGGTCAAGCAGGTCGATCGGCACGAACATGTTGGCATGGATCGGCTCGCCGTTCACCTCCTGCTGCACCAGCAGCGAACCGATGCCGACCAAGTTGCCCAATGCGTCGACCAGCGCAGCGCCACCCCATTGCGGATGGGCCGGTGCGGTAAAGAGCGCCTCGTCGACCACATACTCCCAATAGCCTGCAAATTCGTGTTTCCCGACCAGCCGCGTCTTGAGCGAGTGGGGGCGGCCGCCGTGGCCGATCACAAACGCGGCGTCGCCGATCCTCACGTCCGCTGCCAGTCCCCGCCGGAGACAGGGCGCGTCCAGCTTGCCCAGCGGCTGGATGAGGCCGAATCCCGTTGCCCGGTCGTAGGCGAGCGGGTAGCCGGCCACGACGGCGCCGCGATTGGTCGTGAGCCAGATCTGCGACGCCTCGGTGATGAGGTAGCCGATAGTCAGCACGAGGCCGTCCTCGCGGATCACCACTCCATTGCCGCCACGCTCGGTGCCGAGCGTCGCGGCGGTAAATGCGTCCTCCGGAACTTCCACCCGCACCAGGAGCACCGCATCGAGCGTGCGCGCGAGGTCAAACTGCGTTTCCTCGGCCTTCGGCTGCAGCGAGTCGGGGAAGGCCCATTGCGGGTTTTCGGACATGCGGCAATTTTGCCACGAAGCGGCCGTGAGAGCGAAGCGGAAGGACCGAAGAGAGTCGGGACTAGGACGGTTCAGCTGTCGAGCGCCGTCGGCAGCGATTCACTCGAGCTTGATGCCGGCAGCCTTGACGACCTTGGCCCATTTCGCGGTTTCGCTTCGCATGAGCGCGGTGAGGTCCGCGGGCGAACCGGTTTTCACGAAGAGCCCCTGGCCCGCGAGCCGATCGCGCAGCTCCGGCTGACTCATGCCACGGGCGGTGTCGGCGTTGAGCCTGGATACCACGTAATCGGGTGTTCCCCCGGTGGCCACGAGTCCGAACCACGCCTCGACCACGAAGCCGGGCAATCCCGATTCGGCGACCGTGGGAAATTCGGGCAACGATGGCAGGCGGCCGGCTGCGGTTACCGCGATGCCGCGCAGGCGCCCTCCGTGCACTTGCGGCAGCACCGCGACCACGTTGGAGAAAATGAGCGAGACCTGCCCGCCGATGATGTCGGCAATTGCAGGCGCTTCACCCTTATAGGGCACGTAGAGCATGTCCACTCCCGCCATCTGCTTGAAGAGCTCGCCCGCCAGATGCGGCGGCGTGCCCGTGCCGCCGGCGCCGAAGCTCAGCTGGCCCGGCCGGGCGCGGGCGAGCTTGATCATGTCCGCGACGGACCGGATCGGCAGCGACGGATGCAGAGCGAGGAGCAGGGGCGAGATGGCCAGCAGGCTCACCGGCGCGAAATCGCGCTGCGGATCGTAGGAGAGCTTCATGAGGCTGGGGAGGATCGAATGCGAGGTCGTCGCAGCGATGAGAAGCGTGTAACCGTCGGGCGCGGCGCGGGCCACCATTTCGGAGGCAATGGTGGCGCTCGCACCGGGGCGGTTCTCGACGAAGAACGATTGACCGCTCGCCTCGGAGAGTTTCTGCGCTATGAGACGCCCGACGATGTCGGTCGCGCCGCCGGGCGCATAACCGACCAGGATGCGGACCGGTTTCGCCGGGTAGGGCGCCCCTTTGGGCGCCTGGGCGTGCGCCCATCCTGCGGCTGCCCCCACCAGCGCCGCAAGTGCGACCCACAGAGTCCTGCGCGTGTCCATGGGACGTCGCTCCGCCAAACGTTTGTGCGATTGCCCCCTCGCCGGTCCGGCGATAGAGTGTTGCGTAACCCGCGTTGCCGATTATACGCGCCCGTCTGCTGACGCCCGGCGCTATCGCGGTCGTAGTGGGCATGCGTAACGAGCGGAGGATGAGGCCATGGAGTTCGGGATCTTCAATCTGATGGGTGCGCGCGAAGCCGACAAGCCGGCCGCGCAGGTGTTTGGCGAAGTTGCCGAGCAAACCAGGCTGGCCGACGAGCTCGGGTACGGGATCGCATGGTTCGCCGAGCATCACTTCTCGAACTACTGCCTGTGTGCGTCGCCGTTGATGATGGTGGCGCATTGCGCCGCGATCACGAAAAAGATCCGCCTCGGCACCGCGGTCGTGGTGCTGCCCCTGTACAATCCGGCCCGGCTCGCCGCAGAGATCGCCACCGCCGATGCATTGTCGGATGGCCGCCTCATGCTTGGCATCGGCTCCGGCTATCAGCCCTACGAATTCGAGCGCTTCGGCGTGGACATCGCGCGGAATCTCGAAATGACCAACGAGTTCTGCGATATCCTCGAGCTGGCTTTCAGCCGGGATTTCTTCAGCTATGACGGCAAGCACTACCGGATGCCTCGAACTCATATCCCGGCCCGCCCCGTGCAGCAGCCCATGCCGGTCTACGTCGCCGGCCATACCCAGGCAATGTTCCGCGCCGCGGCGCGGCACGGCTATCGGGTGCTGACTTCGGGCCGGGTCGGCGGCGTCAAGTTGCTGGCCGAGCAGTATGCCGACATCGTCGCCGCGTTTGCCGCCGAGAATAAGCCCCTGGCGCAAGCGCATATCACGGTCAACCGCTTCGCACACATCACCGGCAACCGCGAAGAGGGGAGGCGGTTCGCCGAAAACGCGCGCTACCAGTCGCGGCTCGCATCGAGCCTCCGGCGCCGGCAGGAGGTCATGCAGGGGACCGTACTGGTCGACGTGCCGTTTCCAGACGAGCCGCCGCTCGAAACCATCTGCGACAACCTGCTGATCGGCGATGTCGAGACGGTTGCCGAGAAGCTCGTCGCCGAGATCGACGCGGCGAGACCGGTGCACGTGTGCTTTTCGTTCAAGGTCGGCAACACGCCGCACAAGGCGGCGATGCGCTCGATGGAATTGATGATCGGCGACGTCAAGCCGAAGGTCGAAAAGGCGCTCGGAGCGCGGGGCAGGGTTACGGCAGAATGAGCTCAGCTCGCTTTGCCCAACTGCGTCGCCCGCGCCGATTGGCCGTCCAGCGCCGCCAATGCGCTTTGCAGCACGCTGCGAACGTGCTCGGTTCTGGTGGCGTCAACCGCGCGCGGGTCGAGATAGAGGGTCAGCCCCGGTAGCTCTTCTCTGAGAACCGCGGTTTCCTTGCCGCCCACGCTCACCGGTTCCTCGATCAGGTACGGCACGACCTCGCGGCCGATTCCCTTCATGGCAATCGGCGGCAAGGGACGTGCGGAGACGATATCCCGCACCAGGGCCCACGTCTCGTAGCTTACGACGATGCTGCCGACGTTGGCGCTCGACTGCAGGCGGGCCGCCAGGTTCGCTTCGCCCCCGATGATCGTGTAGTCCATGCGCACGCTGCTGCCGAAATTGCCCACGTTGCAGAAGCCGGTATTGATGCCCATGCGATGTAAAGATGAATGTCACGCTTTCCGCAGCGGCACCCTCGCTGCGACGCTTTACCCGGGACGCTTAATCTGAGACGCTTCATCCGAGACGTTTCCAAAGGGAGGAAAGCCATGCCGAAAATACTGGTCGTCCACGGCGCGGGGATGAACATGCGGGGCAAGTCCCAGCTCGACGTATTCGGGCCCATGACCTTGCCCCAATACGACGAGCACATCCGCAAGTACGCGGCTGAGCTCGGCGTCGAGGTCGAGATCTTCCACTCCAATATCGAAGGGGAGGCCATCAACAAGTTCTACGAGGCGCACGACCGGGGCGTGGACGCCGCGATCATCAACCCGGCGGGCTACAGCACCGGCCATCCCGCGCTGATGGCCGCCATCTCGCAGGTGAAGTTCCCGACGATCGAGCTGCATATCTCGAATCCGGCGCGGCGGGGACGGATCTCGGAGGTCGGCGGAGTCGCCCGCGGCGTGGTGACCGGCTTCGGCATCTTCGGCTACTACGTCGCGCTGCGCGGCCTCAAGGAGTTGCTGGCGACCGCGAAATGAGGCGGTCGCCCCCTATCGTCACCCGTTACCCGTCACTCGAGCGGAGCTCGATGACGATGTTGTCGCCCGCATCGAGATGCGCCCGCGCGCCGGGAGGAACGACGCAGGTCGCGTCGTACTCCTCGATGATCAACGGTCCGGGGCGCGGCGTTGTCGCGAGATCCGAGCGCCGCACTATGGGCGTCTCCAGCCAACCGTGGGCCGAGCCGAAGTACGCGGGCCGTGGGGGCGGCGGCGCGGGCTCGCTCCGGCTCGAGCGCACCTGTGTGGGAACCGCGGCGCCCTCGCGCAGCCCCTGGCCCACGACCTGGATGGATACCAGCTCGACCGGTTCTTCCGGTCCGGCGCGGTGCCCGTACGTTTTTTCGTGCTCCACGCCGAACGCTTCTTCCAGGCACTCGACCATGTTCGCGTCGATCTTCCCTTCCGGCACGGCAACGGTCAGCTCGTAGCTCTGCCCCTGATAGTGCAGCGCGGCGGAGCGGCGAAGACGCGCGCGCGCGCCCGTGAACCCCTCCGCCGCGAGCTGATCCATCGCTTCCCCGGCGAGCGCGTCCCACGCACCCTCTACTTCGCGCAAGTCGGCCTTGCGCAGCAGGCGCCTGAAGGTGCGCGAGTAATGATGCTCGACGTCCGCATAAAGCAACCCGAACGAAGAGAAGAGCCCGGCCGAAGGCGGCACGACGACGCGGCCCATGCCGAGGGCGCCCGCCATGCCGCACGCGAACAGCGGCCCATTGCCGCCGAATGCGAAAAGCGCAAACTCGCGCGGATCGCGCCCCCGCTCCGTCGATACCGCCTTGATGCCGCGCATCATGTTCGACGCTGCGATCTGGTGCGCGCCGTATGCGGCCTGCTCTATCGTCAAGCCGAGCGGTTCTGCAATCGCGTGCGCGAACGCCTCGCGCGCCTTGCCGGCGTTCAGCTTCAGCGCGCCCCCGACGAGGTGCGCCGGGTTGAGGTAGCCGAGCAGGACGTTGCAGTCGGTTACGGTCGGGATCGAGCCGCCCGCGTCGTAGCAAACCGGGCCGGGCAGGGCGCCCGCGCTTTCGGGACCAACCTGCAGCGAGCCGCCAGCGTCGATCCAGACGTGCGAGCCGCCGCCCGCGCCCACTTCCGCGAGATCGATCGCAGGCACCTTGAGCGCGTAGCCGGCACCCGTCAGCAGCCGGGAGCCTACCATGATGCCCGCGCCGACCGAGTACTCGTGTGCGCGCGCGACCTCGCCGTCTTCGACGATCGCGGCCTTGGCAGTGGTGCCGCCCATGTCGAACGTGATGATCCGCGTGAGCCCCTTCGCGCGCGCGAGCGCCTGCGCGCCAACGACGCCTCCGGCCGGGCCCGATTCGATGATGTTCATCGGTCGCTCGGCGGCGGCGGTTTCCGTCGTGAGGCCGCCGTTCGACTGCATCAGGAGCAGGGGCGCGGGAATCTGCGCATCGTCGAGCCCCTTGCGCAGCGAGCGAAGGTAGCTCGCGACGATCGGCATCACGTAGGCGTTGACCACCGTGGTCGAGGTGCGCTCGTACTCCTTGATTTCCGGCAGCACCTCACAGGAGACGCTGAGGGCGACGTGCGGTGCCCGCCTGCGCACGATGCCCGCGATCGCGCGCTCGTGGACCGGGTTCGCGAACGAGTTCAGCAGGCACACCGCGATCGCCTCAACGTTTTCGGCGAGGAGCGCATCGACCTGGCGCTCCGCATCGGCCGGATCGAGCGCGCGCTCGACGCGCCCGCCGGCATCGATACGCTCGTCGACCACCCGGCGCAGGTAGCGCTCTACCAGGGGCTCTGGCTTGGTCCACGCCATGTCGTAGAGGCGCGGCATGCGCAAAGTGCGGATCTCGAGCACGTCGCGGAACCCCCGTGTCGTGATCAGCCCCACGCGCGCTCCCTTGTGCTCGAGGATCGCGTTGGACGCGACCGTGGTGCCGTGGCGGATTTCCTCGATCGCGCTGCCGCCGAGGCCGGTTTCGTGGAAGACCTCCGCGAGGCCTTCGACGATCGCGCGCGCATAATTATCGACGCTCGAGGAAATCTTCTTCGTGTGTATCGTTCCGTCTCTGCCCAGCAGCACGATGTCGGTGAAGGTGCCGCCGATATCGACGCCCACGCGATAGCCGGACGCGCGGCTCACTCCCCGGACTCCGGACGCGCGGGATCGTCGCGCTGCACCTTGGGAGGCGCGCGCCAGCCCCGTGCCGAGCGGATTTCACCGCGGCGCTTCGCGGTCGCGCCGGCATCGACGGTCCAGCGCGCGGTGTCGATGATGACGCCGTAGTCGGCTGCCGCCCGCGCCGGGGACAGCAGCTCGTTGCGCACATCCTTCAGGACCGCGGCGGCATCGCGCTCGAGCGGATCGCCATAGCCGCCGGCGCCGGCGAGCACGTGGCGGAAGATGTCGCCGCGCCTGACGTTCATCGTGAACTTGCCGGGGAGTACGCGATTCTCGTTCCCGGGATTGAGATAGTTCTCCGAGGGCCGGCCGGGACTGCCGCCGTACAGGCCGAACGGGCGATGGTCGCGGCGGTCGGAGCGGACCTGCAGCAAGCCTTCCGCCTCGTTGAAGCGGTAGTCGCGCTGAAACGGCACGCCGCCCCGGTAGCGGCCCGCGCCGGCCTTGTCCGGGACGAACTCGTAGCAGAGCAGCGAGATCGGATGCTCGGTCTCGGTGACCTCGACCGAATGCGACGCCATGTTCGCGAACATGTGCGAGTTGCCGTCGAGGCCATCGGCCCACGGGCGGGCGCCCCACGCGCCGCAGGTGAAATCGACGTAGACGAACGGCTTGCGGTCCGCGTAGTAGCCGCCGATCGAAATCCCGGTGTTGCCGCCGTCGCCCGCCGCTTTGACCTTGTCCGGCAGCATCATCGCCAGCGCGCCGAACATGCAATCGACCATGCGAAAGCCGGTGAGCCCGCGCGCGGCGCATGCGGCCGGCAGCACGCCGTTGCCGACGGTGCCGGGCGGACAATGCACATCGATCGCGCGAAACACGCCTTCGTTGTTCGGGATCCCCGGCGGCAGCACCGAGCGCACGGCGGTGTACGAGGCCGCCTTCGTAAACGAGAGGGTGTTGTTGATGGCGCCGCGCACCTGCGGCGAGGTGCCGGTCCAATCGACGACCATGTGCCCGCCCTTCTTCCTGATCGTCACGAAGATCCGGATCGGCCTGCCGTAATCGATGCCGTCGTCGTCGATCCAGTCCTCGAAGCTCCATTCGCCGTCCGGGAGCTGTTCCAGCGCCGAACGGGTCATGCGCTCGGCGTAGTCGATCGTCTCCCGCAGGAGAGCCTTCGTTTCCCCCGCGCCATACTTGGCGACCAGCTCCGCGAACTGCCTCTCGGCGATGTGGCAGGCGGCGAGCTGCGCCCGCAGGTCGCCGAAGACCTGTACCGGCAGGCGCACGTTCTTCTCGATGATGGTCATCAGCGTCTGGTTGAGGGCGCCCGCTTCATAGAGCTTGAGCGGCGCGATGCGCAGCCCCTCGGCGTAGATCTCCGTCGAGTCCGAGGCGTTGGAGCCGGCGACGCGGCCGCCGACGTCGCTGTGGTGGCACACGGTCGCTGCGAACGCGAGCCGCTCGCCCTCGTGATACAGGGGCTTGAATACGAAGATGTCGGGCAGGTGCATCCCGCCGTCGAACGGGTCGTTCATGATGAACACGTCGCCCGGGCGGATGTCGTCGCGGAAGCGGCGCATGACCGCCTCCATGGCGGTGGGCAGCGACCCGAGGTGGGCGGGCAGCGTCAGGCCCTGCGCGGCGAGCTTGCCGTCGGCGTCGGCGAAGCCGGTCGAATAGTCCATGTTGTCCCTCAGCACGCCCGAGTAGGTCGTCCGCAACACGGTGAGCGCCATCTCGTCGGCGATGGAAAACACCGCGTTCTTGAACAGCTCGAATACGAACGGGTCGCGAACTTGTTTCTGCATCGTGGACGTCCTTGGGTTGCGACGCGATTGACCGGCGGAGAAGCGGATGCTAGTTTCCCAATTACCCCCGTCCTTGTCTATTTGCGTCAGCACTCCAGGAGAGAGCCGCCATGTTGAGGATCGACAACCCCACGCTGAAAGAGCGCGTCGCGGAAGTGGAGGAGGACATCGCGCGCGAGAAACTCGACGCGCTCGTCGTCTACGCCAACGGCAGCGCGCTCGGCTCCACGAGCAAGATGCACGGTTACCTGCGTTACCTGTGCAACTACGACGGCCACAATACCCCGGCCATGCTGATCCTGCGCCCCGGCCGGGAGCCGGTCCTGCTCACCGCGATCAACGCCTTCCTGATGAGGCTGCAGACCCGCGAGCTGCTCTGGTTCAAGGACGTGCGCATCCTGAAGCCGCATCTGCTGGGAGAGGAAGCCGTCTCGGTCCTTTCGCCCCAGGGCAATCGCGCGCTGCGGGTCGGCTACATCGGCTTCAACGAGACGCCCGCCCCGGTGTGGAAGGCGCTCGAGAAGGGGCTGCCCGAGACCGAGTGGGTCGATTTCGCGCCCTTCATCGATCGCAAGCGGGCGCAGAAAGGCCATATCGAGATGGCGTTCCATCGCCGCGCGGGGGAAATCTGCGATGCCATTTTTCAAACCTTCGGGCACGAGGTGAGGAGCGGCAAGAAGGGCTACCAGCTTCAGGCGGCGATGGAGCACACCGCGCGCAGCGAGGGCTGCGAGTACTGCATCACGTGGCTCACCGTCGCGCCGCAGGCCGACTACCCGCGCTTCTACAAGGAGGAGTGCGTGCGCATCCCGCAGGAAGGCGACACGGTGATGCCCGGCATCTACCTCACCTACGACGGCCATTGGGGCCACGCGATCCGCACCGGGACGATGGGCAAGCCGACCGCGGACCAGCAGCGCCTCTACGACATCGCGCGCGAAATGCAGGAGACGGGACTTGCCGCCATGCGGCCGGGCGACAACCTGTATGAGGTCAACGACTCGATGATCCGCGTGCTGCACAAGTACTACAAGGACGGCGAGGTCGAGTATTCGCGTCCGGGGCACGGCCTGGGCTACTCCTACGAGGATCCGATCGTGAGCCTCGCTTTCCCGCAACCTTGGGACATCAAGACGCCGAGGGAGAAACCGCAGCCGATCGAACTGAAGCCCGGCATGCTCATGGAGATACACCCGAACCTCTTCGTGCCCGGCGTGGGCGGCGCGATGATCGGCGACGTGGTGGTGGTGACCGAGACGGGCTACGAGATCCTGACCGAGTATCCGCGGGACCTGGCCATGTGGTAACGATGAAATCCGGGCTGCTCTGGATTGCGCTCCTGGTTGCGGGCGGCGTTGATGTCGCCTGGTCGCAACCCTATCCGGCGAAGCCGGTCCGGTTGATCGTCACCTATCCGGCCGGCGGCGGTACCGATATCACGGCCCGGCTCGTAGCCCAGAAACTCTCGGAAAGCCTCGGCCGCAATGTGATCGTGGACAACCGCACCGGGGGAGGCGGCATCGTCGGCACCGACGCGATCGCCAAGGCGGCCCCCGATGGCTACACGATAGGCATGGCAACGCCGAGTCCGATCACGATCGGCAAGACCCTGTTTTCAAGCCTGCCGTACGATCCGCTGCGGGATCTCGCGCCAGTCATACTCGTAAACGAAAGCGCCAGCGTGCTGGTGGTCCATCCCTCGGTGCCGGCGCGCTCGGTGAAAGAGCTGGTCGCGCTCGCGAAAGCGCGCTCCCTGAACGTGGCCATCAACAACCTCGCGTCGGTCCATCACCTGCTTACGGAAATGTTCAACCACACGGCCGGAATCACCATGAACGACGTTCCTTACAAGGGCGGCGGCCTCGCCGCGACCGATCTGGTCGGCGGACAGGTCGAACTGCTCTGGAGCGTGCTGCCGATCGTGCTGCCTTTCATCCAGAACGGGCGGCTGCGGGCGCTGGCCGTAGCGAGCGAGAAGCGCAGCGCCCTGCTGCCGGACGTGCCGACCATGGGCGAATCCGGCTGGCCGAGCATCGTCGGCAGCGGGTGGAACGGCATTGTGACGCCCGCTGGAACCCCGAGGAACATCATCGAACGGCTCAATGCGGAAATCACGCGCACGCTCAATGCGCCCGATGTCAAGGAGCGCTTCACGACCCTGGGCTTCGAAGCCCTCGGCAGCACGCCGGACGAGTTCGGCGCGTTCATGCGGGCCGAGACGGTGAAGTGGGCCGAAGTGATCAGGACCGCAAAGATCAAGATCGACTGAATTTCCAGCGCGGCGCCGGAAATTCTCCGGCCCCCCGGTTGTCGTAGTCGTACCAGAATGGATATCCGGGATGGCGGCGCGCGCCAAGTCCAGACTCGTCGACCGGGGCCCCGCCGAGGTAAGAGACCTCATGCGCCGGCAGATCGGCGATGCCTTGCGCGTGCTGCGGACGCGGACGATACCCGCCGACGAGACCATCCACCAGGCGCGGAAGAACATCAAGCGCGCTCGCGCAAGCCTGCGCTTGTTGCGCGACGCAATCGGCGAGCAGGCTTACGAGCGCGAGAACGCCCTGCTGCGGGGCGCCGGTCGGCCGCTGTCGCAGCCGCGGGACGCCAAGGTCGCGCTCGACACGATCGAGCGCTTGCGTGCTCATGAGCACGGCACGCGCGTCCGTGACGAACTCGCCCGGCTTCGGCGCGAGATGCGCAGGCGGCGGCTGCGATTGCGACGCGAGCTGCGGTCTTCGGGGGATCTGAAGGAGACTCGACGCTCGCTCGTGAAGGCCGGGGAGCAGGCCAGACGATGGCGCCTCTCGCGGCATGATCCGAAAGTTCTGGTCGCGGGCGTCGGGCGCATCTACCGCAAGGGGCGCAAAGCGCTGGAGCGGACTGAATCCGACGAATCCGACGAGAACCTGCATGAATCTCGCAAGCAGGTGAAATACCTGGAGCAGGCGATGGAGGTTATCGGGCACGTCACGCAGCGCCGTCGTCCAAAATTGCTCAAACGGGCGTCGGCTATAGGCGGGGGGCTCGGCGCCGATCACGATCTTGCCGTGCTGGGGATGAAGATTGCCGCCCTGCCGGCGAATTCTGTCGGAACCCGCAAGAACCTGATTTCACATATCGAGCGCCGCCGCAGGAAGCTGCAAAGCAAGGCCTTGAAGAAAGGCCGGCGGCTGTACCGGAGAAAGGCGAAGGCGTTCCGCGATCGGCTGGAAAGCAGGCTCGCGGCCGGGCCCGGCGCCTAGTCCGACGCTCCCAGCAAAAAATACCCGATTGCCGTAACGCCGATAACGATCAGGGAGATGCTGCATCCCACCGCCAGCGCCGCGGCAGGGATCAGGGACATCGCTTCGGCCGGTGCGATGCCGGCAAAAAACGACGCCGAAATCAGGATCCAGCGCCGGATATACGGCAGCAGCATCCAGCGCATGCGGCGGTTGTAATCGCGGGCGTGCGCCTGCACGCTCGCCGTACCCCGCGAGGCATCCTTGAACAGCGCCCCCGGATCGAGGTAGAGGCGCAGGAGTTGCAGCAGCGTCAGGCGTACGCGCCCCTCTCGCGAAAGGAGTGATTCGACGTCCATTTCGGGGGCGTGCCGCATCGTCATCGGTCAGACCAATGGGGCCTGAGGTCGGTTTCAGCCAATTCTAGAGCAACGGCGCGCTAGAGGGCATTGGCCGAAGTACCGAGCCTTACGGCGCAGCCTTTCCCCGCTTCACCGCGGCCACCAGCACCGGATTGTGCTCGAAACGCAGCTTCCCTTCTTCCAGTCGCAGGTTGATCCCGGCCCGAGCACCGCGCCGGGCGAGCTCGGTCATCACCGTCTGCAGCGGGCGGACGCGCTCCGGCGCGTTGGTGATCTTGAGCCATTCGCCGAATTCCCGGTGATTCGTCCAACCGAGCAGGCTCTCCACGGCGAAACCCGCCTCGGCCAGCCAGCGCTCGAGCTCGCTCTTCGAGACCATGCGCACGTGCGATGGATCGCGGAGTGTTTCGAGCGCGTTGTGCAGCGCGGCCTGCTCCGCGTCCTCCGACGCCATCACGTCTACGATGACGACGCGGCCTCCCGGGCGGAGCACGCGGCTCATCTCCCGCAGCGCACGGGCCGGATCGGGGAAGTGGTGCAGCGCCGAGCGCGTCACCACGGCGTCGAACGCCGAGTCTTCGAAGGGCAGGTCCTCGGCGCACCCCGGTATGCAGCGCACGTTCGCGAGGCCGGCCGCTCGGCAGCGGCGTCGGGTCTGCTCCAGCATCTCCGGCGTGATGTCGCACGCGACGACTTCGCCCGCGCCCGGGGCGAGCGCTTCCACGACGATGCCTGGTCCGCACGCCACGTCGAGCACGCGCGAGTCCCGCGTCACCCGTGCCGCGTCGCGGATTCTTGCGAGCACGGTCTGGTCGTTGAACAGCGCGGCGCCGGCCATCGCCTCCGCCTGCCGCGCGAATTCCTTGCGGACGATGTCTTCGTGGTTCCCGCCGTCCGCGGACTCGCGCCCGGCATCGGTCATTGGAGTCCTCCTTACGTCGCGGCCTGCAGCTGCTCCAGCTGCTCGTGCAGTGCGAGCCATTCCGATTCGAGTTGCGCCAGTTCCCGTGCCAGCCAGGCCTGGTCGAGGACCATCGCCTTGAGCGCGTCCCTTTTACCATCGCCGTACTGCGCCGGATCGGCGAGCTGACGGTCGATCGCGGCCTTTTGCACGTTAAGCTTCGCCATCTGGTCCTCGAGCCGCCTGATGCGCGACTCGATCGGCTTGCGCGCCGTAGACAGCCGCTGCCGCTCTGCAGCTTCCTTACGCTTCTGCTCGCGTCGGCCGGCCGGCGCGGCGGGGGCAGGTTTAGGCTGCACGCTCTTCGCGCGCGCGGGAGCCTTCGGCACCCCGAGCGGCGTGGTCGCATCCGACGGGGCATCCGCCGAGCCGAGTTTCGTCCTGAACAGCCAGTCGCGGTAGTCGTCGAGATCCCCGTCGAAGGACTGCAACGTGCCGCCGGCGACGATCAGAAACTGGTCGGTAGTGGCGCGCAGCAGATGCCGGTCGTGCGACACTAGCACCAGGGTTCCCTCGAACTGCGCCAGCGCCACGGTCAGCGCTTCCCTTGTTTCCAGGTCGAGGTGGTTGGTCGGTTCGTCGAGGAGCAGCAGGTTGGGGCGCTGCCACACGATCATCGCCAGCGCGAGGCGCGCCTTCTCGCCGCCGGAGAAATTCTCGATCGAGCCCGTCGCCATGTCGCCGGGAAAGTTGAAGCTCCCGAGATAGCTGCGCAGATCCTGCTCGCGCACCGCCTTCCCGTCGGGAGGGGCAAGGCGGGTCAGGTGCCAGAGCGGTGACTCGTCTTCCCGCAGCATCTCGACTTGCTGCTGGGCGAAGTAGCCGACGGCGAGCCCCTTGTTGAAATTCACCGAGCCCGCGAGGGGCTTGAGCTCCCCTGCGATGGTCTTGACCAGGGTCGTCTTCCCCGCGCCGTTGATGCCGAGGAGCCCATAGCGCTGACCGCTGCGCAGCGAGAACCGGATAGCGCGCACGACGAGCCTCTCCGTGCCGTCTTCCATGCAGTAGCCGGCGTCGACATCGTCGAGCGTAAGCAGCGGGTCGGGCGCTTTCAGCGGCTCGCGGAACTCGAACGTGAAGGGCGCCGAAACGTGCAGCGGCGCCAGGTCCTCCATTTTCGCCAGCATCTTCATGCGGCTCTGGGCCTGCTTCGCCTTCGTGGCCTTGGCGCGGAAGCGGTTGATGAACGACTCCAGGTGCGCGCGCTCGCGCTGCTGCTTTTCGTACTGGGCCGCCGCAAGCACGACCGCCGCGGCGCGCTGGCTCTCGAAGCTCGAGTAGTCGCCCGAATAGCGCCTGAGCTTGCGCTGGTCGATGTGCACCACGGTCTCCACGACGCCGTCGAGGAAATCGCGGTCGTGCGAGATGATGATGAGCGTGCCGGAATAGCGTTTCAGCCAGTCCTCGACCCAGAGTATCGCGTCGAGGTCCAGGTGATTGGTCGGCTCGTCGAGCAGCAGCAGATCGGAGGGGCTCATCAGCGCCTGCGCGAGGTTCAGGCGCATGCGCCAGCCGCCCGAGAACGCCGCAACCGGCTCGTCCATCTGCTCGTGCGTGAAGCCCAGGCCGTGCAGCAGGCGCTCGGCGCGCGAGCGCACCGTGTAGGCGCCCGCGTCGTCCAGCGCCGCATGCAGCTCGCCCATGCGCACGCCGTCGCCGGCGGCTTCCGCGGCGGCGAGGTCCCGTTCCAGTCGCCGCAGCACGATGTCCCCGTCGATCGCGTACTCGAGCGCCGGGCGCTCGAGCGCGGGCGTTTCCTGCGCCACGTGGGCGACTCGCCAGCGGGCCGGGTAGTCGATCTCACCCTTGTCGGCGTGCAGCTCGCCGCGCAGCAGCGCAAACAGGCTCGACTTGCCCGAGCCGTTAGCGCCGATCAGGCCGATCTTCTCGCCGGAATTGAGAGCGAGGTCGGCGTCCTCGAGCAGCAGCTTGGCGCCGCGGCTGAGGGTGACCTGGGAAAGGCGGATCAAGAATCTATCTCACTGCGGGCGCGCGCTGCGCAGGGCCGAATGCGCAAGGTGCGCATTCTACGCGCATCGGCTGGACGAGGATCGGTGCTAGCCTGCGCCCAGGCTAGGATGCAGCGTGAAGCCGATCCAGCGGCCGAACGCGACGATGCAGATCCACAGGCACAAGGATATCGCTCCGGCGATCCTGGCGGGCAACGGCGTGGTGGCCGGCGTGGCACCCCAGTGCTCGACGTCGTGGCTCAGCAGCAGGTGAAAAACCGCCATGTTGGTCCCCGCCAGAACCAGCAGAAGCATCTTCCCCAGAAAGAAAAAATTGTGCCCGTAGGTGACGGCCTTGGATACGAACAGCAGGGCGCCCGAGCAGGCGGCGAACAGGAAGGCCACCCAGGTGCATGGCAGCACGTCGCGGGTCAGCCGCGTCACGCTGCGATCGCGCGAGCCCCAGCCGATCAGTCGCATGTCGACGATCGCAATGGACCCGACGACCAGCACAATCGCAAGAACGTGCACGCATTCGATCCACGGGAACAGCGACTCGCTCTCGCCGATGGCCTTGCCCACGGCGGTTGCCTCGAGCGATTTCAGAATTGCGTCGTACTGCACTCGCCGCCGCCTTATCCGTCAATAGTATGCAATCCAGCGCCCGGCGAAAACGATGCCGATCCACAGCGCCAGCGACAGTATCGCAAGGGCGAGCGAGGCTCCGCGGCGCGCCACCGTAGCGTCCCAGAAACCGGCGTTGTTGCGGAGCGGAGCCTGGAAGCAGAGCGTAATTGCTATCGCGGTAATCACGAGGCACATCTTCAACTGGAAGACGGGATTCTGCAGGGAGCGGGCGGGCTCGCCGATGATCATGATCAAGCCGGTGACGAGGAGGACCGGCAGCGCACACCAGATGATGCGTACGGAACGTTCGGAAAAGTGCGCCAGCGGTTGATCGCGCCCGAGCGCTCCGACGAGCTTCAGATTGATCATGAGGGCCGATCCCATCAACGCGGCGATAGCCAGTATGTGGATAGTCTGCACCGCCGGAACGACCCAGTCGACGGTCTGTATGGTCTGGCTCATGGAAGTATGTTCGAGCCAGGTGCAAAAACTGCGCAGCGCCTGCGTTTGCATGGATAGTGACCGGCCGGAGCGTCCTTCGCGGAAAGTTTACACCGCCCCGTCGCGCGTAGGTCATTTGGCGGCTTGCCCGGGCGGCGCCTGCAATTGCGGCGCGTATCGCTGATGGCATGCCGCGCATGCTTTGTAGATCTCTCCGCCCGCATCGAAGAGCGCCTCGACGGGCGATAGGGCGGGGGAGGGGGCGCCGGCGGCGGTGGGCTGCAGCCGAGGAGCAGCGCCACGCCGAGCGTGATTCATTCCAAGATCTTTTTCATCTCTGCCTTTGTGCCGCGACCGGTTTTGCCTCGCGCATACTACACTACAGCGTGCCTCCAACCCGCGCTCCGGCCTGCCGCCGGCCATACGCGCCGTGGCAGCGAGGAGATCGAGAGCGAGCATCGAAGCGGACCGAGCGAGGAGAAGGAACGATGAAGGTGACGCTTTACTACGCCCCCATGACCTGTGCGCTGGTGCCTTACGTCACGCTGACCGAAGCCGGCGCCGACTTTGAAGTCGAGAACATCAATACGCGCAACGGCGAGAACAGGAGTCCCGAATTTCTGAGGCTCAACCCCAAGCACAAGGTGCCGGTGCTCCTGATCGACGGCGAGCCGCTGACGGAAAATGTCGCGATCCAGCTGTGGATCGCGCGTCACTTCCCCAACGCCCGACTGCTGCCGGCGGCAGACGGCGATGAGATCAAGGCGATTTCGCTTCTCGCCTGGTGCGCCTCGGGAATTCACCCGCACCTCACCCCGAACGCGAGGCCGCAGAACTACTGCGATCTCCCCGGTTCGGAAGAGAGCGTCAAGCGGGTGGCGAACAAGTTGCTGTTCGAGGATTTCGAGATCGCCGACGAGCTGCTGGCCGGACGGGAGTGGTTCTTCGCGCACTTCACCGCGGTCGATGCGCATTTGTTCTGGTGCTTCCGGCGCGCGATGTCGTTCAACCTCGACGTCTCTCGCTTCGGGAATTGCATGGCGCACTTCGAGCGTATGAAGCAGCGGAATAGCGTCCGGAAGGTGGTCGACTATGAACAGCAGGTGCTGGATGCATTCGCCCGGCGAGCCTGACGGAAGGATCGACAAATAATACGAGGAGATAGAGTCATGAAGCCCGGCAGGATCCCATCGAGGCGCGTGTTTCCGCTGGCAGCGGGACTCGCCCTGTGTCCCGCTGTCTCGTCAGCCCAGGACGCCGCGCCGGCGATCCCCAAGCAGATGCGTATCGTCGCGGCGAGCATCGGAGGCACCGGCCCGGATTTCATCGCCCGGCTGCTCGCGCCCAAGCTGAGCGAAGCGTGGCGACAGACCGTGATTGTCGAGAATCGGCCGAGTGCCAACGGGATACTGGCCGCCGTTTATACTGCGCGCGCCGCGCCCGATGGCTCTGTGATCATGATCGGCAATGCCGGGACCCACGCGATCAATGCCGCTCTGTACAGGAAGCTGGAATACGATCCGGTGACCGATTTTGCGCCGATCACGGAGATCGCTTCGATACCGCTCGCTCTCGTGATCCATCCGTCGGTCCCCGCCAGGTCGGTCAGGGAGCTGATCGCCGTGGCGAGAAGGTCGCCCCGTAAGCTCAACGTCGCCGTCGCCGGAGCATCGGGAGAGCTCATGGGCAATGCGCTCCAACTGCAGGCGAAGGCCGCGATGACCAACATACACTACAAGGGCGGCGCGCAGGCCGCCATTGCCGTGATGGGCGGCGAGGCGGACATGACCTTTACCTCGTACGTCGTCATCGCGCCCCACGTCGAGTCTGGAAGATTGAGGGTGCTGGGCGTTACCAGCGCGCAGCGCATGCCGCAGCTCCCCGATGTGCCGACCGTCGCCGAAAACGGCCTGCCGGGCTACGACTACGAACAATGGTACGCGCTCTTTGCCCCGGCAAAGACGCCGTCCACGGTCGTGCAGACCATATACAAGGAGACCGCGCGCATCGTCGCCACTCCCGAAATCCACGAGCGCCTCGTCTCGACCGGGCACCGCGTCATTGCGGGCACGCCGCAGCAGCTTGCCGACAAGGTCAGGCGCGACATCGAGAAGACGCGGAAGATCATGACCGAGTCGGGGATGCAGCAGCAGTAGAGGGACACTTGTGTTCTAATGTGGCTCCCACTCAAGCGAGGAATCCCATGGTTTCACCAGCCGCGAAAGCCGAGCTCACCCCGACGGGCAAGCTGCGCGTCGGCATCAATTTCGGGAACGAGTTGCTCACGGACCCGAGCACCAAGACCAAGCCGGAGCCGCGCGGCATCGCGCTGGATCTGGCGCGGGAGCTGGCGAAGCGGCTTGGCGTCCCGGTCGAGTTCCACCGCTATGGTTCCGCTGGCGCGACCGCAGACTCGGTGCGCACGGGAGTCTGGGACGTTGCGTTCCTCGGCGCGGAGCCCCAGCGTGCCGCCGAGATGACGTTTACCGCGCCCTACCTGGAGATCGAGGCCACCTACCTGGTTCCGCCCGGCTCGCCGCTGCGGACGATTGCCGAGGTCGACCGCGATGGCGTGCGCATCGCCATTTCGGCAAAGAGCGCGTACGACTTGTACCTGAGCCGCAACCTGAAGCACGCGCAGCTCGTGCGGGTCCAGGGATCGGATCCTTTCGAAACGTTTGTCCGCGACAAGCTGGAGGCGCTCGCGAGCCTCAAGCCGCGTCTCGTGGACGAAGTGAAAAAACTTCCGGGCTCGCGCATCCTCGACGGCCGGTTCACCGCGGTTCAGCAGGCGGTGTGCACGCCGAAAGGCCGCGATGCCGGCGCAAACTATCTCCGCGAATTCGTGGAGGATGTCAAAGCGACCGGCCTCGTGGCGCGAGTCATCGAGCAGAACGGCGTGCGTGGCGTGACCGTTGCGCCGGCCGCCTGACCCCGAGGCCCCACTCGTCGCCGGGGTGACACCGACATGCGCGGCGCCGCGTGGATGCTCGCGCCGGGACTGTTTCTGCTTTGCGCGCACAAGGTGTCCGGCCAGACCTATCCGATCAAGGCCATACGTATCGTCACCGCGGATGTCGGGGGCGGGGCCGATTTCATGGCGCGCTTGCTTGCTCAGGGAATGGCAGGCGGCGTGGGCCAGCAGGTCGTCGTCGAGAATCGGGGCGGCGCCGGCGGGGCGATCGCGATGGAGGCGGTCGCCAAGGCCCCGCCGGACGGCTATACCTTGCTCCTCTTCAGCAACGGCATGTGGACTCTGCCGTTCCTGCAGAAGGTCGCTTACGATCCGGTGAAGGACTTCGCGCCGGTCTCGCTGGTGGACCGGGTGCCCAATCTCCTCGTAGCGCATCCGTCGCTGCCGGCAAGAACCGTCCCGGAATTGATTGCTCTCGCCAGGGCCCGGCCGGGACAGCTCAATTGGGCGGCAGGCTCGAACGGTTCCGCGCCGCACATCGCTGGGGAGCTGTTCAGGTCGATGGCGCGTATCGATGTCGTGCGTATCGCGTACAAGGGAACAGGCAAGGCGCTCATCGATCTCGTCGGGGGCCAGGTGCAGTACATGTTTCCCAACGCGGCTGCAGTGACGCCGCACGTGAAATCCGGCAGATTGAAAGCCCTGGCGGTGACCGGTGCGGAGCGGTCCGCGCTGTTTCCGGAGTTGCCCACGATCGCGGCGTCAGGGCTGCCCGGATACCAGGCGGACACGAGTCACGGCGTATTTGCGCCGGCCGGCACTTCGCGCTACATCATCGAGCGGCTGAACGATGAAATCGTACGCCTGCTGCGGCAGACGGACACTAGGAACCGACTGCTCAACAACGGCGTGGAGCCGGTCGGCACCACGCCGGAGCAGCTCGCGGCTGCGATGACCTCCGAGATGACGAAGATGGGGAAGGTCATCAAGGAGGCCGGCATCCGCACGGACTAGTCATCGATCCCAAGGTTGTCAGTTGGCATTAACAAACACTTCGTGTAAGCGCTTCTCGCCCGTCCGCCGAAGCATGTTGCAGCACGCCGCGGCTGCGGGGCTGTCGATGCTCGTGCCGGCGTGCCGCCGCACCGAGCCGGAGAAGAGCGCACAGGACACAAACGGCGTTTTTGCAGAAGGGGCGCTGCGCCTGGACTGGCAGCAGCGGTTGGTGGCTGGGGCCGAAAGCTTCACGCTCGAGCAGCTTCGACTCGAGCGAAAGTGGCATGGTCGGGAGCGGAAAGCTGCGGACGGGCCGGACTGGGGCGACTACCGGCTGTCGGTTTACGACCCGAACAGTGAAGCGCTGCTCTTTCGGCAGGGCTTTGACAGCAGCCTCGCTCCGGATGCCCGAGCAGCGATGACCCAGCTCAGCGTTCGTTTCCCCATGCCGCGGCACCCGGTACGCGCGGCCATCGAAAAACGGCGAGGGGAGCGCGCGTTTTTCACGGTAGCCAAGGTCGGGATCGACCCGGATGTCAGCGATATCGACCGCTCGCCCGGCGCCACGGCAATGCGCGTAGATGCCATCTTCGCCGGCGGCGAGCCCGGCGCGAAAGTGGATCTCGCGATCCTCGGCGACGGATACCGGGAAGCCGAGTATCCCAAGTTCCTGGACGACGCGAAACGCGCCGCCGGCTACCTCTTCTCTGTCGAGCCGTTCAACAGGCGCAAACGCGATTTCAACGTGTCCTCCGTTTTTGCGGCGAGCGCCGACAGTGGCGTGACCGATCCGTACCTCGGGCTGAAGAAGGACACGGTCTTTCGCTGCGCCTATGGGAACGGAGGCTCGGAGCGGTCGCTCGCCGATGGAAACAATCAGGCCGTGCGCGAGGTGGCGTCGGCCGTTCCATACGATTTCCTGGTGATCCTGGCCAATGCCCGCCGCTACGGCGGCAGCTCGTACTTCGGCGGACCGGCTGTCGTGGCGATCGACAGCGCGGCGGCAAGGTACCTCGTCATCCATGAATTCGCTCACTCGATTGGAGGCCTCGCAGATGAGTACTACATTCCGGCAGCCGGTGGGCCGTCTTACTTCGGGAACGTGGAGCCATGGCATGCCAACGTCACGATTTCGCCTGAAAAAAAGAAATGGCACGATCTCCTGACTGGGCCGGGGCAGTGGCCCACCGCGTGGAACAAGGTGGAGTATGAAAAGTACTTCGCGAGCTACGTAAAGCAATACGAAGCGTTGCGGGCGTCTGGAGCCGAAGAAGCGGCCATCGAGAAATTCATGGACCGGGAGAGGCAGCGGCAGGCGGCGCTGCTGGCGAAGAACGGCAATCAGCGCAAGGTGGGGTACTACGAAGGCGCGAACGGACATGCGAAAGGGATGTTCCGCGCCGAGGTGGACTGCATCATGTTCTCATTGCAAACGCGGTACTTCTGCGCGGCATGTTCGGCGGCCATAGAACGCATGATCGACGAGCACTGCCGCTGAGCTAAAAAAAGGTAAAGCTTCACCGCTAAGGGCGCCAAGGACGCGAAGGAAAATGCGAGCCTCACCGCCATGGGCGCTTGGGCAAACATGAGCCGGCCTAGCGGCTTGGTCGGCTAAGGGTTGGATCAAAGAGGCATTCACGCGCAGGATCGCTGCAACCAGACGCTGGCGCTAGCGTCACCTCAATCAGCGCCCGGGCGATGCGTCTGTTGATGGGCAACCCGAATGTTCGGTCCGATGGGGACCGGGCCCGCGCCGGTGGCGTTCTGGGAAGACGCGTTTGCCAGAATGGCCGCAACCGAAGAGTGGACGAAGCAGCTCGCGCTGTACTTCTGTGGATATAATTTGTGCCGCGTATAACTTGCGCATCGACTACCATGCTTCAATGGCCTCGGCCACACCTGGCCAACCGCGCGCTGGCAGTTCCCGTTTTGGCGGGAGTTTTTCTCCTCCTGCTCGCTCCCTCGCCGCGGGCACAGGACCCGTTTATCCTGTCGCTGGCCGCCGCCATCGATGAGACTTCCCTGACGCCGCGCGAGCGGCTCGGTCTGCGTCTGTTTTTCGACACCAGCATGTCGGAACCAGCCGGTGTGGCATGCGCCTCGTGCCACGATCCCAGACGCGCCTTCACCGGCAACAACAGCACCATGATGGGGGTAGCGCGGGGCAGCCGTTCCGACCAGTTCGGCAAGCGCGATGCGCCCACTCTGATGTACCTTGCCACTACGCCGCGCTTTGGCAGCGTTGAAAGGGGCGGCAAGCGCGTGCCGTCGGGCGGTCTTTTTTGGGATGGCCGTGCCGACACGCTGGAAGAACAGGCGAAGCAGCCGCTTGTGAACGAGGTGGAAATGAATAACGCCGATACGCCGGCGCTGATCGCCAAGGTCGCAAGGAGTGCGTACGCCGCCGAGTTTCGCAAAGTGTGGGGCGATGCTATTTTCGACGATCCCGAGGCGGCACTTGACGCGGTGGCGTCCTCCATCGCCGCCTTTGAACGGACGCGCACGTTCCAGCCGTTTACCTCGAAATTCGATTACGTGATGCGCGGGGAGGCGAAATTCACCGAACAGGAACAGCGCGGCTGGAGTCTTTTTACCATGCCTCAAAAAGGCAATTGCGCGCACTGCCATATTGTCGATAAAGCTTCGCGCGATCCGACCAAATCGTTGTTCACCGACTTCAGTTTTCACGCGCTGGGTGTGCCGCGCAGCAAGCGCATTCCGAAAAATGCAGACCCGGCGTTCAATGACCTTGGGTTATGCGATCGCGTGCCGGTGTCGGGCGCCAAGCCGCCGGCGAAAGATCCGGCAGCCTGCGGCCTTTTCAAAACGCCGACGCTGCGCAATGTCACGGTGACCGCGCCGTACATGCACAACGGTTTTTTCGAGAATCTGCGCGACGCAGTCGCGTTTTATGCCACGCGCGATACCGATCCGGCGAGGTGGTATCCCGACGGAAAAAAATTTAACGATCTGCCGGCGCAATATCATGCCAACGTCAACGTCGACACACCGCCCTATCAGCGCCGCCCGAAACAGCCTCCGCAACTAACTGACGAGGAAATCGACGACATTGTGGAGTTCCTGTACACGCTCACCGACGGCTACAAACCGGCGAGGAAATAGGCCGTGAGCGAATGGCAGTTCTTTTTTCATGAAATAGTTACAAATAACAATTGGCCATGGCTAAAAAAATCCCACCGGCGCCGGCCGGTGGGATCGTTGTAAAGAAACTCGGTTTTGCGCTTAGTCCATCAGCGCAAACGTCCATACCGTGCCGGCCGGGAGCACTTTGCCCGCAGTTTCGCGCCTTGCCGACGTGCCGCCTCCCAAACCAGAGAGTACGGAGACGTATTGCTTACCTTTGTAAGTGTAGGTGATGGGCTGCGAATTCACGCCCGACGGCGTCTTGAATTGCCACAGTATCTTGCCTGTGGCTTCATCCAGCGCGACAAAGTCGCCCGCAGTGTTGCCGGTAAACACGAGGCCGCCCGCGGTGACCATGGCGCCCGACCAACTCGGCAGGTCCATCAGCGGCGTGCGCCAGGCGGGCTTGCCGGTCATCGGGAGCACCGCACCCCAGTAGCCCCAGGGCTTGGTCGGGTCGCGTTCCTTGGTGGTGTTGGTGACCCCCATATAACGCTCACCCGGCTTGTACTCCGGCAGATCCTTGTTCAACTGGTAAATCGCGGTTTCCTCGAGCATCGAGAAATAGAGCCGCTCCGTGGTGGGGTTGAAGGCCATCGGCATCCAGTTCTTGCCGCCGGTCCATCGCGGTTCGAGCTCAACCTTTTCGCCCGCGCGCAGCCGTTGTGCCACTTCGGTTTCCACCGGGCGGCCAGTCTTTAGATCCACGCCGGTTGACCAGTTGGTCTTCACATACGGGTTGCCCGCGAGCACTTGGCCGGTGGCGCGGTCGAGCACGTACATCAAGCCGTTGCGGTCAGCGTGCATCAACACCTTGCGCTTCTGGCCGTTGACGGTGAGCTCGCCCAGCACGTTTTCGTTGTTGCCGTCGAAGTCATAGGTTTCAGCCGGCGTCCATTGATAGTGCCACGCAATTTCGCCGGTCTTTGGACGGATGGCGATCACCGAGGCCACCCAGAGGTTGTCGCCGGGACGTGCTTTCCAGGTCCACGGGCCGCCGTTGCTGGTGCCCCAATAGGAAAGATCGAGTTCGGGATCATACGAACCGGTGATCCAGGTCGAAGCGCCGCCGCGTTTGTAGGAATCGTCCTGGGGCCATGTCGCGTACGCTTTTTCCGTCGGATCGGGCGTGGTGTGACGACGCCAGACTTCTTTGCCGGTTTGCGCATCCAGGCCAACCACGAAGCCACGCACACCGAACTCGCCACCCGTCATGCCGCTCATCACAATGCCGTTGACCACGCTGGGCGCGCTGGTGATGGAGTAGCCTTCCTTCCATTCGGCAATCTTGGATTTCCACAACTGTTTGCCGGTGTTGGCGTCCAGCGCATAGACGTGCGCATCGAGCGAGGCCACGTACACCTTGCTGTCGAACAGCGCGACACCGCGGTTGTTCAGGCCGCAGCACACCACACGCGGCACGGCGGGATCCCACTCGATGTCGTAATTCCATTTGACCTTGCCCGTGCCCACATCCATCGCGATCACGCGCTTGACGTTTGCGGCGTACATGGTGCCGGCGTGAACAAAGGGCTGGCCTTGCTCGCCGTGTTCATTGCCGAGCGACGTGCTCCACACCGGTACCAGGCGCTTGACGGTATTTTTGTTGATTTGATCCAGCTTGCTGTAGCGCTGCTGGTGATACCCCATGCCGTAAGTCAGTACATTGTCGGTGCTGCCACCATTGCCGTCCCGTGTAAGTTCCTCCTGCGTCTGGGCCTGCGCGCCAGCACCCAGCATGGCCGACAATGCCATTCCCACCACAACTCTTTTCATAACCCCTCCTCCAACATTTGAATTGGATACTCGTGGCATCCCATGCGCGCTACGCGGTTCGCGATACGCTTGATAGGGCTATCACGATGTTCGTAGTGTGGATCAATCAACGCCGTGGTTGGTGACACACCAGGTATTTCTTGTCATCAAACCGCGCCGGGAGAATGTACTCGCGAGCTTCCTCCAATGCACTCGAGAGCCTCGTTAGCGTCCGCGGCTCTCTCTGCTTCAGGCGACCACTGTGGCGCCGAATGTCGCGCGCCAAGTCCCTTCGTCATCGCGCTGCAACTGTGTGACCCGGTCGCTGGAAATGCCGCGCTCGGGTGTGAAGTAGAGTTGTGTCGCCTGGGTCGCGTGCTTCTGGTGGTTGACGCGGTAGTGGATGCGACGCGGGCGGCCCGCATATCGAGCGGGCGCGATCGTCGTAAAGAACCGGCCGTCGCCGTCAGTAATCGCAATCGCACGATTTCCAGCCGCGTCCGCGTGCCATAGCTCGACCGTGGCGCTGGCGAGCGGCTTCCCGTCCGCGGCGCCGACGATGCGCCCGGAAACCACCAGATTTGTCTGCTCGGGCGATTGCAGCGCATCGTCCGGCCTGACGCCCCATTGCCGGGCGAAGACGGTCGCCGGCGTCACGGCGCCGACCACACTTGCGATCATGAGATGTCTGCGGCGCAGCGATATCGTGTCGGGTCTCATGGTTTTCTCCTCGCTTCACTCCCTTGCTTCCAGCCCTCCCCGCGGGGAGGTTCCGCAATTACATTCGCAATGATACGCGCATGCAAATCGCCGGGGATGGTTTGCCGAGCATGGCGCCTTGGACTAAGATGCCTCGAGTCGCGACGCTATTCACAATATGGGCCCGGACAGCGTGCAGCATGCTCGCGGCGGGCGCTATTTTCGACACAGGCAGTCATCATTCACCAAGGGGGCCGCTATGAAACTATTGTATTTCAATGATTTCCGTCTGGGCGTCCTGAAGGGCGATACGGTCGTCGACGTGACTTCAGTGGTGCAGAAAATCCCCCACACCGGGCCCGGCGATCTGATGAACGGGCTGATCGGCCGCTTCGACGAATTCCGCGGCCCCATTGAGCGGGCCGTGAGCGCGGGGACGGGATTGCCGGTCGCGCAGGTGAAGCTGCGCCCGCCGCTGCCCAAGCCGGTCAATGTGGATTGCATGGCGGTGAACTACATGGAAGACGGCACGCGCAAGGCGCCCGCGCCGATCAACGCCTTCCACAAGTCGCCGGGCTGCATCGTCGGCCACGGCGACACCATGATGCTGCCGGACATCGCCGCGACGATATTCGAAGGCGAGGCGGAACTGGCGGTAGTGATCGGCAAACGCGCGAGCAACGTCCCCGCGGCGAAGGCGATGGACTATGTCTTCGGCTACGTCAATTTCATCGACGGTTCGGCGCGCGGCGTGCTGCCGCCGGGCAACACGTTCTATCAGATGAAGTCGCGCGCCTCGTTCGCGCCGATCGGGCCGTATCTCGTGACGGCGGACGAGATTCGCGACCCGCACAAGCTGCAGGTGCGACTGTGGGTGAACGGCCAGCTCAAGCAGAACTACAACACCGACGACATGGCGCACAAGATCCCGCGCTGCATCGAGTGGATCACGTCGATACACGATCTCGAGCCCGGCGACATCCTCGCGACCGGCACCAACCATCGCGGGCTTTCCGCGTTCATGGACGGCGACACGATCGACCTCGAAGTCGAAGGCATGGGGAAGCTCACCGTCAAGGTGAAGGACGAGCTGAAGCGCACGTGGTCGCGCGAGACGCGGCTCGAGCGCGAGCAAAGAGGCCTGGAAGGTACGACGCCGCAGCTGACCGGCAAGTACGCGTAGGCGGCGGGCGGTACGACCGCGAGCCGATAGCTTATGGCCGACCGCGGATAATCTGGAGGACCGATGTCGCTCGTCGTAGCGTTTGATGACATCAAGCCGGAGCAGATCAGGCGCAACCCGGGCGGGCCCGACCGGCCGGCTTCGACCAATTACCCGTTTTTCCGGGCGACGCCCGACACGCCCGATGCGCCCAGCGCTTTCCTGGCGCAATACGATCCGGGCGACCGGTCCTGCCCGCACTTTCACGCGGTGGATCAGTTCCAGATCCTGGTGAAGGGCAAGGGCCAGTTCGGACGGCACGAGGTTACGCCCTACTACGTCCATTTCGCCCGCGCTTATACGCCTTACGGCCCGCTGCACGCGGACGAGCAAACCGGCTGGACCTTCATGACCTTGCGCACGCGCTACGATCCCGGCGCCCAGCGGTTGCCCGGTGCGTTGCCCAGGCTGCATCAGGTGAAGGATCGCACTCCATGGCAGGTCACCACCTCCGCCCCGTTCCCGGCCAGGGGTCAGGGCGTCGCAATGCACGAAGTAGCGGAGATCAGGGACGAGCAGGGCCTCTTCGTCCGCTCGTTGACGATGGCGGCCGGCACGCGCACCGTTGCGCCGGCCGCGTCCGGCGGCGACGGCCAGTATCTGGCGGTGGTCAAGGGCAGCCTGCTGCACGACGGCGGGGAGCGCAAAGCGCTCACTGTCGTCTTCGTGAAGCCGGACGAGGAAGCGTTCCAGATTCAGGCTGGGCCCGAGGGGCTGGAGGCGCTCATTCTCAATTTCCCGCGGGTCACGCCGCGCACCGCAGATGGCGAAGAGCCGCGCGCCGCCGGCGGTTTCAGGAAGTGGCAGTGCGTGCTGTGCGCCTTCTTCTATGACGAAGAGAAGGGCATACCGGAGGAAGGTATCCTCGCCGGCACGCGCTGGGCGGATGTGCCGGAAAGCTGGAGCTGCCCGGACTGCGGAGCCCGCAAGAAAGACTTCGAGATGGTGGAGGTCTGAGTAAGGTGTGACGGGTGACGAGTGACGAATTTTCCCTCGACACTCATCCCTCGTCCCTCCTCCTCATCGCTTCTCTCGTGAGCGGCCCGATACGTGTGCTCGTGCCGGACGGCACGAACTACCGGTTTTCGTGGAAGGTCGAGACCATGGCGAGGGGCGACCAGCATGCCGTGGTCGTTCCCGATCGACTCACGGAGGAGGGCATTGCCGCCGCCGCCGTCGACGCCGATGCCATCCTCGCGTACAAGGCGCCGATCACCCGAACGGTGCTAAGCGCTGCCACAGGCACGCGCATGATTCAGAAGTTCGGGGTCGACTGCAAGAACATTGATCTCGCCGCGGCGCGGGAGCGGGGCATTCCGGTCTTCACGCGTTCGCTCGTCCGCAACGCTACCGTCGCCGACCACGCCATGGCGCTCCTGCTCGGCTGCGCCCGCCGGCTGCTGGAGTGCCACCGGGTCGTCGCGGAATCGCGGTATCTGGAATCCGGCTACGTTCCGCGGGAGACCGGCCAGCAGAACGTCCATCACGGCAACTGGATCAAGGTTCCGGGCGTGCGCGACCTGCTCGAGGCGACCGTCGGCATCGTGGCCCTGGGCGACATCGGTGTCGAGATCGCGCGGCGCATTCGACCCTTCGGGCCGCGGATCTGCTACTACCAGCGCCGGCGCCATACCCCGGGGGTCGAGGCCGATCTCGCCGCGCACTACGTGCCGCTGGAAGAGTTGGTCGAGACCGCGGATTACCTGGTGCTGGCGGTGCCGCTGACGGCGGAAACCGAGAACCTGCTCAACCGCGCGCGCATCGCCCGCATGAAGCGCACGGCGAGCGTGATCAACGTGGGACGCGGCGGCCTGATCGACGAGGATGCCCTGTGCGACGCCCTGCGCGAAGGAAGGCTCGCCACGGCCGGCCTGGACGTCTTCCGCTGGGAGCCGTTGCCGCAGTCGAGCCTGCTGGTCGGCCTGCCGAACGTCGTGCTCTCGCCCCATATGGCGGGAGGCTCTTCCGACCGCTACTGGGAGGCGGACGTTGCGGGGGCGCTGGAGAACATCCGGCGCTTTTTCGCGGGCGAGGATACGGCCGGACGACTCGCGCTGTAGCGCAAGGAAGCAGAATGTGACAAATGCCCGCTACGTCGCACGCGCCCTGAAGTCCTGCCAACTACTCGGTTGAACGATTCCGCGCACACCCGTGTTTCTTCGCCCCCAGGCTTGGCGCGAGAGTAAACTTGCCTGACGCAATACATTCCATCAAGCGCTGGGGCTCCGACAAATGCCCCTCACGAAGCCCATTGCCCGTGTCGCGGGCGTGCAGTCGAAAGTGGCCAGTATCGCCAGCCACGCTGCGACAGCGTGGGTGGTGCTCGGGATCGGTTGTGTCCTGTCTGCAGCCGCTGCGTATTGGGTGGCAGGGCAAGTAGAACAAGCAGCGAGGGTGCGATTTGAAAACGACGTAGGCGATGCCAAGGATTCCATCGAGCGGCGCTTGCAGGCCTATGCCGATGTTTTGTACGGGGTGCGTGGATTGTTCAGTGCTTCGGAGCCTGTCAGCCGCGACGCATTTCGGCGTTATGTCTTGAGCCTCGATCTGGATCGACGCTATCCCGGAATTCAGGTTATCGGCTTCAATCGACGGGTGCCCCTGGAGCAAAAGCGCGACTACGAAGCGGCGGTACGGCGTGACACCAGTCTCGATGTGGGTGGTTATCCGAATTTCGCCATCAAGCCGCCGGGCGACCGGCCTGAATACTTCGTAGTTGAGTATTTCGAGCCGAAGGCAGGCAACGAAGAGGCTTTCGGTCTTGATGTTGGAGCCGATCCCGTACGCCTTGCATCGGTGGAACGCGCGCGCGACTCGGGTGAATTTGTGGTGTCGGGACGCGTTACCCTGGTGAGGGAAGACACCAGGCACGTTGGCTTCACGATGCGTTTGCCGGTCTATCGAAACGGCGTGCCGTTCCAGACCGTTGCCGGGCGCCGCGAGGCTCTGATTGGCCTGATAGGGTCTTCGTCTCGCATGGACCATGTGATGCATGGGGCGCTCAGCGAGCAACTGCTGCGGCAAGTTCGCGTGAGGATCCACGATGCCGGATACGCTGACAGTTCCACGCTGTCCAGCCCACCTACACAGGATAGTCTGCTGTTTGACAGCGGGCTGCCGACAGCGAAATCGACGAAAAGCACCCTAAGCGGGGCACGCGTCCAGGACTCGCAGTTCACCCAAGCGATGAGCCTGGAGGTCGGCGGGCGCCGGTGGAACCTTTACTTCGGCGCGGGACCTGAATTCGTCGGCGCCTCCAACCGCTGGCTGCCGCTGGTCGCGTTGCTGGGAGGGGTCACCATCACCCTGTTGCTGTTCGGGCTTATCCGGTCGCTCGCCACCACCGGCAGCAGGGCGATCGAACTGGCCGATCGCATCACCGAGGATCTGCGCAAGAGCGAGGCGCGTCTCTCCGAAGCGCAGCGCATGACGCAACAAATGATCGAAGCCCTGCCCAACCCGATTTTCTACAAGGATACCGGCGGGCACTATCTCGGTGTCAACAAGGCGTGGGAGAAATTCTTTGGTGTATCCAGGGAGAGCTTCATCGGCAAGACGGTGCACGATCTCTACCCCAACAACCCGGAAATCGCGGATCAGCGGGACGCGATGGACCAAGTATTATGGAGCCACCCCGGCACTCAGGTGTTCGAGACGTCCATCACAACCCCCCACGCGCCGCGCCGAGACGCGATTTACTACAAGGCCACGTTTACGCGCGCCGACGGCCTCGTCGCGGGCCTGATCGGCACCATCGTCGATATCACCGAACGCAAGGAGGCCGCCGAGCGCTACCGTGCGACGTTCGATAACGCGCCGCTCGGCATCATGCACGTCGACCTCGAGCGCAGAATTACGCATGTCAACCCCAAACTGTGCCAGATTCTCGGTTATACCCAGGAAGAGCTGATAGGAAATCCGGTTGAGATGGTGATCCACCCTGACGCTCGCGGCACCGATCGGCATCGGAGGTATACCGAGCCGATGCTGGCTGGGAAAATACAGTCCGATGTATCAGAGCGCCCGTATCTCCGCAAGGACGGTTCCACTGTCTGGGTGCACCGGACAATCTCGTTAGTAAGAGATGCAGCCGGCGCGCCTCAATACTTCGTTCGCATCGTCGAGGACGTAACCGAGCGCAAGGAGCTCGAGCACCGCGTGGCCGTACGTACCGAGCAACTCGAGGCGACGAACAAGGAACTCGAGAGCTTTAGCTACTCGGTATCGCACGACTTGCGCTCGCCGTTGCGAGCGATCGGCGGCTATGCGCGCATGCTGGAAGAAGACTACGGGCCGCAGCTTGATGAAGAAGCGAAGCACTGGCTTACCATAGTGCGCAAGGAAGCCGGCCGAATGGCCGAGCTGATTGACGACTTGCTGGCGTTTTCGCGGCTCGGACGCGAACACTTGAAGTCAGCGGCAATCGACATGATGGCGCTCGTTCAGGAAGTTGCCGCGGAATTACGGCCTGCCGCGGTGTCCGCCAGCCGAATCGAAGTAGCCTCGTTGCCGCCGGCTTTGGGCGATCGCGCGATGTTGCGCCAGGTATGGGTAAATCTCATCAGCAATGCGATCAAATACTCCGCCAAGTGCGATCAGTCGCGCGTGCAGATAAGCGGTCAGGAACTGCAGGATGAAACGGTGTACCGTATCGAGGATAACGGAGTCGGATTCGACATGCGCTATTACAACAAGCTCTTCGGCGTTTTTCAGCGGCTGCACAGCGCCGAAGAGTTTGCGGGGACGGGTATCGGCCTTGCGATTGTGCAACGCGTCGTGGTGCGTCATCGCGGGCGGGTATGGGCCGAAAGCGAGCCCGGGCGCGGCGCCACCTTCTACTTCTCGTTGCCAAGGGATGCGAATGACAATGGATGACGTTCAGCAAGTCGAAATCCTGCTCGTCGAGGACAATCCGAACGACGCCGGGCTGACCATGCGCAGTCTGAAGAAGGGCAATTTTCTGAACAAGCTCTACTGGGTCAAGGACGGCCAGCAAGCGCTCGATTTCCTGTATTGCACCGGTGACTACGCCGGCCGCGACGGAGACGATCATCCCAGGCTGATTCTGCTCGACCTGAAGATGCCGAAGGTCGATGGCATCGAGGTCTTGCAACGCATCAAGTCCGACGAGCGCCTGCGCGTCATACCGGTGGTGGTGATGACCTCGTCTAACGAGCAGCCGGACGTCACTGAGAGCTACCGCCTAGGGGTCAACAGCTACGTCGTAAAGCCGGTGGAATTCGGCGCATTTGCCGAAGCGGTGGCCAAAATCGGCATGTACTGGATCATGGTCAACCGCGGGCCACGGCCTTGACAGTCGCAAACTCAAGTGTCCGGTCATTGAGTCTCTTTTGCGGGTAACACGCTGACATTCTGCGCCCACGCCAGCGCGGATCTGCACCAATTGCGCTTTTTCGGCGCCAGTTGCGCCCGCTGCTTCAGGCAGCCGACCCGCAGGGAATAAGCCGACGGATCGTCGGTGTCCGCGCTCGAGCTCACCGGCGTCCCGCAGTTGGGGCAAAACGCGTGTCTGCGCTTTGCGCCGCTCTCTGCGGTCTTGACGTAGACCTTCGGTTGCCCGGTCAGGAGGCGGAACGTCGCCCTCGGCGCGTGAGCCGAAACCCGAAAAGCGGATCCGGTAAGCATCTGGCAATCGGTGCAGTTGCAGATGTGCACGCTGTCCGGGTCGACCTCGGCTTCGTAAGTGACATGACCGCAGTGGCAAGAACCTTGGACTTTCATTGAGGGCTCCGCATAAAAATACAAATCCCAAATTCCAAATCCCAAACCCAAAATCCCAAGTCCAAACTTCAAATCTCAAATTCCAAATCTCTAGCCCCCAGTGACTGGTCCCAGTCTCAGGCTTTCGTAACCGCCGGTGCATCGTCGGTGGATGGCTCGGGCTTGGTTTCACCGCGCATCTCGTCCACTGGCGGCTCGTCGGGGAGCTCCGTTTCCGTTTCCGTCGCGACGAGGTCATGCACCAGAAATCCGCCGGACTGGTGCCGCCACAGCCTCGCGTAGTGCCCGTCCAGGCGCAGCAGCTCGTCGTGCGAGCCCTGCTCGACGATGCGGCCGGCTTCGAGCACGATCAGGCGGTGCATGCGCGCGATGGTGGACAGGCGGTGCGCGATCGCGATAACCGTCTTCCCTTCCATCAGGCCCAGCAATTGCTCCTGTATCGCGAGCTCGACCTCGCTGTCCAGAGCCGAGGTCGCTTCGTCGAGCACGAGGATGGGAGCGTCCTTGAGCACCACGCGGGCGATCGCCACGCGTTGACGCTGCCCGCCCGAGAGCTTCACGCCGCGCTCGCCCACGTGCGCGTCGTAGCCGGTGCGGCCATGCCAGTCCTGCAGGCCCACGATGAACTCGTGCGCGTGCGCCTTGCGCGCGGCCGCCTGCACTTCACTGTCGCTTGCGCCGGGGCGGCCGTAGCGGATATTGGCCGCTATCGAGCGATGCAGCAGTGAAGTATCCTGCGTCACCATGCCGATTGCGGCGCGCAGGCTTTCCTGCGTCACGTGCCCGATATCCTGGCCGTCGATCCGGATGCTGCCCCGCTCCACGTCGTAGAAGCGCAGGAGCAGATTGACCAGGGTCGACTTGCCCGAGCCCGAGCGTCCTACGAGGCCCACGCGCTCTCCGGGACGGATGGTGAGGCTCAGCCGATCGAGCACCGGCGCACCGTCGCGCCGCCCGTAGCTGAAGCTCACGTCCTCGAAGCGGATCTCGCCACGCGACACCTCGAGCTCGCGCGCCCCGGCAGGGTCGGTCCCGGTGTGCGGCACCGCGATCGTCTGCATGCCTTCCTGCACCACGCCGATGTTCTCGAAGATGCCGGTCACCTCCCAGCTCACCCAGCCGGCGACGTTCGCGATCTGCCAGGCGAGCGGCAATGCGGTCGCCACCACGCCCGCGCTCACCGCGCCCTGCGCCCAGAGCCAGATGCCGATTGCCGCGGTGCCGGTGAGCAGCGCCGCATTCATCGCCGAGAGACAGAACATGAATTGCGAGATGAGCTGCATGTGGGCGGAGACCGCGCGCTGATGCTCGTCGATCACCTCGCGCACGTACGCGTCCTCGTCGGCGAGCCGCGCGAAGAGCTTCACCGTGAGGATGTTGGTGTAGCTGTCCACCACCCGCGCCATCACGTGCGAGCGCACTTCCGAGCTCGCGCGCGCGAGGTCGCGCATGCGCGGCACGAAGTAGCGCAGGAATACCATGTAGCCCAGGAACCACAGGAGCGTGGGCAGCCCCAGGCGCCAGTCCGCTACGGCCATCAGAACGAAAGCGCTGATGCCGTAGACCGCGATGTACCAGACGGCGCGTATGCTGGCCATCACGCTTTCGCGCAGCGCATTCGCGGTCTGCATGACGCGGTTGGCGATGCGCCCCGCGAAATCGTTCTGGAAGAACGGCCAGCTCTGGCGCACGACGTGCCAGTGGCTCTGCCAGCGGATCAGGCTGGTGGCGCCCGGTATCAGCGCGTTCTGGCGGATCGCGACGTCGACCAGTATCACGAGCGGGCGGAAGATGAGGATCAGCGCGACCATGCCGAGCAGCAGCGGCCACTGCTGCCCGAGCGCCGCGGGCCGGTCGACGGCTTCCATCAGCGACACGAGCTTGCCGATGAATACCGGGATCACGGTATCGATCAGCGCCACGGCGAGGCTCGTGACGAACATGAGGGCATACCAGCCCTTCGTCTGCCGCGCGAAGTGCCAGTAGAAGGCGACCAGCCCGGGCGGCGGGGCGCCGGGGCTTACGCGTGCCGTTCCGCGGATGCGTGATTGGAGATACGTGAACATGGCGGCATTATCGTTCCAGTGGAAGCTCAGGACTAGAACCTATCTCAATAATAGGCGCGTGATGCGTTGTGGCCAGGACGGACCGTATGCGAGGCGCACGGCGCAGGACATATGTCGATATGGTCAAGCCGGGCAACGAAGCAGACGACCGTCCTGGCCGCAACCCGAGTGGGACGGGGCGCTCTGGGCGCATCTCTTTGTCGGGAGCCCTCGCAATATCGACATATTGCTGCGGGCCCTCCTCCTCGACCTGCATCCCACATCGCCTCCGTCGCACACGTGCCTAATATTGAGATAGGTTCTAGTCGTTACATCAGGATTCAACGCTTCAGCGCCCCGCTGCGCTGACGTACAATCCGCTCAGTCGTCACCGAAATCCCGCCGACTATCCCTTTCCGAGGACCAGCACATGCCCGCCTATCGCCCATCCATTACCGGCTCGCGCCACATGGTTTCCGCGGGGCACTATTCCGCCGCCCACGCCGGGTTTCAGATCCTCGAGGCCGGGGGCAACGCGATCGATGCCGGCGTCGCCGCAGGCATCGCGCTTGGTGTGCTGCAGACCGACCGTGTGAATTTTGCCGGCGTGGCGCCGATCATGATCTACCTTGCCGGTCCGCGGAAGCTCGTCAACATAGACGGGCTGGGGACGTGGCCGCGGGCCGCGGCGATTGATTACTTTCGCCGCGAGCACGGAGGTACCATGCCTCCCGGCATTCTGCGAACCGTGATGCCGGCTGCCCCCGCCGCCTGGATCAAGGCGCTCCATGAGCACGGCACCATGTCTTTCGGTGAAGTCGCGCAGGCGGCGATTCGCCTCACGCGGGACGGCTTCGCGATGCACGGCTTCATGGCCGACTATATCCGGGATCACGAGGATCATTACCGCCGCTGGCCCTCGAGCGCAGCCGTGTTCCTGCCCAAGGGCAGGGCGCCGCAAGTAGGCGAGCTCTTCTACCAGCGGGAGCTCGCCGCCTCATTGCAGTACATGGCCGATGAAGAAGCGGCGCACCGCGACAAGGGCCGCAGCGCCGGGCTCAAAGCCGCGCGCGATGCGTTCTATCGTGGCGATATTGCGCAAAAGATTGCGAGCTATCATCGCGAGCACGGCGGCTGGGTAACGCTCGAGGATCTGGCGGCATACGACGTGCGCCTGGAGCCCACAGTCAAGACCGAATTTCGCGGGATCGAGCTTCATGCGTGCGGTCCCTGGTCCCAGGGTCCGGTGCTGCCGCAAACCCTCAACGTGCTCTCCGGTTTCGATCTGAAGGCGATGGGGCACAACTCCGTCGCCTACATCCACCACCTCACGGAGGCGCTCAAGCTTTCGTTCGCGGACCGCCACCGTTACTACGGCGATCCGCAGTTCGTCGACGTGCCGCTCGATGTCCTGCTGTCGAGGGACTACGCCGCCGCGCGCCGCCGGCTCATCAGGAGCGGGGAAGCGTGGAAAGAGATGCCTCCGGCGGGCGACGTGAGGAACTACCCGGGCGCGGCTGCGCTTCCGGAGCCCGCCCTTGGCGAGCCGGCTCCGCTTGCCGA